>NZ_CP135529.1:1935000-2257500 GCF_032401055.1 Tardiphaga sp. 709 | reverse complement strand
TTCCTCGATGCCGGCGCACTGCCGACACTGCACGACCGCTACGGCATCTCGGCCACCGCCGTGGCGTCGCAGATCAAGGGATGGCTGTAAGGTCGCGGCGTTAGCTCCGATCTGGGACGAGTACGACAGCAACGCCGTCACTGCGCAGCAGTACCGGTGGCGAAGAAGATGCTTTTACAGACCGGCCTCCAAGAGCCGGCGACCATCACGACAACAAGATCCATCGTCTGGATGACAACGGAGGAAATCATGACCATTCAAAAGCGTGCCACGATCTCGCGTCGCAACCTGCTGATGGCAGGTGCTGCCATCTCGTTCGGCGGCATTTTGACCCGTCCGGCATCGGCGGCCGAGTTCACCTACAAACTCGCCACCGGGCAGGACCCAACACATCCGGTCAATGTCCGCGGTCAGGAAGCCAGCGATCGAATTCGCGAGGCAACCGGTGGCCGACTGGAGATCAAGCTGTTTCCCAGCAACCAGCTCGGCTCCGACACCGAACTCCTGACCCAGGTGCGCAATGGCGGGGTCGAGTTCTTCAATCAGTCATCGTCGATTCTCGCGACCTTCGTGCCGGCCGCCGGCATCGTCAATACCGGCTTTGCCTTCACCAATTACGCCGCGATCTGGCAGGCGATGGACGGTGAGCTCGGCAGTTATATCCGCGCCCAGATCGCAAAGACGCCGATCATGACGGTGTCCAAGGTGTGGGACAACGGCTTCCGTCACGTCACATCGTCGGGGCGCGAAATCAAGACGCCGGACGACCTCAAGAACTTTAAGGTTCGTGTTCCGCCGGCACCGATCCTGACCTCGCTATTCAAGGCGCTGCAGGCCGGGCCTGCGCCGATTAACTTCAACGAAGTCTATTCGTCGTTGCAGACCAAGGTCGTCGACGGGCAAGAGAACCCGCTGCCCATCATCGCGACAGCCAAGCTATATGAAGTACAGAAATCCTGTAGTCTCACCGGTCATGTCTGGGACGGTTACTGGATTCTCGGCAACAAGCGCGCCTTCGAGCGTCTGCCGAAAGATGTGCAGGAAATCGTCTCGCGTGAATTCGACCGTTCGGCAACCGACCAGCGGGGCGACATAGCGAAACTCAGCGAGTCGCTGCGCGCTGATCTCACGTCGAAGGGGCTGCAATTCATCGACGTCGATCGTGCCATCTTCCGTGATGCCCTGGCCAAGACCAGCTTCTACAGTGAGTGGAAGGCCAAGTTCGGCGAAGAGGCCTGGAGCCAGCTCGAAAAAGTCTCCGGCAAGCTGGCCTGATCATCATGGCGCACGCGCAGCAGATTGAAACCCGCGTGGAGCCGGCGCAACTTCGCGCCGGCTGGCCGCGCTGGGTCGCCCGCGCCAACACGGCGCTGTTCACATTCACCGCAGTACCAGCAGCGCTGCTGGTGCTGGCGGAAATCGGCATCCTATTTGCCGGGATCGTCGGGCGCTACGTCTTCCATACGCCGTTGATCTGGTCGGACGAGTTGGCCGGCATCCTCTTTCTCTGGCTCGCGATGCTGGGATCGGTGCTCGCCTTCCAGCGCAACGAGCACATGCGGATGACTGCCATCGTCAGCAAGCTCGATCCGGACATGCGGGCCTTTCTTGACACGGTCGCCGTTTCTGCATCGCTCGCATTCCTGGTGCTGGTCATTCATCCCGCCTACGAGTTTGCCGCCGACGAGGTCTATGTCAGAACGCCCGCGCTCGACATCGTCAATACATGGCGGGCTGCGGCGCTGCCGGTGGGCATGGGGCTGATGTTGCTGGTCGCACTGCTGCGGCTCGCCAGCGTTGCCGACTGGCGGCGCGTGCTGATGGCCGTAGCGCTGGTCGCGGTGATCATCACGGCTCTTGCTTTGCTAGGGCCGGTGCTGAAGCCGCTCGGCAATCTCAACCTGCTCATCTTTTTCGTTTTCCTCGTCGGCGCGATGGTGTTCGCTGCCGTGCCGATCGCCTTCGCCTTCGGTCTTGCGACGGTCGGCTATCTCACCCTGACCACCGGCACGCCGGACGTGGTTGTGATGGGCCGCATGGACGAGGGTATGAGCCATCTGATCCTGCTGGCTGTGCCGCTGTTCGTGTTTCTCGGGTTGCTGATCGAGATGACGGGCATGGCCCGTGCCATGGTGGGCTTCCTCGCCAGTCTTTTGGGACACGTTCATGGCGGCCTGCATTATGTGCTGGTCGGCGCCATGTATCTCGTGTCCGGCATTTCAGGGTCCAAGGCGGCCGACATGGCAGCGGTAGCGCCGGTGCTGTTTCCGGAAATGAAGAAGCGCGGCGCCAAGCCCGGCGATCTTGTCGCCCTGCTGTCGGCAACCGGCGCGCAGACCGAAACGATTCCACCCTCGCTGGTGCTCATTACCATTGGATCGGTGACCGGCGTGTCGATCTCGGCACTGTTCACCGGCGGATTGCTGCCCGGCATCGTACTGGCGATCATGCTCTGCGCGGTGGTTTGGTGGCGCTATCGCGGCGAGGATCTGTCGCAGGTCGAGCGGGCGACGAAGCGCCAGATCGGCCTTGCCTTCGTGATCGCCATTCCAGCCATCGCATTGCCCTTTGTCATTCGCGCCGCGGTGGTTAAGGGCGTCGCAACCGCTACTGAAGTGTCGACCATCGGCATCGTCTACTCGGCTCTGGCGGGCCTGCTGATCTATCGGCAGTTTGCCTGGCGGCGCCTCTATCCGATGCTGATCGACACGGCCGCGCTGTCGGGCGCGATTCTGCTCATCATCGGTGCGGCGACCGGCATGGCATGGGCATTGACCCAATCCGGCTTCTCATCTTCGCTTGCCACGTTCATGACTGGACTGCCCGGCGGCGTCCCCGTCTTCCTCGCCGTCACCATCGTCGCGTTCGTGATCCTCGGCAGCGTGCTGGAAGGCATTCCCGCCATCGTGCTGTTCGGGCCGCTACTATTCCCGATCGCGCGGCAGGTCGGCGTCCATGAGGTCCACTATGCAATGGTCGTCATTCTCGCGATGGGCATCGGCCTGTTCGCTCCGCCATTCGGCGTCGGTTACTATGCCGCCTGCGCCATCAGCCGCATCAACCCCGATGAGGGCATGAAGCCGATTATTGGATACATGCTGGCGTTGCTGATCGGAACACTCATCGTAGCTGCAGTGCCGTGGATCTCGATAGGCTTCCTATGAGGCGCGGCGCGAGCAGATCCATCTTCATCGCGTCCTCCTCAATAGCTACCTCATGGTCGATGTCTCCGGAAAGCTCGATGACCTCGTCGATGTCGAATGCGATGCACATTTGGAATCCCCCTGCTCAGGAAACCTAACGAGGGCGAATGCAATCGCCAATCAAGCGGCTGATAGTTTCTGTACGCTGTCGCATTGTGTTCTGATGGATGCCCGGTATCCCAGCCTCTGCTGCTATGTCGAAACCGTTTCCGAGAATCAAGATAGTGTTTCCGTGGGTGAACAGCCTCTTTTGCCGGCATAGTCGAGTACTGCACCGATGGCCGGGTAAAATTATCGAGTTCGTCACGGGATTGCTCAGCGAGCATCACTGCGTAGGCGCTGAGAGCGCCTCGTGTTGATATGATACCGTCCTGTCCAAGAGCTTTCAGTAAATCGAGGCAGTGGTCGGATTGCGTGAATCAACATGAACGCGGGGAAATCAATAACCTTGGCAGCGATGGCATTTCTGCAGTTTCAGACTCGCTGGAAAACGGACTCTATCGACCTGCGTGAGATGTTCTGGATCTCTTCCTTAACAAGGTTTGTGAGGGTAACTCGCCATACGCAGTGCGATACGCGCGCGCAAAATGTCCCATGCTTTGAAAACCGCAGCGGATTGCAATCATCATGACTGTGTCAGAATCCTCGGCCGCCTCCAACATGCTCCGTGCTCTCTCCAATCTGAGCTGTCGCATGAACTCATTAGGAGTCACACCCCGAAGCGATCTGAAATAGCGGAAGATACTTCTGATGCTCATTCCGAATTCGTCGGCTATATCCTTAATGTCAATGTCCTTCTGCCAGTTTGCAGCAAGATAGCTCTCAACCCGACGCAGTTGGTTCAAAGAGGGAGATGATGCACGGCCTTTAAGCCTCGGACTAAATCGTACTGAGCAACTCATCAGCAACCGGACGAGAAGGGCCTGGCCAAAGATTTCAGCAGCAAATGAATCGCCTTCCATCACTGAATCCAGATCAGAAATAAACTGGATGGCGGAAGTTCTCATGCTGTTTCCGAAACGATCGTGTGTCCATGACTCGGCATTGAGCTGCTCAGCCGGAATATCTTCTCCGAGCATCGCGCTAATGACGGTCCTCAGGGCAGCAATCTCGATTCTCAGGGCGATAACCCCGTGCTCGCCCGAGGCGATTCCCCGAAACGAAGAGCCTGCAGGTATCACGACTGAGGTATTCGACGCCGAGAGCACATCGGATCGAGCACTGTGATCGAACGTTATGTGTGTTCTGGAACGGGCTTGGAGAAACTGCCGGACTACCGGGGCAGCATCATATGTTATGTCAGTGGACGTGCTGCAGAATGCGCTCGTGATCCGGACATACTTAGTGTCGACCCAATTTGCTTTGGCGATAAATGGTTGTTCTCGAAATTGACAGTCAAAATGGCTGACGTTGAAGTTGGAAAAAAGTATTTCGCGATTGACCTCCGGATTCTTTGTATGGAAGCCGGGAAAACGTTCAAGCATAGGCGTCATCCAGATGTTGTGGTTTGGCGCCCCTTCCTGTTCGTCTACTAATTCCAGAATCGTTTGGGTCACAAAAGATCCTACGATTCATCGCTTAGCATTTTACGACAGTCGCCGCCTTTATTGCTCTGCCTTTGAACAGGGCGCGAAATAGTGCAGGTCGCATTTCATTCAGGTTAAGTCGGATCGACGAGGCGCCTAGCGCTTATTCCTGCCGAGCGTTGATGTCCCTTAGTTTGGGCGACATCATCTCGATGTTGCGCAGGTTACGCGAGCGACTAGAAGCCTATGACAGAACGCTTTGCTCCTGCTCTTGATGTAACTGCAGTTTTGTCACGGCATAACCGACTTCCTTTTCAAAGCATTGGGCTTTCGCCCTGTCGTCTGCGCTCCACGATATTGCTCGTAAGTAAAATCTCGGTGTCACCAGGCCTGAGCATGGCTGAGTAGTATCTAATATCTTCCGATCTGGCCGTGATCAGACCGGTGTTGGATTACCAACGAGATTTTTCATCTTCAGGTGCCGCGACGATGCGCGGACTATGGTGATACCTCTTGGCGCACGACATTAGAAGTTGGTGTGTCGCCACAGGAACTCGTCAGGCACTGCAGGGGCTAACCGAATCTTAAACGCGTCCCTGTATACCCAATCACGTATTTAAGTAGTGGGGTTCAGAGGAACTCATGTACCCGCCTCGCAATCATGAACTGGGCGCGACCGCGACGGATTTCAAATTTCAAGCCTGTGAGGCGCGAGTGCAGTCTCTTTGAAGCGATCGCAAAGGATTGCTGGGCGCGCCCGCAGTTCAAATTGAATGCGCTACATTGCAAACTAGGGACCGTACAAAATGGCGTTCTGGCGACAACATTCCAAATCTGACAGCGCAACTGCCCAGTTGGCGGCAATCAACAAATCGCAAGCGGTCATCGAATTCGATATGAGCGGTGAGGTCCTCACAGCCAATCAAAATTTCCTTATTGTGCTTGGATATACGCTTGCCGAGATCCAGGGCAAGCATCACAGCATGTTCGTTGAACCGGAATTCCGCGACAGCTCGGCGTACCGAGCGTTCTGGGCGAGCCTCAACCGTGGCGAGTTTCAGTCCGCCGAATACAAACGGGTCGGCAAGGGTGGCAAGGAGATCTGGATTGAGGCATCCTACAATCCGATCATGGATCGTAGTGGCAAGCCAATCAAGGTCGTCAAGTTCGCGACCGATATTACCTCGAAAAAAATTCGGAGTATGGAGGAAACCAGCAAGATCGCGGCAATCGAGCGCGCTCAAGCCGTGATCGAATTCGATCTGGACGGGACGATTGTCACTGCGAATGAAAATTTTCTCGATGCGCTCGGTTATGCGTTGGCTGAAATCCAGGGCAAGCATCACAGCATGTTCGTCGAACCGGTGGTGCGGGAAAGCGGAGAATATCGAGAATTTTGGGCGCAGTTGAATCGTGGCGAATACCAGGCCGCCGAGTACAAGCGCATCGGCAAGGGTGGCAAGGAAGTTTGGATTCTCGCCTCCTACAACCCGGTCCTCGACGAAAAAGGCAAGCCATTCAAGGTGGTGAAATTCGCCACCAACGTCACCGAGCAGAAGCTCCAGACCGTAGACCTTGCCGGACAGATCGCTGCGATCGGAAAATCACAGGCTGTGATCGAATTCGGTATGGATGGCATCGTCTTGACGGCGAATGAGAACTTCTTGCAGGCGCTGGGATATTCGCTGGAAGAAATCAAGGGCAGGCATCACAGCGTGTTCGTCGATCCTTCGGAGCGCGACAGTGCCGCCTATCGCGAGTTCTGGGCAAGTCTGAACCGTGGTGAATACCAAGCCGCCGAGTATAAGCGGATTGGTAAGGGCGGCAAGGAAGTCTGGATTCAGGCGTCCTACAATCCCATCCTGGACCTCAACGGTAGGCCGTTTAAAGTCGTCAAATATGCTACTGATACAACGGCTCAGGTAATTGCCCGCATGAAGAGCGAGCGAGTTCGTTCGATGATGGAGTCGGTTGCAGCAGGGGCCGAAGAGCTAAATGCTTCCGTGCGAGAAATTTCTGAAGCGATGGTCAAGTCAAAGAATACTGCGATGTCGGCGGTGGGCAAGGTTGAGTCCGCGGATGGGCAGGCGCAACGCCTCAGTGCGGCAGCGCAGGCCATGAGTGGTATCGTCGAATTGATTGGGAATATCACTGGGCAGATCAATCTGCTGGCCCTGAATGCCACGATTGAATCCGCGCGCGCTGGCGACGCAGGACGCGGTTTCGCGGTCGTCGCTTCCGAGGTTAAGAATCTTGCAAATCAGGCCAAGCAAGCCACTGACAAGATTACTCGCGAGATTGACAGTTTGAACGGAATTTCGAGCGACGTCGTGACCGCGCTTGAAGCAATCAAGCAAGAAATTCAGAATGTCAGTGAATATGTTACCGCTACTGCGGCTGCGGTTGAAGAGCAAAGCACCGTGACGGGCGAAATGTCGTCAAGTATGCAACGCGCGGCGGCCGAAGCTGCCAGTATCGGAGGGTAACTCGACCCGCCGCCACTTTCGAAGCCGGGATCTGGGGCTTCGTTGTCCTTGGATGGACGACGAAGCAGCAAAAAAGCTGTTGGAGCTCCCCTTCCGATTCGAGTCTGGTCAGCCCTAAACCACCTTAAATGCGGTTGTATGCTCGCAGCGAATGCTTGTTGCAATCCAGGCGTCGATCGGTTTTAAACCCGGTGAGTGTATCCCCTAGGGCTGAACGAGAAGCGCTGCGCGGTTTTGCCGTGTTTGTGACAAGCTATGCACCCGGCGTAGCTCAAGCGTTCTAGAATCCGTTCCGTGTCCTTCAAAAATCAAAGGAATGACCATGGCCAAGATGACCAAGGCGCAGCTGATCGACGCGATTTCGGAATCGAGCAACGTGTCGAAAAGCGACGTCAAGGCCGTGATCGAACACATGGCAACTGTCGGCTACAAGGAGCTCAACGAGTCTGGCGAGTTTGTCATTCCCGGCTTTGTAAAGGTGTCAGTCGTCAACAAGCCGGCGACCGAAGCTCGTAGCGGCATCAATCCCTTCACGAAAGAGCCGATGGAATTCGCGGCCAAACCGGCCAGCAAAACCGTCAAGGCGTCGCCGTTGAAGGTTGCGAAGGACGCTGTTTAAGCGTTTCGGTCTGATTTTCCTTGGGCGCGGTGGCCGGACTTGCGGCCCACTTTAACTCGGGATCATCGCAGCTGATGCACTGCAGGTCGGTACGCCCGGTGCGGCAGTTCTCGCAAAGGCTATCTGTCTGTACAGCTCTGTTTGAGGCCGCGAAGATCACTTCGCGGGCTCCGGCGTGGTTTCTCGAACGTCCGGCGGCCTTCAGTCCGCGTAGCTCGGCTCGCCTTGACAGCCATCGAATATAACTGCCGCCCTCATGGGGCGGGAGGTCGTTGGAATCGCATCACGTGATGCGCCGCCGGCATCATAGTCAGGGCACGTTCGAGTCCGTGCTAGGTCAGCTGCGCTTTTTCTTTGGCTTGTGCTCTGCCACGATGGTCTTCACCAAGTCCACGATACTCTGGCGGAGCTTCCTGTCCTCGACTTGCGAAAACGCCGTAATGAGCGCCAGCCCGTCCTTGGTGGACAGGAACTGCTCGATAACGTCGATCCCAACCTCGGAAACAGCCCCGCCCTTATGTTAAAGTCCATCATACAGAAAGGTAACCGGTACTTTCAGGATAGCGGCGATCTGCTGCATGCGGCCGGCACTGATCCGATTCGCGCCTTTTTCGTATTTTTGCACCTGCTGAAACGTCAACCCGATTTCATTTGCGAGCGCTTCTTGGCTCATGTTCATGATCAGGCGGCGCATCTTGAGGCGCTTCCCAATATGGACATCGACTTCATTGGCATGCCTTGGTTGCATTTGGGCTCCGCCAGATGGACTTAAAAGAAGTGGATATGAGCATGGCTGCGACACAACGTTCAAGTCGATCCGCTACAATGAGCCAATCAATTGCTTGTATTCCGTTTGGTTAGGCACAGGCTCACGTGGGACGTTTCGACGCTATATTCTCTGCGTTCGAACTTCTGGACAAAGCCAAAACTGAGGTGTCCCTGCGCGATACCTTTGCGGCGGCCGTCCGGCAATTCGGCTACGACTCCTTTATGGTTGTTTCTTCTCGTATCCAGCCGACCGCCTTCGACAAGATGTTCATCCTGGATCATTGGCCGCGCGCTTGGCGGTTACAGTATCACCGCGAGAACTTGATCCTAGTTGATCCTGTCGCGAACTATGCCCGGAAGAGCTTCAATGCCTTTGGATGGCATGACGCACCGGTGCTCGATCAAAGAGGTGGCCGGGTTCTTGAGATTTCCGCGATTGAGCACGGCCTGCGGAGCGGCATATGCGTCCCCATCCAGGGCACCAGCGGTTATCAGGCGACCGTATCTCTTGCCGGTCACGCTGTCGACGAGAGCAAGGAAGGTCGCCGGGCCGTCGAAATGATGGCCCTCTATCTCTACAAGGCGAACCTCAAACTCAGGTCTGAATCCCGGACATTCACGTTGACGCCCCGGGAGCGCGAAGTGATGAGATGGGCCGCCGTCGGAAAATCGGCCTGGGACACCGGCGAGATCCTTCATATCTCTGAGCAAACCGTTAAGTCACACATTTCCTCGGTGCTTTCAAAGCTGGGTGTCTGTTCCAAGACCCAGGCCGTCGTCGAATCGATCCGGCGCGGCGAGATCCATCCCTAGTCAATCCCTCTCCTGAGCGATTCTGTGACCGCCTCCTGTCGTGACACTCCGCCGTGGGTTCACGGCAGGAGGCGGCATGATCAGGGTCATCGACCAATCGAACAGCGCAATGTTCGCTCCTACGCTCGATCAAGTCTTCAAGCTAAGACACGCCTGTTTCGTGAAGGAACGGGGATGGCAAGAATTTGAGAAAGACGGCATTTATGAGCAGGACCAATACGACGACGACCATGCCATCTACCTCGCCTCGCTCGATGATCAGCATGACGTCATCGGTTGCCTCAGGCTTTATCCGACGGCGCTGCCCCACATGCTCAGCGAACAGTTCGCCTATCTGGTCGATGGGCCCGTGCCAAGCTCGGAACAGGTCATCGAGATGACACGGCTCGCCATCAAGCCGGGAAGACGCGGCGGCGAAACCTATCATGAGCTTCTCATCGGAGTGCAGGAGTTTTGCATTGCCCGCGATATCCTCAATGTGACTGCCGTCGTCCGGGCACTCCGCATGTCGCTCGTCCAGAAGATGGGATATCAGTTGAACCCCTTGGGTTCTGTTCATCAGATCGACGGCGATGCGACGATCGCGGTCATGTTCGACACGAGTGAACCAGCCCTCAACAAGATACGTGCTCGCACGGGCGTGACTCATTCAGTCATGGAGGACACTCGCGTTCCGATGATACGGAAGAGCGCTTAAGTGACAGAAGAATCCAAACCAGAGCCCCCAAAGGATCACGACGAACTCGTCGATGGACTGGTGGCCCTCATACCGATCGCCCGATTGGTCGGCAATCCTATGACCGTGAAGCTGCTCGAAATGGCACTCCTCAACGAAATCGGCGGCGCGTCAGATCCAAAATAACATCATGTCTCACGTTAGCGTTGCACGGGTTTTGGTGCGAGATCGGGCCTTGTTTTGACCGGTCCTGCTTAGCGTCCCATCAGCCTTGCATCTCGGCTGACCTGACGCAGATTTCCGGCAGCCGCAAGGGCAAGCCCTCGCGCTGGCGCGCCCTGCGGCGCAGCTCCCGTCTCTCTTCGTCCCCGGTCGCCGGCAAGGCCAGCGGTTGCCAGCAAAGGAGAAACAAATAAGCAAGATCATTTCGATGTTCACCAACACCAGCCCGAGGTTCATCTTTGCCGAAGAGTGCTCGTTTCAACAGCTCACTGACGGCGCTGTCGATCACACCACTCGGCCATTTGACTTATTGCTATGAAATCGCCGTCATCGACGAAGAGCTGACGCTTTAAGAGGCGCTGCGACGAATGTCGCTTTGCATCTCGGCCTCCGTCTCCTGAAGCCAGAACGGCATGTCCATCGTGCGGTACAGTGCGGCCGCGCTGGTGAAATACTTCTGCGCGTGCGCGTGGGGGCCGCTACGCCGGTAAAGCTTGCCGAGGCCGAACTTGCAGTGGGCGACCAACGGACGCATGCCGCGCGTTTCGGCGAGTACCAGCGCCCGGCGAAAATGGGTCTCGCCGCGCTCGGCATCGAACCGATCGGGGTGGGTCGCAACCTCGCCGAGAAGATGCAGCGCATGAGCCGCGAACCCGGCCTGGTGCAGCGAGGCTTCCAGTGCGCGGGTGCCGAGCCGCTGCGCGTCGCCGAGACGCCCCAGCAACAGCGCTGTCCGACCTAGCCACGGATAGAGCCATCCGAGATTCCCGACATATCCGGTCGCGACCTGACGCTCGACGAGTTGCTCACCTTCCTGAAGCCGGCTCAGTGCCTCGCTGGCGTCGCCAAGCTGCGCCATGTTCCAGGCGGAGAAGGCGACCGACAGGGAAAGCAGGAGAGGGAGATTTCCTGCCCTAATCACCGCCATTGCACGCTCAAAACCTGGGCGCGCCTGTGCCCACTCGCCCCGCAGCAGGTGGACCGTCCCATCGGTAAGGTGAGCCCATCCGACGGCGTAGGCATCCAGCAGCGGTGCGACGAGCCGGATCGCTTCGGCTGCAGGCCCGGCCGCTTCGGCGAAGCGGCCTAGTTCCGCCAGGCTCATGATCAGGTAGCCACGGTCGTGAACCGATGGCGGAGCAGCGATTCCGAAATTCTCCAAGGCCCAACCGGTAGGCAGAGCGGAAAGATTGTCGGTGGTCAGGTCCACCACCCGGGCATGATCGCCGCGGAAGAAGCGTACCTGCGAGAGAAAACTTGTGGCAAGGATGCGAAGCCTGAGGTCCCCGAGGCGCCCCGCGATCTCCAGCGCGCGAGCGCCGGACGCAAGCCCGTCTTCCAGCTCGCCGAGCCCACCGTGCATACTTGTCATGACGGCGCAGACCCGGCCGCGTCGGCCGTCGTCGTTCATCCGCTCGGCGAGGGTCCCCGCTTCACGCAGGCGTTCCAGCGCCCGCCCGACTTCGCCGAGCCGGACTAGCAACTGACGCAAGTCGAGTCGGATATCGAAGCCTTGCTCGAGCGTCGACCGACTCTCCGGCAGTGTCGCGAGAACCTCCAGCGCCCGTTCGAAGAATTCGACAGCTTCGCGGAGCGCCCATCGCACATGGGCAAGCCGACCCGCCTTGAGCCAAAAGTCGATCGCCTCACTAGCAAGCCCGGCCTCGGTGAAATGGTGGGCGACCACCTCGGGCAGGCGTTCTACCGTCGCCGCAAGCCGCTCGACCAGAACATTGGCGATGTCTGCATGCAACTGTCGCCGCCGGCTCCTGAGCATCGTGATATAGGCGGCGTCCTGGACCAGCGCATGTTTGAACGCGTAAGTCGCGTCCGCCGACGTTCCGCGTCGGGAGATGAGGCCGGACGCCGTCAGCCGTTCCAGTGCCGCGTGGAGGTCCATCGGGGGCATGGCGGACACCGCGGCAATCAGCTCGTGGGAGAACTCCCGTCCGATCGCGGCGCCGATCTGCGCCACATGCTTGACCGTGCCAAGCCGGTCGAGGCGGGCGACCAACGAAGCTTGCAGCGTGGTTGGGATCGCGAGTGGCGGCAGCGGTCCATCGAGCACGTAGCGGTCCGTCGTCTCGCGCAACAATCTGCTATCGAGCAGCGTGCGCGTCAATTCCTCGATGAACAGTGGTACGCCATCCGTATGCGCAAGGATCTGATCGGTGACGACGTCAGGCAGCGGCTTGTCCTTGGTGACGCCACCAATGATGGCGGCGCTGTCATGACGTCCAAGTCGGCTCAAGAGCAGCATCGTAACATGCGGCTGACCGACCCAGGTTGGTTCGAGTTCCGGCCGGAACGTGACGGCCAGCAACACCGGCAGGTTAGCGGCGCGCGCGACCAGTCGATCGAGCAGGTCGAGTGAAGTTGGATCGATCCAGTGGACATCCTCGAACACGACCAGGATGGGGCTCTTCGCTGCCAGGCCGTCGAGCTGGTCGAGCAGTGCCGCGAGTGTCATCTCTCGCTTCTGCTGCGGACTGACCGCCAATGCCGGATAGCGTCCATCCGTCGGCAGCGTCAGCAACTCGGCGATCAGCGCCATGTCGCGCGGCAGATTTTTCGCCGTCGGCTTTAGCAGGGCCTCCAATTTCTCGAGCTTCGCGCTGAAGTCGCTGCTCGGCTCGAATCCCGCGGCCTGTTCCAGCTGCGCGATGAACGGGTGGAGCGCGCTCTGCGCGTGGTGGGGCGAGCAGAAATAGCGAATGCGGGTATGCGGCTCGTCGTCGAGACTGCGCAGCAGGCTTTCGGCAATGCGCGATTTGCCGATACCGGGCTCGCCGGAGAGCAGCACGACCTGACCCTCGCCGAGCTTGGCCTGATCCCAGCGGCGCAACAGCCGTTCGATTTCTTCCCGCCGTCCAACGAGCGGGGTGAGCTTACCCGCGCGCCTGGCCTCGAACCGGCTGACGCCGGCCGTCTCGCCGCGCACCTGCCACGCTTCCACCGGTTGCGGCAGCCCCTTCACCTCGATGGGATCGCGTGCGCGGCAGTCGAACATCTGCCCCACCAGCCGCCGCGTGCTGGCGGCAATCAACGCTTCACCGGGCACTGCGGCGGCTTGCAGCCGCGTCGCCATGTCCGACGTATCTCCGATCGCAACCCGCTGCTGCATATTGCCGGCCCCCCGCCATTTGCCCACAACTACGAGCCCGGAAGCAATTCCGGCACTGGCCTGAAGCGCGGTGCCGAAGGAGGTTTTTAAGGTGCTGACGGCATCTAGAAGGGCACGACCAGCGCGAACCGCTTGCTCGGCGTCATGCTCACGCGCAGCGGGATACCCGAAATAGATGAGTGCGCCGCTGCTTTCATAATGCGCGGCGAATCCGTCGAACTGCGCGACTATTTCTGCGATCATCCTGTGGAATGCCGTGATCAGATCATGGACATCTTCCGCATCGAGCCGATCGGAAAGCGAGCCGACCAATTTGCAGACAAGTATCGTCAACTGGCGTTGTTCGAGATCATCGACGTTCGCCGCAGTTGCCGCGTAGGTAGACGTGGGAAATGCTTCAGCGACGGCAGGCCCGGCATGCTGCAGCTCGAAGCCGTGCGCCTCTGGCGTGTCGGCCGCTCCACCGCTTCGGATTTCTGAGGCGAGCGCCCGCGTTGCAGCATCTGGCTCGGTGCTGAGCTCGCGCTTCAACATCGAAACGATATCTAGATAATACGTCAGCGCTTCGGTTCTACGGCCCTTGGCGACGAGCGCCTGCATGATTAAACGGTGGACGTCTTCCCGCATGTTGTTGAGAGCGTGGGCTCGTTGGCCAGCCTGCAAGGCTTGGTCGATACGGCCGGCGGTCAACTCTTGCCCGCCGATGCTGACCAGTGCGTTCAAAGCTAGTTCCTGGAGCCGCTCGCGTTCGCCGGCTAGCCACTCGCTCCAGCTCTCTTCGCTGACACCGATAATGTCATCCACAAATGGACCCCGGTAGAGATTTGCCGCCGTATGCATCGCATCGTGGCCACCATCCCGGATCAGTGCCTCGAACCGGCCGACATCGCACGACACCACGGTTGGATTCAGGCATACGAACTCGCCATCGCTGTTGATGGCGTCCGAGCCGATAACCTGACGAAGCTTGAAAAGGGCCTGCCGCAGGTTCTGCCGGGCCTGGGCGTCGAAGTGGGAGCCCCATAGGAGCGTCGAGAGCCGCTCGCGCGGCTGAGGCACAGGCCCCGTACAGCCCAGATAACTCAGCAGTGCAGCGAGCTTTTTGTTCGGCAGGCTTATTACGCCATCGGGCCCAGTCAGGACGAAACGGCCCAAAAGCGAAAGATTAATCCTCGGGCTAACTGCGTCCACTGCTCGGCTTCCAGCTTTTCTCCAAGCTGTAGCACTTTAAGTGTGCAACTTGCACGAATTCACCGCCGCGCGAGAAATAATAACGCTGAAATGACGGCCCACTAACGTCACAGACGTCCCGGACTGCCCTTATGCGCGCTCGTCACCGTCCGCGCGTCAGCTCTGTGGCGCCGCGTTCTCTCACTATTCGTAAGACCGGGTCAGCCGTCTTGCCGCTGCTCTTTCGAGGCGACTGACGGGACTTCGTGTCGAAAGCAAATGCGCTTGGCGTTTTGGAGTTAAGTTATGAAGTTCAAACTCGGTTCGCCGACGAAGCAAACGACGCAGCCAGCATTTGAAGATTCGCATCTTCGCCGCGCTTTTCTCCGAAGCACCGCGCTTTGGCTATCATTGTCCATCGTGGTGATCGCGAGCGGCGTCCTTGTGGGCCCGGCCCTCGCTGACGGCGGTGCGGGCGGAAATAACGCGGCTGGTTCCGCATTTGGCGGCGAGGCGGGTTCGGATAACCTATCAGGCGGCTGGGGCGCGGCTGGAAACCCAGGTGCGGCCGATCCGATCGGAGGCCACGGAGGTGGCGGCGGCGGGTCCGGCGGGGACGCACGAGCGCCAGTTACCGCTGGTGGCGCTGGCGGCGCTGGCAGTGGTGGTGCGGCGGGAGGAGCGGGTGCGACCCAGGCGAACGTTTCTGCGGGGGATGGCGCCGCCGGCGCAGCCCCCGGTGACGGCGGCGGGGGCGGCGGCGGCGGGTTCAATGTATATCACGCCAATTCCAGTTTAAGGTCCGGCGGAAACTTCACGGCGAGTGCCGGAGGTAATGGCGGGGCTGGAAACGGTAGCGGAGGCGGAGGCGGGGGCGGAGCAGGCGCAGCCCAATTAGCGTTGTCAGGAAATGCCAATTACAAGGCCGATTTCGGTGATCAGCGGACTGGCGGCGCGGGCGGTGCTGGCGGATCGAGCGCAACCGGGTTCGGTGGTTCAGGCGGTACAGGCGGGTTCGGTGCGCTTTTCGCAGCCGGCGGAACGTTGAATGTGGAGACAGGAGCTCTAGTGAGCGGAGGCGCCGGAGGCGCCGGAGGCCTTGGCGGCGCGGGCAATGGCGCTAATGGAACGGGCGGCGCCGGTGTTGTCGGTCAGGACATCACGATCGTTAACAATGGCACGATCCGGGGTGGACTAAATGGCGACGGCGTAACTCGGGCCGCTGCAATCCGTTTCATTGACGGCGACAACACCCTGACACTCGGCAATGCGACAGCTGCCATCATCGGAGATATCGACACCGGAGGCTTTTATCTTACGCTCGCACAGGAGACCAATTCAACACTCGCTGCCAATATTATCCAGAACAACGGTCGCCTGGGAGAAATCACAAAAACCGGCGCCGGAACCTTGGTGCTGGCTGGAACGAACACATTTATCGGCGACCTCAATATCAGAGGCGGTGCGTTGTCCATTACAAGCGGTAGTAATCTGGGCAGCAGCAATAAACAGATTAAGATGTTCGATGGCGCGACGCTGGCAGTTACGGCCAATGCCATCTTAGCTAGCAACTTCACATTCGTGATGAGCGGCAATCCAAATTTCGATATCGCAGCGGGGACCACGACTACCATTCAAGGCGCAATTGCCAACCTGTTTGGGCCCTTCGGCGAAGGATCTGGCTTCACCAAGATTGGCGCTGGAACGCTGGAGCTGGCCGGATCAAATAGTTACTTTGGTCCTACCTATGTGAAAGCGGGCACATTGCGGGCTGCATCCGGCAGTGCTTTTGGGCCCATTCCAACCGTCGATGTTTCAGCCGGCGCAACAGTAGATCTGAACGGCTTCAATCAAACGTTTTTCAACTTGAGTGGCGCCGGCACCGTGATCGGCGGTGATGTTTCAATCTCCAGTTCGTTTTCGGCTGGTGAGTTCCGCACCTTGGTTCCCGGTTCGTCGACAAACATCGTCGGCAATCTAGCGTTTCAGTCGGGTGCTTTCTATGTGGCTTATGTAACACCCGCGGCATCTACCTTTGCTAACGTAACAGGTACGGCAACACTCGGTGGTGCGAAGGCCTTCGTCGTCTTTGCCGATGGGGCATACGTACAGAAGACGTACAGGATCCTCACCGCGACCGGCGGCGTCAGCGGCACCTTCTCCTCCGCGGTATCCACCTATAATGCGCCATCAAACTTCAGTTCAACGCTGAGTTATGACGCCAACAATGTATATCTCAACACGATTCTGAATTTCGCCATTCCAGGCGGCCTCAACGCAAATCAGCAGAACGTCGCCAACGCGTTGACCAATTTCTTCAACACCACCGGCGGCATTCCCACGGTGTTCGCCAACATGTCCGCAAGCGGCCTGTCGCAGGTCTCCGGCGAGACAGCCACCGGCGCCCAGCAGACCAGTTTCGACGCCATGACCCAGTTCATGGGCGTGATGACCGATCCGTTCACCGTAGGCCGCGGCACGCCGGAATCCGCTGCGATGGGCTATGCCGACGAGACGCTGGCCTATGCCGCGAAGCGCTCTCCGAGCGATGCGCTGGCGGCGATCTATCGCAAAGCTCCGCCAATGGCACCTGCGTTCCAGGAACGCTGGAACGTGTGGGCGGCAGCCTTCGGCGGCTCGCGCAACACCGACGGCAATACGGTGGTCGGTTCGAACGATACCCGGTCGAGCATCGGCGGCGTTGCGGTCGGCGCCGACTACTGGTTCTCGCCCAATACGCTGGCGGGTTTCTCGCTGGCTGGCGGCGGCACCAACTTCTCGGTGGCCAACGGCGGCTCGGGCCGCAGCGACCTGTTCCAGGCTGGTGCGTTCGTGCGCCATACGGTCGGATCAGCTTACATCACAGCAGCGGTAGCCTATGGCTGGCAGGATATCACCACTGATCGTGTTGTCGGCGGTGATCGGCTGCGCGCGCAGTTTAATGCAAACAGCTATTCGGGTCGCATCGAAGGCGGCAATCGTTACCTGATGTCGTGGCTGGGCGGCGTCGGCCTCACGCCCTATGCGGCGGCGCAGGTCACAGCGCTCGATTTGCCCTCCTATGCAGAGACTGCCGGCGGCGGTGCCAACACCTTCGCACTGGCCTATGCTGGCAAGACGGTGACCAGCACCCGCAGCGAACTCGGCTTCCGCACCGACAAGTCGTTTGCCGTGACGGACGCGATCTTGACGCTGCGCGGCCGCGTCGCATGGTCGCATGACTTCAACACCGACCGTTTCGCTTCGGCGACGTTCCAGACGCTGCCCGGCGCGAGCTTCGTCGTGAACGGCGCGGCGCAGGCGCGCGATGCTGCGTTGACGACCGCATCCGCGGAGATGAAGTGGACGAACGGCTGGGCCGTTGCCGGCACCTTTGAAGGCGAGTTCTCGGATGTCACGCGCAGCTACGCCGGCAAGGGCGTGGTGCGGTATGCGTGGTGAAATGTTGATACTAAAGATGCTTTCATAACACTCGAACAGCGAATGCCCGGTTGCTGGCAATAGCGCATTCCAGGAGACGAGCCGAAAGACTTGTGGCTGGAAGGAAAGTGTCAGCGCCGCGGAAGCGGGCCGCGCCTCAGATCAAAGCGGCCAAAGTCGACGACGCGGAAGCACGTAGAGCCGCGGCCGCCTTCGACAAACAGCAGCGGAAACGCGAAACCGACCTGCGCAAGGAAGCGCTAGCCAGGACCAAGAAGCGAGAGCGGAAAGCAGCGCAGGTTGCAAGGGCACAACAAGCCTTTGATGCCGCTGAACGGGAGCACGACGCGAGGGGCGCCGCGATAGAAGGGAACGAGACGATATCGACAAGCGCGCGAAGGCGGAACGACGGCGCTGGGAGCAGCAACGAGAGAAGCTGGGTGCCGCGCTGCGTCGAGCCGAGAAGGGCGGCGACTGAGGCGGGGATTGGAACGGAACTCCGATCGTTGGGTTTCGTAACCATGCAGCTTCGCAACATCGATAAGCTTTGCATCGCGGCCGCGTTTCCGTTGGCGCTTTTTCTCCTTGCGATCGCCTATGCGCCGTTTTTGTTAGGCTGGAATGAAGCGTTCGACTCTCATCCCCTTTGACTTCGTCTCCGGCCCCCATCCAGACGCGTGTCATCGACATGCTGTCGAGTAGCCTCCCTCTATTTAGCTGGATAGGCTCAAGGCTGGAAGGAAGCTCGCCGTTATAGGCGTAAAGGGATCTACAAAATAAATCAGACAAAACTCCGTCTCATTCGTTCAAATAATGGAACGAAGATCAGTAGGCCGACTTGGCGCATTACAGTTAGTGGCCTGTGTGTGCCCACCGGAGGTGGGAATGCCGATAGTTCTCGTGGTCGAAGATGAAACCCTTATCCGGGATTTGGTCAGCGAAGAGCTAAGCGACGCAGGATTTGAGGTACTGCAGGTCGGCAACGCAAGCCAAGCCATAGCTGTGCTGGAGGCCCGTCAGGATATCCACCTCCTGTTCACTGACATTGACATGCCCGGTTCCATGGATGGCCTGAAGCTAGCCGCTGCAGTGCGGGACAGATGGCCACCTGTCCACATCATCATCACGACCGGTAAGGCGAGGCCAATGACCATTCCAGCCAATGCGCTGTTCATCCCCAAGCCCTACCTTACCAGAGCGTTGGTGTCCGCAATGCGGACATTCGACAACATGTGCTGATTACTTCGGCGGCGTAGATCGCCGCCCCGCGTCGTTTAAGACGATTATTTCGAAATCGAGATCGGAAAGACTGATGGTCACGCGAACAGCAATTCTTTGCGCCTTCATCGCGGTTGGCGGAATCACAGCGGCCTCGGCAGAGTGCGAGATTGGTGATGCCAAGCTAGAAGAAGCGGTCCAGCAAAATCCCCGATTTCGTGGCCCTACTAACAGCCAGTATGTGCGCGATCTCCGCAATCTGCGGGACGCCGCATTGACGCTTCGATCTTACGGACGTCACGAGGATTGCGAGCGGCTTCTTGCAAATATCCGCGAACTGATTGCAGGCCCGCCGATGGGACTGCTGGGCGACAACGACGAGGAGGAAGCGGACAAGCAGAATGCCGCGAGTGAGCCGAAGGTGAAGCGCGGGGCTGCTACCGGTACTCGCAATAAAAAAGATGCGAAGCCCCTTCTGCGGATAGACGAACTTGCGCCGGGGTTAAGGACTGACGAAATGATTGGCTCGGAGGTCCGCAGTTCCGACGACAAGATCGTCGGCGAAGTGAGGAACATTGTATTTGGCACAAAAGACGGTCGCGATTATGCGGTCGTGGCTTCCGGCGGATTTTTTACGACCGGAAAGGACAGTATCGTCGTCCCGGTTCGGTCACTGATGATTTCGCAGGACCGCGGCAGCTTCTATCTTTCAATCACTAAGGAGGCCATGAAAGCCGTGCCGCTTATGCCCGATCCTGACTACAACTGGTTGTCCGATCTGACGTGGCGCACGCGCAACGATGCCCTCTTCCAAAAGCCCTGAAGTTTTAATGAATGGGTGAATCCTAAGCCTGTCGGCTATCACGGGGCTTGAAATAGACAATAGCTACAATTTTCCCGTGAACTGAATTCAGGAAGCAAACATTCGGTCCGCCACACTCCATCAGACAGGCGGCCCAATGCGAGATAAACTCTGGCACCGGGCCGCCCACCGGACGTGAGTGCGGAAATCTCCCGCCCGTTTTCACATGATTGCCGCCTACGCTCAGTCCTCAAGAATAGATTTTGTAGCGACAAACACCTGTTCCGCAGTGCCTTTGATCGTTCCTTTTGCCCATGCTTGGAATACCGTCACGTAGGCAGTCTTGTGGGCGACCTCGTCAGCAGAGAAATAGATTTCGTCGGTGGTGGTGTCCAGAACGAGAGCACCGGTATCGATGCAAATCTCCTCGATTAGAACGAGTCGTTCTTCGTGCTCGGCCAGGTGGCGCTGAACAATACTCATTAAAACTCCAGACAACGCCCGCAGGCAGTTCATTTACTGACGCAGCGAAAGCCGTGACATATCCTATGCGACGTAGCGCGCAGGGGGCCGATCTGTCTCGCCATCGAGCCAGTCTTGTTCGGCGGCCAAATCCAACCACGCTTTTTCCATTCGTCTGTAGCGTGCGATCGCCGGGCGGCTGGTCGCTGCATCGGCTAGCTGGGAGCAATTCGCGGCGTTCTCACGGAAGGTGTCTGCAAGCTTCATTTCATCCTCCTCTAACCCGTCGTTCTTCGGGTCACAGCGTTCTTACTTGCCGCGCTCAATGTCGCGGGCCTGCTGTTCCAATTCGTCCGTCAGCTGGAGAATGTTGCGCTGGACCTCCGGGTCGGAAACCAACCGCGCCATAGCACGATACTTTTCGACCTTCTCACGCAGTTCCCTGACAGTACGCCTCGTATGCATTGCATTTCCCTCCGCGGAATCAATACGCCGGAGGGGACAAATAGTTCTGTTTCAGGCGCTGCAACTAAGCCTGACTTTGAGTTTTTGAGTTTTCTGGTTCGACCGGCAGCAGCTGCATCGGCGGCACTGCAGATCGCAGGGATGCGTGTTGCACTTCATCAGCCAGGCGCGTCAGTTGATCATGCAGCCGGGCATACATTGCGCGTTTGGTAGGATCTGTTGCGAGATCCCGCACCAGACCCGCCTCTGCGGCATCTATCCGCAGCTTTTCGATTGAAGCCAAAAAATCTTTCATGAGACGCGTCGCTCCTGGCTTGAGAAGGCGGGAGCGCTACAGGCGGTCTCATCACCGATATATGCCACAGACGTGCGGTGATAATGGACAACAAACTGCTTCGATGTCGGTTCCAGTCGATTAAATCCAGTAGAGATGCAGTTTACGATCGCTGTCTTTCAGGGCGTTCAATCGGAACGCGACCCTATTTGCATTAGATTGATCGAGAAGCGAACGAAAGAGCCGGCATCCGCTTATTGTAGGGGTCCTCCAAGCTGTAGAATGAAAAAAATGATGTTTCTTGCAGAAAGAAAACGATTTACTCGGCCGCGTGGAGTGTCAACCAATCCCTATTGGACGGCGGCACTCGTCGGCACAGCGGGCCTGGTGGCTTCCGCTATTATCAATCGCTTCCTCGCAAAGAAGGCAGAGCGCGACAACCCACCAACTGGCAGGTTCATCAACGTCGACGGCGTCGATCTGCACTATGTCGAGCGCGGCGTCGGACCAGCTGTCGTGCTGCTGCACGGCAATGGCAGCATGATCCAGGACTTTGGGTCGAGTGGATTGATCGACGCGGTCGCCCGCGATCATCGGGTCGTAGTATTTGATCGACCAGGCTTTGGTCACACCAACAGGCCTCGAAACGCGGTGAAGTGGGGGCCGAACGAGCAGGCCGATCTGATTAAAATCGCTCTCGAACGCCTCGGCATTCAGAACGCAATTATTGTTGGCCATTCGTGGGGAGCCTCAGTCGCGGTCGCAATGGGATTACGCCATCCTGCGTCGGTACATGCGCTTGTGCTCGTGTCCGGCTATTATTACCCGAGCTTTCGTCCGGATTTTGCCGCGATGTCTGCGCCTGCTGTACCTGTCATCGGTAATCTGATGAGTGTGACCGTATCGCCGATAGTCAGTCGGTTAATTTGGCCAGCACTCGTCGCCAAGCTGTTCGGCCCGGCTGCAGTGCCAGCCAAATTTAGGCGGTTTCCGAAAGAGATGGCAGTTCGCCCTTCTCAAATCCACGCCGCGGCCGAAGAATCTGGTTTGCTCGTGCTCAATGCTGCCCGCTCTCAGGCTCATTATAAAGAGCTGTCAATGCCTGTAACAATTATCGCAGGCCAAAATGATCGTCTGATCGATCCAATCTCACAGTCCGGACGTTTACATGACGATGTCGCGCAAAGCAGGTTTCACCCGATCCCGGAGACCGGGCACATGGTGCACCAGACGGCAACTCAATCCGTCGTCGATGCGATTGGTGAGGTCAGCACCCCAGCCTCTGCCGTCGACAAGTAAGGGCAACCTGACGGCGGGATCTGAAAGATCGGTTTAGGACTACTCCCATATCAGCACCGTCACAGGAGGACGATAAGCGCTGCTAATGCAATCAAACCCGCTATACCCGCCATCATTAATATTAGAAAGAACTTTAACATGCAGAACAACAACGCGATAACGACGAAGTTGCACGCGTAGTCGCCGATTTGCGAGCCGTGAATGTTTCCCCTGCAGGCCGAAGAACTGTTAGCTTAAATGGGCAACCACCCAGAGGGGAACCCCGTGCCTAAAGCTCCTGGAAAAGCGCACGCGATGGATTTCGAGCAGCTTCTTGAAGCAATCGCCGCAGCAGGCGTGACCTTGTGGACTTGGAATGTTGACTCCGATGAACTCACGATGGATGACGCAGCATTTGACCTTTGGGGCGTCCCAAGGAGCGACAGCGTAACTTTCGAAGATCTTTCAGCTCATATACACCCTGCGGACCGAGACCGCGTCAGGGCGGCTTTTGCCGCCACACGGGGGATTGTTGGACCCTATGAAATCGATTTCCGTATCATCATAGAGGAAGAAATCAGATGGATCTCTGCTCGGGGGAAGGGCGACGACGCCGGCATCCGAGATCGCGTAATGTCCGGTATTTTTATCGACGTCACCGGACGTAAGCAGGCCGAAGAGGGGCATGAACTACTCGCCGGAGAAATGAGCCACCGAGTTAAAAACCTGCTGGCAATTGCATCTGGCCTTACGGCCATCACGTCCCGGTCGACGACAACAAGCGTCGAGATGGCGAAAGAGCTGACCCAGCGGTTATCTGCTCTTGGGCGAGCCCACGATCTTATCCGCCCGATCCCAGGGCATGAAGGCAAAGCAGCATTACTCGGCGACTTATTAACTGTGCTGTTAGCACCCTATGACGACCTCGGTGCATTCAGCGGACGAATTCGCGTGTCGGTACCACGTATGGGCGTCGGAGAAGCGTCCGCGACAACACTGGCCATGGTCGTGCATGAACTTGCTACCAATTCGCTGAAGTACGGTGCGTTGTCTGCCCCGACGGGCACGCTTGACGTCGCATGTTCAAGCCCCGACAGCGAAGTCATCATCGTCTGGACGGAGCGTGGCGGACCTACTGTCTCCCCGCCAGTTGGGGCCGGCGGCTTTGGAAGCAAACTCGTTGCGCGAAGCATGACATCTCAGCTTGGTGGATCGATAGACCGTCAGTGGCAGGAAGAGGGAGTAGTTGTAACAATAAAGATGGATAGAGAGAGGCTCGCTACGTGACCAAGCGTGTACGGCATATTGCGATTATCGTCGGCGTCGGTGTGCGTAGCAATGACCGTACCCAATCGACCGGGTTTGACGAAGCCTATATGTGCATCCACAGAGCGTAAGACTCCGACCATTCCAAGGTGCTATTGTAGCGCCGTTCAGCTTCAGTTCACTAGAGTTTCGATCCCGCAGTTCTTATGGAAGAAGCGAACGAGATCGCCTGCAATTTCCTGGAGCGGTCGGGAGGCCTGGAACGTTTCGATTGCCGCGCTTACCATGCTTTCTGTCGCGTCAAGCCAGAAAGTCGCGACGTTCGCCCGTGATGGCCATCTCACACTCGGCGTATACGTCACACAATTCGGTGATCTTCTTTAGTTCTGTCCGTCGTCGGGCTTCTTGCTCTGCCCACCCGAACTGTTGCCTTCCTCCTCGTCCTGCGCCTTTGAGCTGAGGTCCTGTGCACGCTCGATGTCCTCGGGGGGCTTCTCGTTACGACCGTGAAGCTCGATCCCGTGTCCGTTCTTCGGGGTCTTGGGCATGGTGTTTTCCTTCTTCAGTCTGCAGGCAGGAACGAGCAGAATTCCTAAGGCTATAAAGTCCGAGGAAACGACCCATAAGAATTGCACGTCGAAGACTATTGGCCATGATCAACTAGGACTCGGTTGCAACTCTGCGAGATTTTGGAGCGGTTTTGCTGGAGGCAGCTGAGGATCGCAAGGTCGCCCTGATCGAGGACAGCGGCGCAGTATTTTTTCACGTCAGGTGCACAAGCTTGCCGCTCCTGTTCGGTTCCTCCCTGCTGCGCGAGAGCGTGTCCGGAGAAGATAACAATTGTCGTCAGAGCCGCGGTAAATAATCTGAGCATGTTGGTCCTTTGGTTACCGGTTCAAGCGATAGGATCGCAGGTTGTTCCCGACCAGAACCACATGCGGGAAGCAAGCCGGCATTTGTCTAGATAATCAGATCGCGAACGGAACAGGTTCATCTTCGGTCAGTTAGAAGCGCCCTGTCACTGACTAGTGAGGAAAACAAAATGAACCGCCTTTCGCCACTCTGTATAGCTGCTGCTCTGTTCGTTTCGGGGGCTGCGCATGCGCAAGCACCTGCCGCGAAAGACGGTCCCGGCAATAATGCAGTCAACAACGAACAGAAGAACTCGGCCGCGCCGGTCGCCGGTAGAAACTCCTTCACCGAAGGTCAAGCCAAGAGCGCGATCGAGAAAGCCGGTTATAGCGATATCTCTGAGCTCAAGAAGGACGATGACGGTGTGTGGCGCGGCAAAGCCAGCAAAGGTGGAACCGCAGGCGCAATCAGCGTCGACTTCCAGGGCAACGTCAACGCTGCCAAATAATCAAAGGAAACACTCATGACGGTAACGATCTCACGTCTATATGACTCTTATGCAGATGCGCAGCAGGCGGTGACCGCGCTCGAGGCAGCCGGCGTCCAACACTCCAATATCAGCATCGTTGCCAACAATTCGGATGGTTGGTTCGACGGAAAGAAGGACCGCGACGGGGTCGATGATCGTGCTGAAGCGGCGGGAACTGGCGCCGGAATCGGTGCGGGCGTCGGCGGCGCTGCCGGCCTTTTGGCCGGTCTGGGGTTGCTTGCGATTCCAGGTCTCGGGCCGGTCGTCGCGGCAGGGTGGCTTGCCGCTACGGCAGTCGGGGCTGCGGCCGGCGCCGCGACCGGCGGCGTGGTCGGTGCTCTGACCGAAGCCGGCGTGTCGAAGGAAGATGCGCCACTTTATGCAGAAGGCGTTCGCCGCGGCGGGACGCTCGTCTCAGCCAAGGTAGCTGACGCGGATCGCACCCGCTTCGACGGCATCTTGAACCGATCGTCAGTCAATCTGCAGGATCGTAGCGCAACATGGCAGAAGACTGGCTGGACTGGTTACGATCCGGCCAATAAGCCTTACGGAGCGGATGAAGTGCGGAAAGAGCGCAGCCTATACGGCAGCTAATACTGAGATGGCCCGCTAAGCGGGCCATCTCTTCAAGTGCGGTGAATCCGGCGCGCGTTCACGGCGGTTCATTGAGTCGGGAACTTCGCGAAGGCGGAAGTATTGCTCTTTGGCTCGCGGCCAACTTGGACAACGGCGCCAAACTCAACATGTCAGGAAATAGAATGATCCTCCCAACGGATACCATCGTTGCTGTTGCCGACGGTGAAAAGTTGAACCTTTTCCGCAATGTCGGCACCGAAACCGAAATGAGCTTGGTCGCTGCTCCCGGCGAGGATGTCGAGCCGGTCAGCGGCAGTGGTGGACAGAATAGCAGCTCCGCCAACCCCGATCAGAGTCGGGCGGAAGAAGACGGTTTTGCATCCGGCATCATCGAAATGCTGAATGCTCAGGTGCTAACAAATAAGTTCAGCAACATCGTGATCATCGCCGCGCCGAAGACACTTGGTGAGATGCGCAAACATTACCACAAAAAGCTCGATGAGGCTCTGGTCGGCGAAATCGCGAAGGACCTGACTGGTCACTCGATAGCGGATATCGAGAAGACGATACTTGCTGCGTAGCTTTTGATCCTCGACCGGCCACTTGGACCAGGCACCTTTTTCTGGCGAGTTCCAAGAATTGCGAAGGATGAGCCCGATCGACGGGGAACTCTCCGTTGAAATCCGCGTTCGCAATCCGCCGCAGGATACGGCAGTTATCGATAACAGGAGGATGCGATGGGTCTGTTCACTAAAGACATTAAGACCATGGAAGACATGTTTCTTCACGGCTTGCAGGACATCTATTACGCTGAAAACCAGATCACCAAGGCGCTGCCGCAAATGATCGAGCAGGCGACCAATCAGGATCTTGCCGCTGGCCTTAAGTCGCATCTTGAAGAGACCGTGAAGCAGGTAGGTCGTCTAGAACAGGTCTTCAAGAAGCTTGGCAAGGAGCCAAGCGCTACGGATTGCCCAGCCATCGACGGTATCATCAAAGAAGCCAAGGAGACTGCGGGCGAGATCGACAATAAGGCGGTCCTGGACGCCGCCATCGTCGCGAACTCTCAAGCGGTCGAGCACTACGAGATTGCTCGCTACGGCACGCTTATCGCCTGGGCAGAGGAACTGGGTCACGACGACGTTGTGCGGCTGCTGACCACCAACCTTAACGAAGAAAAGGCGGCCAACACCAAACTGAATACGATCGCGCTTCGTAAGGGCGTCAACAAGAAGGCGGTGGCCTGAAGACGCCACCGATCGTCGGTCGCGACGGTGACACTGCAAAATCCCGTGACGCCAGATGGCGGGCACTTCGTCGTGAAGGGCCGCCTCTGGCGCTTGTCTCCGGCTAGGGAAGCACTGATGGAATTTGCAGCCGCCAGAGCGATCGCTCGGGCGGCTTTTGCATTTAGTGAACTGTTGGCCTTATGGATGGTCCGCTAATCGGCGGCGTCTATCCTCTCGTGCAGTCTGACCCACGGCACGGATACGTATCGGCGCTCGCGGCAACGGTGTTCGCGACATCTTCGGTGGGGGACTGTCGTCCTCATCAAGTGAGCTGAGCGCTACGAGAATATCGCCGATCCTGACCGTCCCATTGGAGCCGGGGATCTGGCGTAACCATGGCTTCCCCTCCACCGTAAAAGCATCTGATGCCCAAGCCGCAAGAACGCATCGCTTTTGCAGAGTGTCTAAGAAGGGATTCGCGAGAACTTCCCGCGGATGCGTGAAGGTGCTGGCGAGGAGGGAATTTGCGTGGATTCCATTCATCGACATGGCAGATGTCGTCATGTGGGCCTCCTAACTCCTTTCGTTTAAAGGCGACAATCGATGTAGATTTCTACAATCCTCGGTCAAGAGGGGAACCAAAAATTTTTGCGATCTTGCATCGCTTCTACCCGCTGAACTCGCTCTAAAAGCCGCGGCCGTGCAACAAAGTAGGCCTGCGAGTGGGGCTTCGTATATATACCCCGCATCGTTGTAAACTTCCCAAGCGGCTAGCGATTAGAGCGCAAAAGGACGTTCCATTATTTCATGAAGGCGGCCAGTTCGTCCGGCGTTCCCATCGGGAAAGCTTCTTTCAAGTAGTCCAGAAAGGCAGAAACACGAGCGCTCAGCAGCCGCCGAGAGGGATAAAGAGCCCACAGAGCGATGTCCGGTCCGCCTACGTCGCCCCACTGCACTAACGTCCCAGCAGCCAGATCATGACTTACGAGTGATATCGGAAGGCGTGCTGCGCCAACGCCCGCGCGGACCGCGTCGCGCACCATGACAATCGATGAAAGAGAGAGGACCGGATCGATCGCGATGCGCGATTTTCCTGTTGGTGTTGTTACATCCCAGGATGTCTCCCCACCTGCTCCACGCACAACAGCTGGGACAGGCGAGTCGGCGGGTCGAGCCAAACTTGAACTCGCAACGACTACCAGCCGATCGCGCAGAAAGGCTCGTCCGACGAGTCTTTCATCCGGATCCGGATTGATGCGGATGACCAGGTCGTAACCTTCTTCCACCATGTCGACGGGCCGGTCTTCGGTCGTGATCTCCAGCCGCACCTGCGGATATTTGAGCGCGAACCCAGCGGCCAGCTTGCCCATGGCAATCTGTGAAAACAGCAGGGGAGCACTAACCCGCAATTTGCCGCGCGGTTTGTCGCCGCGCGAAGCGATCGCGGCTACCGTTTCGTCTAGCTCGGTAAGCAGGGTCCCTGTCCGCTCGTAAAGTGATCGCCCCTCCTGAGTAAGCTTCAATTCTCGCCCGCCGCGCTCAAACAGGCGCAGGCCGAGGATGCTCTCCAGTTCCGCCACCCGTCGCGACAGGGTTGCCTTCGGGTGACCCGTCGCACGTGCCGCGCGGCCAAACCCGCCATGGCGGGCGACCAGGTTGAAATCTGCGAGGGCAAGTAAATCCATCTGTTCCATCTATGAGACTGTCTGTCCAAATATGCCGTCTATCGGACCATTTGTGAACCGCTCATATCCGGAGGGTGTTCAACCCAACAGGAGAAAATCCAATGACCATCCTCGTAACTGGCGCTACCGGCAACATCGGCCGCAATGTCGTCGAACAGCTCGCAAAGCGTGGCGCCTCGGTGCGCGCCCTCGTCCGCGATCCCTCCAAGGCCAAATTTCCAGACGGTGTGGAGGTCGTCCAGGGCGACCTGCTCGACGTCGATTCCCTCCGGTCAGCCATGAAGGGCGTATCCACGCTGTTCCTACTGAACGGTGTCGTGGCCGACGAATATACCCAGGCGCTGATCGCGCTGAACGTCGCCCGCGAGGTCGGGATCGAGCGGTTCGTCTACCTGTCCGTCATCCACAGCGACCGTTACGTAAACGTCCCGCACTTCGCAGGCAAGTTCGGCGTTGAGCGGATGATCGAACAGATGAAGCTCGGCGCCACCATCCTGCGCCCGGCCTACTACATGGACAACGAGATCACGATCAAGGACGTGGTCACCGGCTACGGCATCTACCCAATGCCGATCGGCGACAAGGGCCTTGCCATGATTGATGCGCGTGACGTCGGTGAACTCGCCGCGATCGAGCTGATCCGCCGCCAGCAATCGCCCACGTCCCTTCCGCTCGATTACATCAACGTGGTTGGGCCCGACACGCTCACCGGCGCAGATGCAGCGGCGATCTGGTCGGATGTCCTCGGTCGCACGATCACCTTCCCCGGCAACGACACCGCCGGGTTCGAGCAGAACCTGCGCCAGTTCATGCCGAGCTGGATGGCCTTCGACATGCGCCTGATGGCCGAGCGGTTTCTGACCGAAGGCATGGTCCCGGACGTCGGCGACGTCGAACGGCTGACCGCGCTGCTCGGCCGTCCGCTCCACTCGTATCGCGACCACATCGCGCAGATCACGGCATAGCTCGCCGCGACGTCATCTAACAATCCAGGAGACTATCATGATCTATTCGACCGCTACCGTTCCGGTGAATCCGGACGGTGAAACCAAGCTCACCCGCGAGCAGGCCTGGAAGGGCCTGGAGCTCAAGGCTCGCGATGCGCGCCTGTTCCTGCCGCCGGGCTTGTGCACCCGCTGCGACGTCGTCGAGGAAAGCGAAACCCACCTCGTGCGGGAGGCCACGATTGCCGGCGCCTGCGGGAGATCATCGTGCTTGAGAAAGGAAGCAAGGTAACCTTTTCCAGGCTACCGGTCCGCGCGAAGGTGTAATCATCAATGAGTTGTTCGTGGATGAGGCCGGAGCGCTCCAGCTCCGCTTCTACTGTTACACCGGCTTACGCGGGAAGAAGCCTCATGGCCCTGAGGAACAAGCCGAGCAGGCGCAGTTCGACAGCGAGGATAAGGGCTACAAAGCCGCCCTGTTATCGACACTAAAGCGCACCCGCGAGCTGCTCGCGGATGGGCGGCTCTGAGAGTTCACAGAATAAAGGGGGCTGTCTTAAGGGAGGCGCCCCCTTCGAGAAGGCACGGCCGCGCAAGTCAGATTCGCATAACCTTTATATGAAAATGCCTCTAAGAAAGTTAGGCGAACGTTGTCTTTCAACTGGGCTGCCTGTTACTCACTCAGGTGTGGCAAGCTCAACGCCACACCATTCGGCGATGAAAAGTGTCATCGCAGTAGTGATGCGCTTGAGAGACGCAATACTGACGCGCTCATCAAAGCCATGAATGTTTTGGGAGTAGGGGCCGTAGCATAGCGCGGGAATCTTGTCGTAGAGCGCATAAACCCTGGTATCGAGATAACCGGCAGTCATGAAGCTTTCGAGCTTCTTGCCGGTCGCCCCTAAATGAGCATCCGCGAGCACCTTTTCTGCCTCGGAGCCTGGCGGCAGTTCGTATCCTTCTGTGTGGAAGCCGTGGAAAGTGACTAATGGGGGAATGTTTGAAAGGAACGAGTCTTCCCGCGCGAATTTTGCAATTCGCTGCTCAATCTCAGCAGCTGCCTCCTTGGCACTGACGCCAGGATAGATCGAAACGCGGCAGCCGATTCGACACCATGCGGGAACGGACGACTCCCAGTCGCCGCCCTCAATTTTGCCGACGTTCAAATTAATAGGATGTTCTTCGTTTTCAAAGTTTGGACGCCCCGCTTTCCGAGCGTTCCATTCCGTTTCCAGTTTGCGGAGCTCACCAATGATGCGGTAAGCCGCGTCGATCGCATTGGCACCCGTGCCCATCTCGCGGACGTGGACGGGTAGACCCCGCACCTCCACCTGAAACCAAACAACACCTACGTTCGCTCGTACTAGCTTCTCGTCTTCTGGCTCTGGAATGAGAACGGCGTCGGCTTTGTAGCCGCGAAGATGCGTCATCAAAGCGCCGTTACCAGTCGATTCTTCCTCGACGACGGATTGAATATAGACGGTCGCAGCCGGCTGCAGCCCGATCCTGCGCAGCGCATCGAGAGCGTAAAGGTTCGCCGCGTGGCCCGCCTTCATGTCTGCGCCACCTCGGCCATAGAGCCAGTCGCCCTCAATCACCGGGTCGAAAGGTGGATGGGTCCACAAGCTCTCTGGTCCCGGCGGGACGACATCAACGTGGGCCTGCAAGATGAGGGACCGACCGGCTTCGTCGCGCGGGCGATGTGTTCCAACAACGATCGGGGCGCGTGAATGATCGTCTGAGAACGGGGAGCCGCCGGGATGCCGCCCGATGGCCTCACGGTCCATGTCGAAGCGCTCCATCGCGTATCCGCGATTACGCAACTCATTGAAAACGCGGTCCTGAATAACAAATTCATCGCCGCGCACGGATTGCAGCCTGATGAGATCCTGCGTGTAGGCGATCTGCTCGGCAAATCCGTCTTCGACCGAAGCAATCAGTTTTTTGCGAAGCGTATCGTCGAGAACCATGGCTGCCATCCGGTGAGAGACAGCACATTTTGGTCCACGGCCCTTGTTTGTGTCAACACATGATGTAGAGTGTCACAGCATGATACAAAACCCACTTGCCGGACGGCTGTCGGCAACGATCGCAGACAAGCCAGGCGTTCCCATCGTAAGAGCACTGGACCGGGGCATCGCGCTCCTCAAGGCCTTCCATATCGCACGACCTCGTCAAACCTTGACAGAACTGTCGGCAGCGGCCGATCTGGACAAAGGGACTGCGCGACGACTACTTCATACGCTTCAATGCAGCGGGCTGATTGATCACGATCCCTCGAGCGGTCTGTATTCGCTCGGTGTTGGCGTGCTTGAGCTCGCATCCTCCGTGGAAAAGGGGAGGGAGCTGCGCGAGATTGCAGCGCCCTTGCTGAGCGAGCTCAGCGAGACAACTGGTACCACTGCCTATCTTTGGGTTCATCATGAGGGCAGCGCCATCTGTGTCGAGCGCGTGCGAGCCTCCATTCCAAATGTCGATGCCGCCTGGTTCACTGTCGGATCAAGGGCGCCGCTTAATTGCGGAGCTGGGCCCCGCGCGTTGTTGGGCTTTATCTCACCGGAAGAGCGATCCGTCGCTCTTTCGCTTGAGCTTGCGAAACGCACGCCGAAAAGCCAGACCAACATCAAAACCCTGAATGCCGAGGCCGTGCGAATTCAAAAGCAAGGCTGGGAGCTGGCCGTTGATGATTTCGTTGTAGGCCTGGCGGCATTGGGCGTGCCTGTCTTCGATCGCCAGGGACATCTAGCCGGAAGCATCAGCATCACGACATTGACTGCGCAGCTGGTCGAAGGTGCGAAGCCACGTCACCTTGACCTCATCAAGAAGGTCAGTGCTGAGATTGGCGCGAAGCTTTTTAGCCGCGACGCACGATGACCGACCGAGATAGCCCTTTAGTAAAGCTGAGTGAGGATCGAATGAACAGCGTTGAACTTGCACAAGCCTTGGTGCGATTTGATTCCCTCAACCCGCCCGGCAGAGAAAAGGATTGCGCAGGTTATATTGCCGATTTGCTGCGGGATGCCGGCCTTGCCGTTACAGCTTACGAGTTCGCGCCGGGACGGCCGTCAATCGTCGCCAGGTTGTCTGGCACGGAGGCACTAAAGCCACTTGTCTTCACAGGCCACATTGATGTCGTGCCGCTTGGAGAAAAGCCGTGGTCGGCACCGCCGTTCGCGGCGGAGATCCGTGAGGGCAAGCTCATCGGGCGCGGCGCCAGCGATATGAAAGCTGGCGTCGCAGCCTTCGTTGTTGCTGCGGTCGAAGCGACCAAGAAAGGCCGCTTGAAACGCGGCATCACGCTGGTCATCACCGCAGGTGAGGAGACGGGGTGCCAAGGAGCGTTCCACCTTGCACGCGAGGGTGCCCTTGGGGACGCAGAGCTATTGATCGTTGCGGAGCCGACGTCGAATCTTCCTATCATCGCGCATAAAGGCTCGGTCAGGCTGAGAATCACGGCCACAGGAAAGACAGCGCATTCTTCGATGCCTGAGCTGGGCGAAAACGCTGTGTATAAGGTTGCGAGCTGGGTCGGACTTATCGAAGCTCTGAAGTTTCCTGAGAACGAACACCCGTTGCTAGGGAGGACGACCGCCTCGGTCACCACGATCTTCGGCGGTCAAAACATCAACTCCGTTCCCGATTCGGCAGGCGTTACAGTCGATTTTCGCACAGTGCCCGGACATGACCATCAGGTGCTCATTGCAGACATCCAAGAGCGATTGGGAGCTGAAGCATCGATACAGCTGGTCACCGATTTCAAAGGGTTCGCGACTGCACCCGACGAGCCTGCGATTGAACCATTGATGGACATCCTGGCCGCTCGACTGGGCGCTCCCCCTGTGCCGGCCGGCGCTCCTTACTTCACCGATGCCTCTGCCTTGGTGCCGGGGTTTAACAATGTGCCAACCGTCGTCATCGGTCCCGGCGAAGCGGCGCAATGCCACCAAACCGATGAGTTCTGCTACGTCGAGCGAATTGATGAGGCATTCGACATCTACACTCAGCTTATAGACCGTATCTGCAGGTAACCTTTTGTGGGGAGGTAAGGGCCTCTCAAGCCGGCACCCCGCCTTGAGGCGCGCTGCGCTTCAAGAAAATCGGAATCGCATACTTACATTATAGAATAAAAACCTAGGCTAGCGACTAGCTGACCGTCGCCGGGTCCGTTCGATGCCATCGTTGATCTCGCCCCGGCACGCTTCAACAGCCAGTTCACGCGAGCGAAACTTGACCGGCCCCCGTATCTACCCGGATAGATGTTCCAGCGCCAAAGCCCCCGGCTGGACCTCCTGCACGTCGTATTGAATTGTTCGATGTAACAATGTGCATACTCCCCGTTCCCCAGTGGAGGATAACACAACCGGAGTGGTTATAAATTCTTGATTCACACAAGACATCCGGCGGCTGGATCCGCCTATCGAAAGGTCTGAGCCTCCCAGGAACGAATCTTATCTGACGCGCTTGAATCTGCCATCAGTTGCGGAGTTGCGTTGTGTCCTGGTCGACTCGATTTCCGAATCCGATCGTCCTGCCTGCCGGCGGTAAGCTGGCCACCCTGCAGGACGCCGGCGAGTATATCACCCGGCTGCCAAAGCAAACGCACGACACTCCCCCGTGGCAGAACGCGATGCACGTCTTGATCCAGGCCGCTGAGTATGGCGGGCCGATTGAGTTCGCGCGCCTCGGCATGCTGCAAGCACTCTTTCCCAAAGGCACTCCGGTTTACCACTCGGTCGACAAAGACACGAAGTGGCGCCACCGTTATACGCCAGTGAGGGATCGATGAACCTCTCGGACTAAGGGCTCACACTTTACACTTCGTGTGAGGCCCAGCTTATTCTCAAAGAGAGTGATGATTTTTGAGCAGCCGGACAGCATCTTTTCAAGGTCGATAATCCGGTTAGGCCCGACGGGCATTTCCCCCGATGACGCAGCCCGTCGACAAGCTGCGCTGTGTAGAGCCAAGCGCTGCTGCCGCGTTGGATGCGCATTGATACCCAAACGTTGACTTAATATCGACGTCAATCTCGGTTGCAGCGAGCATGGGCTCCGTCGCCCGTTATCTAAACGTCGCCATGATGACTATATCCTCGCGATCGATCGGCTCCTGAAGAAGATGTTGGTCAAGCGTTGACCTGCAGGCGCGTTGGCTGCTGTATCTTCTCAAGAAAGCCAAGAATAAGATCGAAAACCTATTTATCGTAGGTAGCCGAGGGCTCCGTCATTGCGTATTGGCGCGGGCGTTAGCCTGCGATTTAGAATACGATTCGCGCATTCCGGAGTCGCAAAGCCGGGTTCGTCCAGCCCGGTGATGGGTGTTGGGATGCGGCTCGCGGCAAAAATGGAAGCCTGCTATCACCACATATCAGGGCACCAGAAAATCGTGTGGCCCTTAATCAGGCGAGCCGAGACCGATGAGCGAAACGACGACTTTCCGCGATCGCAAGAAGTCCGCAAACGTTAAGAAAAACGGGAAAGCGACGGTGTCTGTCGAGGACGCCGTGGCGCTCCGGTCGGGACAGCTTCTCAATGCCATTCTGGCCTTTCGAGACGGCGACTTTTCGGTTCGCCTGCCCTCGAACTGGCCCGGCATGGATGGTCGGATCGCCGAGGCTTTTAATCATAGTGTCGCATATGAAGCGCGGATTTCCCGGGAAGTTGCGCGTCTGAGCGACACGGTAGGCAAGGAGGGCAGGCTCAAGCAACGCATAACACTGCCTGGCGCTACGGGAGGCTGGGCCGAAAAGGTCGACTCGATCAACACGCTGCTCGACGATCTGGTGCGCCCGACGACCGAGGTGGCGCGCACGATTGGCGCGGTGGCCAAGGGCGACCTCGGACAATCCATGGAACTGGAAGTCGACGGCAGGCCTCTCAAAGGTGAATTTCTGAGGTCGGCCAAACTGGTCAATACGATGATCGAGCAGCTCTCGGTCTTTACGTCCGAAGTCACCCGCGTCGCGCGTGAAGTCGGCACCGAAGGCAAGCTTGGCGGCCAAGCCCAGGTGAGGGGCGTCTCCGGTGTCTGGCGGGAACTGACCGAGTCGGTGAACCAGATGGCCGGCAATCTGACGGCGCAGGTCCGCAACATCGCCGACGTGACCATCGCCGTCGCCAATGGCGATCTGTCGAAGAAGATCACGGTCGACGTCCGCGGCGAGATCCTGCAGCTCAAGGAGGCCATCAACACGATGGTTGACCAGCTCCGCTCCTTCGCCTCCGAAGTGACACGCATGGCGCGCGACGTCGGTACCGACGGAAGCCTGGGCGGTCAGGCTGTCGTTCCCGGCGTGGCCGGCACGTGGAAGGACCTGACCGACTCCGTCAACGCGATGGCGACCAACCTCACGGAGCAGGTGCGCAACATCGCGACCGTGACGACGGCGGTGGCGCGCGGCGACCTCTCGCGCAAGATTACCGTCGATGCCAAGGGGGAAATCCTGGAACTGAAGAACACCATCAATACGATGGTCGACCAGCTCAACGGCTTTGCGGCCGAGGTGACCCGCGTGGCGCGCGAAGTTGGCACCGAAGGCAAGCTCGGTGGTCAGGCCGCGGTGCCCGGCGTCGCCGGCACCTGGAAGGATCTCACCGATAACGTGAACTTCATGGCGTCGAACCTCACGGGGCAGGTCCGCAACATCGCCGAGGTGACGACAGCGGTGGCGCGCGGCGATCTGTCCAAGAAAATCACCGCGGACGTCCGCGGCGAAATCCTCGAGGTGAAGAATACCATCAACACGATGGTGGACCAGCTCAACGGTTTCGCATCCGAGGTGACGCGCGTGGCTCGCGAGGTCGGCACGGAAGGCAAGCTTGGCGGTCAGGCCGCGGTGCCCGGCGTCGCCGGCACCTGGAAGGATCTCACCGACAACGTCAACTCGATGGCGTCAAACCTGACCGGTCAGGTCCGCAACATTGCAGACGTCGCCACGGCGGTGGCCAATGGCGACCTCTCGCGCAAGATCACGGTCGACGTGAAGGGCGAAATCCTCGCATTAAAGAACACCATGAATACCATGGTGGATCAGCTCAACGGCTTCGCGGCGGAAGTGACGCGCGTGGCGCGCGAAGTCGGCACCGAAGGTAAGCTCGGTGGTCAGGCCGCTGTGCCCGGCGTCGCCGGCACGTGGAAGGATCTCACCGACAACGTGAACTTCATGGCCTCGAACCTGACGGGGCAGGTCCGCAACATCGCCGAGGTCACGACCGCGGTGGCGCGCGGCGACCTGTCCAAGAAGATTACGGCCGATGTGCGTGGCGAGATCCTCGAGGTGAAGGACACCATCAACACGATGGTGGATCAGCTCAACGGTTTCGCCTCCGAAGTGACGCGCGTGGCGCGCGAAGTCGGCACCGAAGGCAAGCTCGGCGGCCAGGCTCAGGTGCCCGGCGTCGCCGGAACCTGGAAGGATCTTACCGACAACGTCAACTCGATGGCCAATAACCTGACCGGTCAGGTGCGTAACATCGCGGAAGTCACCATCGCGGTCGCCAATGGCGATCTGTCCAAGAAGATCACGGCCGACGTGCGCGGCGAGATCCTCGAGGTGAAGCAGACCATCAATACCATGGTCGATCAGTTGCGCTCCTTCGCAGCGGAAGTCAGCCGCGTGGCGCGCGAGGTCGGCACCGACGGCAAGCTCGGCGGCCAGGCCCATGTGCCTGGCGTCGCTGGCACCTGGAAGGATCTCACCGACAACGTTAACTCGATGGCCAATAACCTGACCGGTCAGGTGCGTAACATCGCCGACGTCGCGACGGCAATCGCGCGCGGCGATCTCAGCCGCAAGATCACCGTGGACGTGAAGGGTGAAATCCTCGAGCTGAAGGAAACCATGAACACCATGGTCGATCAGCTCTCGGCCTTTGCCTCAGAAGTGACGCGCGTCGCGCGCGAGGTGGGCACCGAAGGCAAGCTCGGCGGTCAGGCGGCGGTGCCGGGCGTCGCCGGCACCTGGAAGGATCTCACCGACAACGTCAACTACATGGCCTCGAACTTGACCGACCAGGTCCGCAACATCGCCGAGGTTACCATCGCGGTGGCCAGCGGTGACCTGTCGAAAAAGATCACCGTCGACGTGCGCGGCGAAATTCTTCAGCTCAAGGAGACTATCAACACGATGGTCGAGCAGCTACGTTCCTTTGCGTCGGAAGTGACGCGCGTGGCGCGCGAGGTAGGGACCGAGGGGCGGCTCGGCGGACAGGCCGCGGTGCCCGGCGTCGCCGGCACCTGGAAGGACCTGACGGATACGGTCAACGGGTTGGCGAACAACCTGACCACCCAGGTGCGCAACATCGCGGAAGTGACCACGGCGGTGGCGCGCGGCGACCTGAACCGCAAGATCACCGTGGACGTGCAGGGCGAAATCCTAGAGCTGAAGAACACCATCAATACCATGGTCGATCAGCTCAACTCCTTCGCCGGCGAAGTAACGCGCGTGGCGCGCGAAGTCGGGACCGAGGGTCGACTGGGCGGTCAGGCGGCGGTGCCCGGTGTCGCCGGCACGTGGAAGGATCTCACCGACAACGTCAACTTCATGGCGTCGAACCTGACAGATCAGGTCCGCGGCATTGTGAAGGTCGTGACCGCCGTGGCGAACGGCAATCTCACCCAGCGCCTGAACGTTCAGGCGAAGGGCGAAGTGGCGGCGCTGGGCGAGACTATCAATAACATGACGGATACGCTCGCGACCTTCGCCGATCAGGTGACAAACGTGGCGCGCGAAGTCGGCGTCGACGGGCGGCTCGGCGGTCAAGCCAACGTCCCCGGCGCCGCCGGCACATGGAAGGACCTCACCAGCAACGTGAATCTGCTGGCGGCGAATCTGACGACACAAGTGCGCGCGATCGCCGAGGTCGCGACGGCTGTGACCAAGGGCGATCTGACGCGAACGATTCAGGTCGATGCGCGCGGCGAAGTCTCGGAGTTGAAAGACAATCTCAACACGATGATCTCGAACCTGCGCGACACCACCGAGAGCAACCGGGAGCAGGACTGGCTCAAGACCAATCTCGCGAAATTCGGGAACATCCTACAGGGCCAGCGCGAACTGAGCACGGTGGGCAAGATTCTTCTGAGCGAATTGGGGCCGCTGATCCAGGCCTATCAGGGTACGATCTACCATTTGGACAGCGCCGATGAAGACACTAGGCTGACGCTTCTTTCCAGCTACGCGCATCGCGGCGACGGGCTGCCGGAAACCATCGCTTTGGGCGAGGGTCTTGCAGGCCAATGTGCCGTCGAGAAGAAGAGCATCGTGCTCAGCGATGTGGCGCCCGAATTCATTGGGATCTCGTCCAGTCTGGGCAAGGCGACGCGGGTGAGCATTGTCGTTCTCCCCGTTCTCTTTGAGGGGCAGACGAGGGCCGTGATCGAATTGGCGAAGCTGCAGCCTTTCAGCGCCGTCAATCTCGCCTTCCTGGAACAACTGACGCTCAATCTCGGCGCCGTCTTCAACACCATCGAAGCCACGATGCGCACCGAAGGACTGCTGACGCAATCGCAACAGCTCACGGCCGAACTGCAGTCGCGGCAGGCGGAACTGCAGCAGACCAATGAAGAACTCGGCACCAAGGCGAAGCTGCTTGCCGATCAGAATGCCGAAGTGGAGCGCAAGAATACGGAAGTCGAGCAGGCACGACACGCGCTCGAGGAAAAGGCAATCGAACTCGCACTGACCTCGAAATACAAGTCCGAATTCCTCGCTAATATGTCCCACGAGCTGCGGACGCCGCTCAATTCGATTCTCATTCTCAGTCAGCAACTGGCCGAGAATGTGCCCGGCAACCTGTCCGATCGGCAGATCGAGTTCTCCCGCAACATCAATTCGTCCGGCTCCGATCTCCTCAACCTCATCAACGATATTCTCGATCTGTCGAAGATCGAGTCTGGCACCGTGACGGTGGAGGTCGAGGAAATTCCGTTCGGCCGACTGCGCGAAAATGTCGAGCGCAACTTCCGTCACGTCGCGGAGGCCAAGAGCCTGCCGTTTGCCGTGGAATTTGCGTCCAACTTGCCGCGCTTCATGGAGAGCGACGACAAGCGGCTGCAGCAGATCCTCAAGAACCTGCTGTCGAATGCCGTCAAGTTCACCGCGCATGGTCACGTCCAGATGAGCGTTTTGCTTGCGGAGCAGGGATGGACACCCGATCATCCGGTTCTCAGCAAGGCGGATCAGGTCGTCGCTTTTGCGGTCGAGGACACCGGCATCGGCATTTCGCCCGACAAGCAGCGGCTGATCTTCGAGGCGTTCCAGCAGGCGGATGCCGGGACGTCGCGTCGCTATGGTGGCACGGGTCTGGGACTCGCCATCAGCCGCGAATTGGCGGCGCTGCTCGGCGGCGAAATCAAGCTCGCAAGCGTGTTCGATCAGGGCAGCACTTTTACGCTCTATCTACCTGTCAAATTCATCAAGCGCGATATTCCGCAGACCGAACTGACTGAGACGACTGTGTCTGCCCAGTCCTTGACGCGCGAACTCAAGATACTGCCGATCGCGCGGGAAGAATATGTCGAGGATGATCGCGACATCGTGCAGGAGGGAGATCCCGTTCTCCTGATTGTCGAGGACGACGTTCACTACGCGCGCATCCTGCTGGGCCTTGCGCGCGACAAGGGTTTCAAGGGTGTCATCGGCAATCGGGGCAGCGTCGCGCTGGCGCTTGCCCGTCGCTACAGGCCGATGGCGATCTCGCTCGATATCTTCCTGCCGGATATGCTGGGCTGGACGGTGCTCAATCAGCTGAAACTCGATCCTGTCACGCGCCATATTCCGGTGCAGATCATCACGCTCGATGAAGAGAGTCAGCACGGGCTCTCACACGGCGCCTTCGCCTATCTGGTCAAGGAGCCAACCACAGACGGCCTTGAAATGGCCTTCGACCGGCTGAAGAAATTCACCGCGCCGCGCACTAAGCGGCTGCTGGTCGTCGAGGATGACGACATCGAACGGAAGTCGATCGTGGAGCTTCTGAACGACAAGGACATCGAATTGGTGACGGCTGCGACCGGCGCGGATGCCCTGCGCGCAATGCAGGATCATCCGTTCGACTGTGTTGTGCTCGATCTGCGGCTACCGGATATGACGGGCTTCGAACTCTTGGAGAAGCTGCACGCAGATCTCGGCTCTGTCGAAGGTGCCCGTGGTGGTCTTCACCGGCAAGGATCTGAGCGCGAAGGAACAGGCGCAGCTACTGGCGATGGCCAAGAGCATCGTGCTGAAGGACGTTCAATCGCCCGAGCGGCTGCTGGATGAAACGGCTCTGTTTCTCCATCGCGTGATCACCGATCTGCCGAAAGAGAAGCAGGCCATGCTCGAACGGCTGCACGGTTCGATGGAGATTCTCCGTGGCCGCAAGGTATTGGTTGTCGACGACGATGCGCGCAACATTTTCGCGCTCACGTCGCTGCTGGAAAATCACGACGTCGACGTGCTCAGCACCACCAAAGGCCGGGACGCCATCGAGCTCATTCGCACCACGCCGGATATTAGCCTGGTTCTGATGGACATCATGATGCCGGAGATGGACGGATACGAGACTATCCGGCATATACGGAGCCTTCCAGAGTTTCGAACCCTGCCTATTTTGGCGCTCACCGCCAAGGCGATGAAGGGCGACCGGGAGAAATGTCTCGAGGCCGGTGCGAGCGATTACATCTCCAAACCTGTCAACACCGACCAGCTTCTGTCCCTCATGCGCGTGTGGCTTTACCGATGAGTGCGGTCGGCCTTGCAGGTGAACGAGTTTTGGTCTGCGGAACCTCTGTCGGAGCAAAAGGATGAGCGTTCCGGAGCTTTCTGGCGATCGTCAATCCGTGAGCCAAGTGGGGGCGCCACGGCCGGTGGCTGCCGCCCTCGACGTCGTCAATATCCTGATCGTCGATGACGAGCCCAAGAATCTGACCGTCCTCGAAACCGTCCTAACCGATCCGAGATATCGTCTGGTCAAGGGAGGATCCGCCCAGGATGCGCTTCTGGCGTTGCTGCGGGAAGAGTTTGCGGTGCTGATCCTTGATGTGCAGATGCCCGGCGTCACCGGTTTTGAACTCGCCCAGATGATCAAGGAGCGCAAGAAGACCGCCGAGATCCCGATCATCTTCCTCACCGCGTTCTACAATGAAGACGAACACGTCATTGAAGGCTATGACAACGGCGCCGTCGACTACCTGCTCAAGCCCATCAATCCCTCGATCTTGCGTTCAAAAGTGAGCGTCCTTGTTGAATTGTATCTCAAACAGCGCCAGCTGGAGAGCGCTAACCGCGCATTGTCTGCCGAAGTCGCTGAACGGCGTCTCATCCAGGCGCAATTGAGCGAATTGAACGACACGCTGGAACAACGCGTCGCCGAGCGGACGGAAGCGATTATGCAGGCGGAACGTCTGAATCGCCTTCTGATGAACGAAGTCAATCATCGCTCGAAGAATCTTCTGAGCGTCGTATTGGCTGTTGCGCAACAGACGGCCTATTCGAGTGGCCCGGATTTCGTTCGAAATTTTTCGAACAGAGTGCAGGCGCTGGCCGTCAATCAGGATCTGCTCGTCGAGAATCAATGGCGGAGCATCGGAGTGCTGGAGCTCGTTCGCGGTCAGCTTGCGCATTTTGGCGACCTCGTTCAAAGCCGGATCGCCGTCGAAGGACCGTCATTGCAACTTTCGCCTTCCGCTGCACAGTCGATCGGGATGGCCGTCCATGAACTGTCGACCAACGCGGTCAAATATGGCGCGCTTTCGACGGATCATGGCGCGATCGAGATCACATGGGCAGCCGACTATGAAAAGACGGATCAAGGCTTTCATATCCGGTGGGAGGAGCGCGGCGGCCCTGAGGTGAAGGCGCCCGCGCATCGCGGCTTCGGCACGACCGTCGTGACGAGAATGATTGAGATGGGGCTCGGCGGCCGGACAACCCTCGTCTATGCCGCCAGCGGACTGATCTGGAGCTATGTAAGTCCGCTCAGGAGGGTGTTGGAAGAGGAGCGATGATCTAAGGCTAATTGCTATTGCAGATCCCCGAATGACCGCTTCTGGCAAAGCCGCCACTCATCTTGCAAAATATTCCGCAGGTGTCAGTCGTCGCGTCGGGTTCTGCAGCTTCAACAATGTCATTGCACTCGCCGCCATGGCCGCGCCGGCCAACGACACAGCAGGATAGCCGATCACGGCGCCGCCTAATGCGCCGCGATCGCGTTGCGCAGGTTGAAGGCGCCGATGTTCTTCGCCGAAGCGAGATGATCTGCATCTGCAGCGGCCTCCATCACCTGCATCTGCAAGGGCGGCACGATTGGCGGCGCTGTGACGCGTGACGGCGAACAACTGTCGGATCCCGTAATGAACCAGCCTTTCATAATGATCCTGCCGTTTTCGCTATTATCAGATTGCCGTCGAGCTAGGGATGTCAGGTTCTGGCGCAAAACAGACCTTCATGCTCGCGCTCGTGTGTGAATTGTGAACACCTCCTGCGGCGAAGCGATTGACACATCTCCAGCGCCGGCGCGGCGCGTACAGGAATTTCGGATTTGTGCTCAGTTACAGACTTCGAAGTTTCCGGCGTATCCATTGCGCGTCTGCACTAGTTTGCATCCCTTGCCGATTGGGCGGCAGCCACCATTACCACAAATGATTTGCGCGGACGGCGCTGCGGGCGCCGCTACCTGGGTCGTTGAAGGGGCGCGCTTAGTCGGCGGCTTCTTGACTTCGATTTTTTCGCAAGCGTTGTTGTCTCCAACCTCATAGCCGGCGCGGCATGTTACTTTCGTGCAGCGATCGCCATCGGCCTTGTAGCCGCTTTCGCAGACCAACGGACAGATGCGGCCGGTTTTACTTTTGACTAGATCGAGCGCATCAAGACTTGCAAGTTTCACATCTAGGGTGGTGCCGGCGTGCTTGTTAAAGAGACCGAGTGCGCGCTGGGCGGCGCCGTTCCACTCGCTGGTAACGGCTCCGGTGTTGCAACCAACTCTACGCAGCTCTGCTTGTACTTGACGAGGTATATCAATTGCATTTTCGGCAGATCGTGATGAAGTTTCGAACTTCGAATCGGATGCAACGCTGGCCACCGGCCCAGTAGGTCTGTCCGTATCCAAATTCGGCGAGATCGCCTGGCGTCCGTCAGCCTCGCGCTTCCTCTCCGGTAGATTTGGGCCATCGGTAGCGTTTTTCTTCTCCGCCGCAACGCGTGCTTCTCCCGCAGCCTTCGCTACCGCGGCGATCTTGGCGCGCTCTGCTTCGGCCAGCTTGGCGTCTTCCGCCGCTTTTTTCTTTTCCGCTGCAACGCGCGCCTCTTCTGCAGCCTTCGCTACGGCGGCGGTCTTGGCACGCTCTGCTTCGGCTAGCTTGGCGTCTTCCGCTGCTTTTTTCTTTTCTGCAGCGATCCGAACCTCGTCGGCTGCCTTCGCGGCTTTCGCTGCTTTCGCTTGTTCCGCAGCACGCGCACCGTCGGCAGCGAGCCGGGCTTTCTCTTCGTCGGCGATACGTGATCGCTCGGCCGCGGCGCTGCGAGCTTCCTCGGCCAATAACTTTGCGCGCTGCGCCTTGGCGAGCTCCGTGTATAGGCCTCTCGGATAATCGACAATAAACGCCTCCCAAACCGCTTGGGTACCGATCGTCACTGCGGCGTCGTAGTCACGCCGGGCATCGGCATTGGTGGAGCCTGGCAATGAAGATGGGGGGGCAACTACAGTCGGTGATAGAACCGCACCCGACGGCACTAGCGACACGTCGTTGCCGCCGAGGGACCCGTAAACATAGGGCTCTTGCTTGTTGTCGGTAGCTTTCATCACATCGTCGCGAATGAAGCCGAAAGCCTTACGCAGGTCCAGTCCGGGTTTAGGCAGGTGATCCACGAGTGCGGTGGCGAACGGGCTATTGCGGCTCGTGCCGTCTGAAGCGGTCGAACCTGCTTTGGCGGCGAACGCAATCATGGTATTGGGCGTGGTAGGCTCAACCTTTGCCAAGCCTCGGCCAATCGCGCGAGAACCCAACGTACGCTTCATGGTCTTGGCGAACGGGTTGTCGCGACAAGCATCAAGGATTACCAGCCGCAGCTTTTTGGCGGGCTCAACAGCGACAAGGATACGGTCGAGCGAGACCGCTTCATCGTAGATATCCGTGTCCTGCTCAAGAGTCGCGTCGATCGGAATAATGTAATTGATGCCGTCGACTTCAATACCGTGTCCCGCGTAATAGATAACGGCTACGTCTGCATCACGCGTCTTTGCCGTAAAGTCCCGCAGTACTTTTCTCGTGTCACTTATGGAAAGATCACGACGCGAATCGACCGTATCGAAACCGGCTTTTCTCAACACTGTTTCGATGGCGGCCGCGTCATTCGCCGGATTCGCAAGTCTTCCGACATGACTGTAGGCGGAGTTTCCCACGATCAACGCGACTCGTTTTTCTGCCGCCGCCGCTGTAACCAACGTGCAGTAGAGCCCAGCCGCGATCAAAAGGCGTATGACGGTCACTATCAAAATTCCAAAAAGTATAACTTAGATTGCTACAGAAGCCCCCTGTTGGGTAGCGTAAAATTCGTCTGGTTAGCTTGGACTACCTGGCAGGCAACAAAAAAGATGGCGACGGTCGTTACTGCGTTCACCATCAACCTCCGTGGCGATCGCCGCTAATGGGATTAACCAGATACCGCTGTAATTTACCGTACCGGAACTGCCCCGCCAGAGCGGGTAGGGTCCTTAAGATCCGATTGTATTAAAAGGAAATCGTTCGAACTACCACCTCTCGCCAATCCTGAACGGTTGCAGTCAGGGCGCCTCGCAGATGCAAGTCCTTCAGTGTCGGAGGAGCGGGGGTCAATTCCTGTGGAGAGAGTCTGTCACCACAGTTATTTGCCCCGGTGCGGAGCGGCTAGGAATTGAAATAACCGCTTGGATGAGTCTGTCGTGACGTCCTGTCTAAACTTATAAGAAACTAGGTTCCCGCGTAAATCCGTCTTGCTACGACCGTCGAGTTGCCGGCAGTCCCAGCAGTGGCCAGTGTCAGGGTAGACATGCCATTCTACGGCTGAGCCAGCCGACTTGGCTTCATGTAGTTTTTCAACGCATTCGCTGGCGGGGGTTTCATTGTCGGTGGCGCCCATGAGAACCAGTGTCGGCTGCTTCATGTCATCGCTGACGATGTCAAAGCTCGGCGTATTTGGCCGCGAAACGCGGAAGCACCCGGGATAGAAACTTGCAACGGATGCGAACGGGCGACCGCCCAGCGCTTCCGCGTACCTTGCGCTGGAGACGATAAGGCCAACCATCGCTCCCCAAGAGAACCCGACGAATGATAGCCGAGTCGGGTCCACGAACGGATATTGACGGAGATGGTCCGCCGCTTGAAATGCGTCCTTTGCTCCGCGGAATAGATTGACGCCGTTTCGCGGCCCGAAGCACAACGTGCTAACCTGCCGAGGCGTCAGACTGTCGATCAGGAGAACGACATAGCCAAGGCTGACAGCTTCGCGCGCCCAGAGGACGATCGCTTGGTTCACGCCTGCGCACTGATGGACCATCACCAGCGCAGGAAACGGGCCATCGCCGTCAGGCTTCAGAAACGCAGCTTGGGACGAAATCAGTTCATCTCCCGCCTTGACCGGCTGCGGAAAGGTGAGATCCTTCGCGAATGACGCGGCGCGGCTGGCGATTTCAGAAGGAAGCATACGTAACGGCGGGACAAAATCTTCCGCCAGAGAGCTCGTCAACAGCCCGGCGGTACCTGCGATCAACACTAGTGCAACGTAAGACACTCGGCAAATGGTCGCCATCTCGTCTCCGAGCGTTACTACAATGAACCTGGTTCCATGCGGAACCTGTCTCAACGCGCTTGTCGATCAAATTGGTTTGCGGCTAGGATCACGTCATATTTTGATAAGTTATTTTGGAGCCGTGATCATGCAAGCGGTCATTTCCAAGCGATTGATAGTTCGGCATGTGGCTTTATGCGCATCGGCGACGCTCTTCATCAGCGCAGCGCTCGCGCTGTTGTCGCAGGCGGCATTTGCGCTCACGCAGGAAGCTGCGATCGAGCAGTGCCGGATGTCGGTTGGAAAGCCAATTGTGATGTCCTGCATGCGCGGTGGCGGCGGCAGCCTGGAGGCATGCCGGACGAAGGCCACTCCCGCAGTACGCTCTTGTGTGATGTCGAGACTGAACGCGGCAAACGGGCGTGCCAATGTCGCCGTCGCCGTCCCCGCCGATGTCACGCCGAAGATCGCACCGGAAACGGCATTGCCGGTCGGCTTTGTCGCACCGCCGCGCTCGATCTCCGATATCACGGCGATCCTCGATACCGAGAAGCCGGACGAGAAAAAGATCGAGCAACTAAGGGCCGACGCAGACGTGAAGCCTCCCGGCGGAGCTTCGCGCGTCTCGCTTGCGCAGTTCTATCTCGACCGTGCGGGCGCAAGAAGCCAGCTCGGTCGGCTAACGAATTCCATCTCCGATCTTGAAAAAGGGATTGAGGCGGGCCGCGGTGCTGCTCCGCCCGGACTGATGGCGCGCCTGGTTCAACTAGTGGCTGTCCAGTACGGCAGTGCGGGCGATCCGAAGAAGGCGCTCGAAACATATCAGCGGCTACTGCGCGACACCGCGAACACGCCGGGTGCGAAGGGGTTCGTACATACAGCTAATCGCTCGATTGCCAATTCGCTGATCCAGATGGGCGATATCGTTCAGGCAGAAGGCTACATGCGCCGCAGCCGCCCGGCGATCGAGGAGGCGCGAACGAGTGGCCATCCTTCCATGCGCGCAGCGTATGCGCGTTACGGCCAGAATTGGGAGGCGGAGATCGAGCTCGGGAATGCTGCCATTTTCGAGGCACGTGGACAGTTTAAGGAGGCTGAGGCTTCGCTTCGCATTGCGGAAGCCCGCAAGCGCGCAGGCATGAAGGGCCTTCTCAGTGGCGAGAATCCGCCGACGGAGTCGGCATTGCTTCAATCCATCGATTTTATCACGCTCAGTCTTGCACGGACGAAGGCCCGGCAGGGCCGTCTTGCGGAGGCCGAATCCGATGCACGTCGCGCGCTGTTGTCCCGGTTGAAGGACCAAGGCAAATATCATTACGCGACGCCGCGTTTCATTGCAGGTCTTGCGGGCATCCTGGTCGAACAGGGGCGCCATTCCGACGCCGAAAAGCTGCTGCGCGTGGCACTCGATATCGGCAAGACGACGGGCGTTCCGGATGAAGCGCCACAAACCGTACAGATGCTTTCACAGCTTGGCGGCGTCCTTAACTTGCAGCGCAAGAGCCGTGACGCCGTCGCGGTTTATGCCCAGATCGACAGGGCAATCGCCAACTGGGAGCCGATGCGGCGTCAGGTATTCGAACTGAACGGCTCGCGTATCGCATCGCTCTATGCTTCGGGCCAGATCGAGGCGGGCATTTCCGCGGCTGACCAGTTGGTCAAGAAGCAGATCGCACGCGTAGGCGAGAGCCATTTTGATACGGCGTCGGCGCGCGGAACCCTTGCTATCGGCTTGATGCGAGCAGGACGCGATGAGGAAGCTATCCGCGAATTCAAGACCGCAATACCAATCCTAGTCGCATCGTCGCGAGAGAATGCAGACGGTGACGACACAACCGTCGTTGCGGCCAAGAATCAACGCTTCCAGGCGATCATAGAAGCCTATTTCAGAATGTTGGCCAGGCAGAAGAGCCGGTCCGCAGATATCGGTGTCGAAACATTCAGCTTGGCGGACGCCATCCGTGGCAGCTCGGTGCAGCAGGCCTTGGCGGCTTCGAGCGCGCGTAGTTCAGTCAAGGATCCCGCGCTGGCCGAGCTGGTGCGCAAGGAGCAGGATCTGTCGAAACAGATCAATGCGCAAATCGGTACGCTGAACAATGTGTTGTCCTTGTCATCGGCTGAGCGAGATGAGAAGGGCGTGCAGACGCTGAATGTGTCGATCGCCAATCTGCGCAGCGCGCGGACCAAGGCGCGACAAGAGATCAATCGGCTTTTTCCGGCTTATGCAGATTTGGTCGCGCCAAGAGCGCCATCCGTGGACGAGATTCGCGATACGCTGGCGCCCGACGAGGCGATGCTATCATTTTACTTTGGTCAGGACGCGAGTTTCGTCTGGGCGGTTCCGAAGACCGGTGCGGTTGCCTTTGCTTCAATCGGGTCCAATGCAGCGGATGTCCAGACCAAGGTAGCTCAGTTGCGCGAAGCGCTCGAGCCGCAGGCGGCTATGATTTCCGATATTCCCGCTTTCGATGTGGCATTGGGATATGACCTGTATTCGTCGCTCCTTAAGCCCGTAGAAGCCGGCTGGAAGCCGGCCAGGAAACTGATCGTCGTCACCAACGGCGCGCTGGGTCTGCTGCCACTCTCACTACTGCCGACGCAGCCGTCGGTGATCAAGAAGAATGAGGAGGTTCTGTTTGCGAGCTACAGGGATGTGCCCTGGCTGGCGCGCACCCATGCGGTCGCCATGGTTCCGTCCGCAGCCGCATTGCGCACTTTGCGGCAGCTACCGCCCGGCAAGTCCGACCGTAGCGAGATAATCGCGTTCGGAGATCCGTATTTCAACACCGAGCAGCAGGCCGAGGCCGAGCAGATCGATGCAAAAATACGAATCGCCGATGCCGCCGACGCCAATACCATGCGCGGTGTGCCGCTGAAGCGGCGCAACAGTCCGAAGCTTGACGGCGTGGATAGCGCGGAGCTTGGCTTGTTGCCGCGGCTTCCGGATACGGCCGACGAATTGCGCTCGATCGCCTTGGCGCTGCGGGCCGACCCGTCGAAAGTCTTGAATCTAGGCAAGGGAGCGACGGAGAAAGCCGTTAAGTCGATAAATCTGTCCGGCTTCAAGATTATCGCGTTTGCAACGCATGGCCTCGTGCCTGGCGAATTGAATGGGCTGACCCAGCCGGCGCTTGCATTGTCCTCGCCGACTGTGACCGGTGAAGAGGGCGACGGCCTATTGACGATGGAGGAGATACTCGGTCTCAAACTCGACGCGGACTGGGTCATTCTTTCGGCCTGCAACACCGGTGCGGGCGCCGGCGCCGGCGCAGAAGCCGCCTCGGGCCTTGGCCGGGCGTTCTTTTACGCGGGCACCCGCGCTCTTCTGGTCACCAACTGGTCGGTGCATTCACAGTCCGCGCGAGAGTTGATGACAGATCTGTTTAAGCGGCAGGCCGACGATCCAAAGCTGGCACGCGGCGAAGCTCAGCGTCAGGCCATGATGGCTTTGGCTGACGGACCCGGCTATCTGAATGCCGATGGAAAGACAGAGTTCGCTTACGCACATCCGTTATTCTGGGCGCCCTACTCCATTATAGGGGATGGGGGCACCAGATAAGTTTATAGATCGCGTTGGGGGGGATGATGCGACGTCGTATAGGAATTTGCTTTACGTTCGCCTGCCTGATCGTGCTGTGTCAATCCGTGCCGTCGCGGGCCGCGGGGGTATTAATCACACAAGAGGAGGCCTCCTTGCCGCCGCCGAAAGGTGCAGTGGTCGTCGATCGGCGCGGTGTCACGCGTGGCCCGAAGATCGAGCTCCTTTCCGGCAGCGATAACATCCAATCGCCGACTCACTTTCAGCTCAAGTTCCTGTCATTTGGTGGAGCGACGATCGATGTTACCTCCGTAAAGGTCATTTATCTTCGTACGCCGAATGTGGACTTGACGGAACGGTTGAAGGTGTTCGTTCAACCGGCTGGCATCGATATGCCGGATGCGTCTCTACCTCCCGGCGAGCACATGCTGCGCGTGGATCTCAAGGATTCTGATGGGCGCCCCGGCAGCACGAGTTTCGTCCTCAAGGTAGCGCGCTGACGCGATGGCAATCATTTGTCCGTACTGTCTTCGAGAGAACAGCGATCTCGTACTGGTCTGTGGCTGGTGTTCCAGAGACATCGCCGTTCCCGAAGCACTGGCGAGGGAACGCAAGGACCTGATTGCCAAGCGTGATGCAGCAGTGGCTAAACTTTCCCGGATCAGAACCGAGATCGCGTCCATCCGTGCGAAGCGGAAGGGCTGAGGCGTCTTATGGAATGCCCGTTCTGCACAGAGACAATCAGGGATGAAGCCATCGCGTGCAAGAACTGCTCGCGTGACCTGCGTTTCGTCCGTCCGATCCTGCTCGAGGTCCAGGACCTTGTCAGTGAAATCGACAATCTAACGCACGCGCTGGATCGGGCCGAGGTTGCGCTGGCGCGGCTGACCAGTCCGCTCCGCTACTACGTAATTCACTTCGCGGTCTATGTACTGCTGCCAGCCGTGTTACTTGTAGCCGCCCACATTGTAATCACCATCGTCCTCAATGTTGCACCGCTATATCTGCGTCTTGCATCGATCGTGATCCCGTTGCTGTTCGGAATTGCTTCGATGCCCTTCAATAAGCTTGGGCCACTCGGCGCTTGGCTGGTGGGGTTGATCACGGCCATCCTGAGTGTAGGGTGCATGTTGGTTGTTACCGGAATCAACGACAGCGTGCCGATTGTCCCGGCATCGGTCGTCGAGTGGCGTGAGGTCGGAGAATATGTAGCCAGCATCAGTTTGGCATTCCTGTCCGGCAATGTCCTCGGGATGGTTATTTTTCGAATTTTGCCGAACACATTGGCGCAGGGTGGCAAACCCAATGCCATTGCCTTTAAGGCTGCCCGCCTGCTCGGAGAGCACGTTGGCGGAGAGCAGATGAGACGTCGTGCAAGATTGATTCAGGAGTTTGCGCAGACCGCGGGACCACTGCTCGGCGCAGGTGCCGGCGTGGCTGGGTCTCTTTATACCGGACTCAAAGGTGTGATTGGATCCTAACTTCCACAAGCCAACGTGTGTTCCGTGCCGTTGGCCAAACGCGCGCCAACTCCGTCAGCTGAACAATGTTTGTTGGCCGCTCCGCAACCGTCCGCTTCTGGCGCAAAGCCGCCGTTCATAGGGCTCGCTGTCGGGGAGCGAGGACTTCTATTTCACCACGCGATAGGCCGCTCCGGCCAAATCCGTCTGGTGGCTCGCGTCGCCTAATTTTTAAATGGAGAAGCTCCGCCGGGTCTGACGTTTATGTTTTTTCCCCGTCCGTATTTGGGTTAGTGGTGCTCAATATCCTGAGGAGATAGAGCCTCCAGTGCTCCTAAGACCGCTACCAGTTTCGGCAGCGTTCGTTTCGAGCGCGGTGTCTACGTCCAAATGACGGCGATCGATGGTTCGTGGCGCCGCTCATGCGTCATGAGGGATGTATCGACATACGGAGCCACGCTGACGACTAAGGCGTCGATCGAAGGCCTTAACCTCTGCGAATTCTTCCTCCTATTATCCACTACCGGACTCGCTTTTCGCAGGTGCGAATTAGCTGGCGTCAAAGGCGATGTTTTCGAAAGGGGCGAAGAAGAAGCCTCAATCGGTTAAAGCGGAATGGCGCCAGCAACCGATCGACCACGATGGCGCGCAGGATGGCCACGCCCGACTAATTGCAAAGGCTTGAATAAGGATCAACTCCGTGGCGATGAAGTATGTAGTCGCTATGACAAACAATGCTACCGGCCGGAAGCTCCGTGTGGGGAACGGAACTCGTCCGCCAAAGTTTCATCTGCGGTTGATATCACACGCCAATTTGCGCGGAAGGGCAAGATGCACGCAGGAAGAGGTGGTTCGTACGGTGCCGACTCGGCCGTCGATGAGGGCTTCGTGCGTGTTCGCGGAGCTCGCGAGCACAATCTGAAGAATATCGACGTCGACATTCCCCGCAATGCACTTGTCGTTTTTACAGGGGTGTCGGGATCGGGCAAGTCCTCGCTGGCCTTCGGCACGCTCTATGCCGAGGCGCAGCGGCGTTATCTTGAGTCGGTGTCCCCTTACGCGAGAAGATTGTTCAATCAGATGTCCATTCCTGAGGTGGACGAAATCGAAGGTCTACCACCAGCCGTGGCTTTACAGCAGCAACGCGGATCTCCGACGACACGCTCGTCGGTCGGCAGCGTGACGACATTGTCGAACCTGCTGCGCATGCTGTATTCGCGCGCCGGCGATTACCCGCGTGGACAACCACTGCTCTATGCCGAGTCATTTTCGCCCAACACTCCCGAAGGAGCTTGTCCTCACTGTCACGGAATCGGTCGGATCCACGATATTACCGAGGCCTCGATGGTCCCCGATGACAAGCTCACCATAAGGGAACGAGCCGTGGCGGCTTGGCCAAGCGCCTGGCAGGGACAAAATCTGAGGGACATCCTGGTAACTCTCGGTCATGACGTAGACACGCCTTGGCGCAAACTGCCGAAGAAGACCCGCGACTGGATACTCTTTACCGAGGAACAGCCCACCGTCCCGGTATATGCAGGCTACACGCCAGCTGAGGTGAGGCGAGCCCTCAAACGCAAGGAAGAGCCGAGTTATCACGGCACCTTCACCGGCGTACGCAAATACGTCTTGCAGACGTTCGCAACAACGCAGAGCGCGATGATGAAGAGGCGGGTTTCGCAATTCATGCTGAGCGGCCGTTGCCCGGTATGTCGGGGAAAACGGCTTAAGCCCGAGGCCCTCTCGGTCAAATTCGCAGGCTTGGATATTGCGGAACTGTCTGAGCTTCCTTTAAGGGGCGTTCGCGAGTTGATCGTGCCGTATCTGGAAGGCAAAGCTCATACGCCCAAAGACCATCCGGAAAAAGCTCTCGTGGTTCAGCGCATTCTGGAAGATCTGAATGGGAGATTGGCGGTTCTGCTCGATCTCGGCCTGGGATATCTCGCCCTCGAGCGCAGCACGCCGACACTGTCCCCCGGCGAATTGCAGCGGCTCCGGCTGGCGACACAAGTCAGGTCGAACCTGTTTGGCGTGGTGTATGTTCTGGATGAGCCCTCCGCTGGGCTTCATCCAGCCGACACCGAAGCTCTCCTGCGAGCGCTGGACCGGCTCAAGGCAGCAGGCAATTCGCTTTTCGTCGTCGAACATGAATTGGATGTCGTCCGCCACGCGGACTGGATAGTTGATGTCGGCCCCGCCGCGGGCGTTCACGGGGGCGAGGTGCTTTACAGCGGCATCCCTAAAGGACTTGCCGACGTCGAGGCGTCTGAAACAAGGCGCCACCTGTTCGGAAACGCGAAGGCCATCGACCGCAGGCACCGTCTCCCGCGAGGTCAGCTACAACTTCGCGGTGTCACCCGCAACAATCTCAACGACCTCGACGTCGACATTCCTGTCGGTGTGTTTACCGCGGTGACCGGCATCTCGGGGTCGGGCAAGTCCAGCTTGATCACTCAATTTCTGGTCGAGAAGGTTGGGGAAATATTGGGGCACAAGAGGGGCGAAGAGGACCGGGGCGCTCCGGACGAAGGAGACCTTCTGGAAACCGCCGTTCAAACACTTGGCGGCAACATCGTCGGGGGCATGGAGCACATAAAACGTCTCGTTGTCGTCGATCAAAAGCCGATCGGGCGAACTCCGCGGTCGAATCTCGCAACCTATACAGGACTTTTCGATCACGTCAGAAAGCTGTTCGCGGCCACGAAGCAGGCCAAGACACGGCACTATGATGCCGGCCGCTTTTCTTTCAATGTCGCCAAAGGACGTTGCGAAACCTGTCTGGGTGAGGGCTTCGTCACCGTCGAATTGCTTTTCCTCCCGTCAGTCTACGCGCCATGTCCGACCTGTCATGGGTCGCGCTACAACGCGAAGACGTTGGAAATCAAGATCCGGGACAAATCCATTGCCGACGTGTTGGGCATGACGGTGGACGATGCGTTCGTTTTTTTCGAGAAAGATCCGCTACTAGCACGTTCGCTCGGTGTCATTCGAGAGGTAGGCCTCGGTTATATCAAACTCGGTCAGTCCGCAACGGAGCTCAGTGGCGGCGAAGCCCAACGGATCAAGCTCGCTACCGAGTTGCAACGAGCTCAGCGCGGGTCGGCACTATATGTACTGGATGAGCCGACGACTGGATTGCATCCCTCAGACATTGAAAAGCTAATGCTGCAGCTTCAAGGCCTGGTGGATGCCGGCAACACGGTAGTCGTCGTCGAACACGATATGGCAGTGGTCGCCGAAAGTGATTGGGTAATCGATATGGGCCCCGGCGCAGGCAATGAGGGCGGGTCCGTCGTGACCGCCGGCGAACCGCAACATGTTGCGCGCAACGCCGAAAGCCGCACGGCCAGATTTCTGGAAGCCTCAATCGGTTAGAGACCCGATCAACTTACTCCCGTCTTTCTGAAGAAGCCGGCGCCAGACATGCCTTATCGCAACGTCACCGGGATCGTACCGTAAAATGGGGTGATGAGCGGGCATTGAAGCCGCCGTGGCCATGGACAAGTCGGGGGGCCTCCCGTCAAACTTGATGACACCTGTTCCGGCGAGCTCGGGGGCGGCGTGATCGTCTACGGGTTGAACTCTCTTTGGAACCCGGCGTTGACGGGTATGGAGGTCGTTCGTGTTTCGAATTTTGTATCTTAGCACTGCAAATGAGCCATTTTCATCCGGGGATCTTTCCGAGCTACTGCAAAAGGCAAGGGCCCGGAATGATGTGGCGCATATAACAGGCATGCTTGTCCATTCGGACGGCGACTTTCTCCAGGTGCTTGAGGGAGAGCCGGAGAATGTGATCGAAGTTTACAGCCGCATCAGCGTCGATCCGCGGCATCGAGATATCAGCTTGCTCCAGCGCGGCCTTGCATATGGTGATCGACTGTTTCCGAACTGGGCAATGGGCTTCAAGCGGGTGCCGGATCAGACGTTAGTTACCGAGGCCGTTGGGTTGAACGGCCGTGTGAAATTGCGATATCTAGATGCTATGTCGGCTCTGGAGTTCCTGTTGGCGTGCAGCCAAAACCAGACCTAAACAATCCCTCAGATGGGCGCCCTGAACTTGAGATGGACCTCCAACCTGATGTCTGGCACCTGAGGGGAAGCGCCGAAGCCGCGTGCGTCTCCCCGAATGATGGTCCCGGCGAAGCTCAGCGTCGCCTCGTCCAGCCCGAACAGGGACGGGATTTCGTTGGCGTGACGCGATGTCCGTACAGTCGCTTCGAACTTCCCGTCTCGTTGCGAGTAAGCGCCTTTGTACAGCAGAGAAGAATCGCCCCCAAGCAAAACGCCGTCACAGAGCACGACGACGCCGGCACCTCCGGACCCGCCCAGGCCGGCATTGAACGCAATGCTATAGAGCCCATTCTGTAGCAACGACCTACGCCTTTTGGCCGCGGTGGATAGCTACTTGCAATCGCTCAACTCGCGGTCTGGTTCCATCGACCCGAGGCTTTAGAACACGTCTTCGAAAGCGAAAAGATACGGCGACCGCCGGTATCGCCGATCGGTGGCGGAAGCTCTGACGCAAGGCATGGTGAATGCCTTTCCGACCGAGAAGGAACTCAAGAATAGCTTAGCTGTTTTCAAGCCGTGCCCGACGATGACCACATTCTCGAATGTCAAAACACCGAAACGGCATGTCTGATTTCCGGTCAACGCCAAATCCCATTCTCGGGACGAAATTCCCTAGAGAGACGTGACTATGTCGAAGAACACGAACGACGCCGAGACTCTATCCCTGTGGGCGACGGATATCCTCCTTGAGGCCCATGCCATCGCGCCCTGTCCGGATCACGGCTATCTGCGCCTTCGTCACAGCCACCATGCCGTGGATTATGCAAGATCGATCGCCGAACATCGAAAGTTCTCCGGTAAGAACAAGGAGCAACGGGTGAAAGCCATCGAGAAAGTACTCGATGGCCTGGCGGACACCTGTCCGGCCTGCGAGTGATGGCCCGGAAGCTCAAGACCTACCAGACATCGATCGGCTTTTTCGACCTGGCCGTTGCCGCGCCGTCCATGAAGGCCGCGCTCGACATCTGGGGCGCCGACAGCAACCTGTTTCACCAGGGCTTCGCCGAGGAGACCGACGACCCTGCAATCGTCTCGGCAACGATCGCGCATCCCGGCATCGTTTTGCGGAGAGCGGTCGGCACCAATGGCGCGTTCAAGGAGACGAGCGAACTTCCGAAAGGCCTTGCGGCCGGCAAGAAAGTGTCAATTCCGCGGAAGCCGGTGGCTCCTCAGGCCAAAGCGACCAAAGTCGACAACGCGGAAGCACGTAGAGCCGCGGCCACCTTCGACAAACAGCAGCGGAAACGCGAAGCCGACCAGCGCAAGGAAGAGCGAGCCAGGATCAAGCAGCGAGAACGGAAAGCAGCGCAGGTTGCAAGCGCACAAGTAGCCTTTGATGCCGCTGAACAGGAGCACGACGTGAGAGATGCCGCGATACAGGCGAAACGCGACGAAATCGACAATCGCGCGGAGGCCGAACGACGGCGCTGGGAACAGCAACGGGAGAAGCTGGGCGCCGCGCTACGTCGGGCCAAGAAGGGCGGCGACTGAGGCGGGAATTGGAACGGAACTCCGATTGTTCGGTTTCGTAACCATGCAGCCTCGCAACATGGATACAATCTTCATTGCAACCGCTTTTCCACTGGCGCTTATTCTCCTCGCGATCGCGTACGCCCCGTTCTTATTTGGTTGGTTATGATGTGCGGGATCCCCCTGACCTTTGACTTTGCGCTGCGGCTCCATAACTAGGTCGTAGATCCACAGCCTTGGTAGAATCCACTGTCCGACCAATTCAGTTTGTTTGCGGAAAACACGCCAGGTCCCGATGGACTCCGGTATGCCGAAGACTTCGTTTCGGCAGCGGAAGCGCTCGACCTTATAGCCCAAGTGGCCGACTTGCCCCTCCAGCCGTTTCAGTTCGGCCAGTATGAGGGCAAGCGTCGCGTAGCCTCCTTCGGGTTCAGCTACGACTATACGGCACGCCACCTCGTTGAAGCCGAGCCAATTCCTCAATGGCTCTCCGATGTCTCACATCGCGTCGAGACTTTCGGTGGACCCAGTACGCGAATACAGCAAGTCCTCTGCACCGAATACGACGTCGGCGTCGGGATCGGTTGGCACAGGGACAAGCCGCACTTCGACCGGATCTTCGGCCTGTCGCTGGGCGCGATATGCAAGTTCCGATTTCGCAGGCCCGCTTCGACCAAGTTCGAGCGTTTCACCCTCGAAGCGAAGTCCCGTTCGATCTACATGATGTCCGGCGAGGCGCGGTCGGTATGGGAACACAGCATTCCGGCCGTCGAAGCCAAACGCTACTCCATCACCTTCCGGACGATGGTCGAGCGTAGCCCCTAAATGGCAAAGAATCGGATATCGAGGACGAATGGCGAAACGGACCGGCAGCGCCGATCTTCCTTTGCATGGTGGACGGGTTCCGCCATGGCTGGCCTCGCGCATGTCAGCGCTCGGTGCCATCGTCGCCCAGGCGATCGTCCACCATTACGGTCGCGACGAATTTTTGCGGCGGCTGTCCCATCCGTTCTGGTTTCAATCCTTCGGTGCCGTGATGGGAATGGACTGGCATTCGTCCGGGATCACGACCAGCGTCATCGGTGCTCTCAAGCGCGGCCTGGGTCCGCTGCAGGACGAACTCGGCATCCACGTCTGCGGAGGTCGGGGCCAGCATTCGCGGAAAACTCCTGACGAACTTCACGCGCTCGGCGACCGCATCGGATTCGACGGGGCCGCCCTGACGCGCGCGAGCCGTCTCGTCGCCAAGGTCGATAGCGCAGCGGTCCAGGATGGCTTCGATCTTTACCTGCACGGCTTCTTCGTCACCGACGAGGGCAAATGGACGGTGGTCCAGCAGGGCATGAACGGCGACAAGAAACAGGCCCGTCGCTATCATTGGCATTCCGAGAGCCTGACGAGTTTCGTCGACGAACCGCACAGCGCCATCGATGGTCCGTTTCAAGGAAACGTCGTCAATCTGACGGATGGGCGTGCCGCGCCTTCCCGAACAGCGCAACTGGACCTGCTGATGGCTTTGGGACCCGACGGCATCGTCGACGAGTTCGCGGCGCTGACTGGCAGCGCGCCTGCCCAGCCCCTCCTGCCGCATCTCGTCATGCCGGCGCATCACGATGTCCGCTCGAGCGATGTGTTCACCCGGCGCCTTCATGGCACGCTCGCCGCGGCTGCCGAGCGCGGGCCGCTCGACTTTCCCGAGCTACTGCTCACGCCGGGCGTCGGCGCACGGACGGTCCGCTCGCTTGCGATGGTGGCCGAGGTCGTCCATGGCGCGCCGTACCGCTTCCGCGACCCGGCGCGGTTTTCACTCGCCCATGGAGGCAAGGATCGTCACCCGTACCCGGTGCCGATCAAGGTCTACGACGAGACCATCCGCGTGCTGAAGACAGCCGTCCAGAACGCCAAGCTCGGCCGAGACGAGGAGATGCAGACTCTGAAACGGCTCGACGACCAGGCTCGCCGCCTCGAACAAACGGCAAGCGGTCCGTCCTTCGAGGATTTCGTGGATGGCGAATTACAGGCATCCTCCGCGCTCGGCGGTCGCTCGGTCTTCGGCTTGGAGGAGGAGCGATTCGGCGAGCGGTCGGCAGCGAAATGAACACCCGGCTGCCGCGCGTAACGCCCCTGACGCTGAAGAGCAAGGACGCGCTCGCGCTTTCAGCCCTCCTGATGAAGCCGCGGAACGCGCAAGCCTGTTTCGTCTTCGCCCACGGTGCAGGCGCAGGCATGGCGCACCCGTTCATGGAAGATGTCGCTGCAAAGCTTTATGGCCATGGCATCGCGACCTTGCGCTTCCAGTTCCCGTTCATGGAGAAGGGCATCAAACGCCCCGACACTCCGGCTGTTGCGCATGCGGCCATACGATTGGCCGTGGTGGACGCCCGCCGTCGATGCCGCGGCATGCCTATTATCGCGGGTGGCAAATCATTCGGCGGGCGCATGACCTCGCAGGCGCAAGCAGAAGATCCGATCGAAGATGTACGCGGGCTGGCCTTTGTCGGTTTCCCCCTGCATCCGACCGGTAAACCTTCGATCACAAGGGCCGAACACCTTGCACGCATTCGGATCCCCATGCTCTTCATCCAGGGAACGCGTGATAAGTTGGCGGAGCCCGTGCTCCTTCGCCAAGTTTGCAAGGGATTGAGATCGAGGGCAACCTCTCACCTAATCGATGGCGCCGATCACGGCTTTCATATCCTGGCCCGCAGCGGCCGGACCGACCAGGACGTAGTGGCGGAAATTGCGCTCACCATCTCCCAATGGGTGGAGCGCTTGGAAAGCTAATGTCGCCTCCCGTCGAGCCCGCTCGGATCGAATTACTTCGCGCCCATGTCTCCGGCGAGCAAAGCTGCATACGCCCGGGCCTTTTCGAGTGCCCTGACTTCCACCTGCCGCACACGCTCGCGTGACACGCCCAGTTCTGCGGCCAGGTCGTCAAGTGTAAGAGGGGTATCCGACAGCCATCGTGCTTCGATGATACGCTGCTCTCTCGGTTTCAGATGGGCGAGCGCTTGCCCGAGGATCTGCCGCCTCCAGTTAAGTTCGCTGCGTTCCGCGACGTCGTCTTCAAAATTCGACGTTGGGTCGGCCAAGCGCTCCTGCCACTCAGCGCCTTCTTCTTCGTCCACTCGTGAAGCCGCATTGAGCGACATGTCTCCGAGGAACCGCCGGTTCATCTCAATGACCTCGCGTTCAGGCACATTCAAGCGGCGCGCTATCGTTGCTACGTGGTCGGGCTGCATATCGCCTTCTTCGAGCGCTGCGATCTTGCTCTTCAAGCGACGCAGGTTAAAGAACAGCCGCTTTTGGGTGGACTTGGCGCTAATCTGGACGATCGACCACGACCGCAGGATGTAATCTTGGATCGTTGCCTTGATCCACCAGGTGGCGTAGTCGCAAGCTTGAAACCTTTAGACGGATCAAATCGCTTCACGGCTTGCATCAGGCCGATGTTGCCTTCCGAAATGACATCAGCGATGGGCAGCCCATAGCCGCGATAGCGCATCGCCAATTTGGCGACCAGCCGGAGATGGCTGGTCACAAGATGATAGGCAGCGTTCCTGTCGCCGTGTTCGCGTAAGCGCCTGGCGTAGGCGAGCTCCTCTTCAGGTTTGAGGAGAGGAAACTGCTTAATCGCGGTGAGATAGCTCGTAAGGCCCTCTCCAGCGGCCAACGCTGGAAGTGCGAATTGGGTCATCACTGCCTCCTGTTGACTTCACGACGATCAGCGCGCCATTCGAATATCGCGCGTATCCGCGACGGCCGAAGCCATCGCGGAACGATTGCACGAAGTGATCGAATAGGCGTCAGGCCGCCTTGGCTTCAAGTTGCTCGACGTTTGAGCGCGGGCCTGCGTTGATGGCGATCTTTCGCGGCTTCATGGCCTCGGGAATCTCGCGGATCAGGTTGATCTGCAGGAGGCCGTTCTCGAAAGTCGCGCTGGTTACCTGGACATGGTCGGCGAGGTTGAATTGCCGCTTGAACGCGCGACCAGAAATGCCCTGGAAAAGGAAGTCACGCTTCTGTTCGCCCTTGCGGCCCTCGACCGTCAGAACGTTCTGCTCTGCCGTCAAGCTGATCTCGTCCGGCGAAAAACCCGCCAGAGCAAGCGAGATGAGGTATCGATCATCTCCGACACGTTCGATATTGTATGGGGGGAAACTGTCCTCGTTGGCGCGCTGAGCGGCATCCACGAGGTCAAACAGGCGATCGAAGCCAATGCTTGAGCGCCAAAGCGGAGCAAAGTCGTAAGTCTTCATAGCCAAATCCTCCAATGAGCAAGATGGGTATGAGCGGGCGCCGGACACCCCCGGCGTCCGCCTCACGCTGGACCCAACCTCTGGCGTCCAGCGCACCTAAAATAAAAAAAACTGGCGGAAAGTTTCAAGGGGGTGGCGCAAATTTTTTGGCTTCCGCCAGGGCGAATTCTAGACCGGCCGGTCGACCGCTCTACATCGCTGATCGCCGTCTCAAACAGAAAGGAGTGAAGGAGGCGACCACTAAGCTTACGTCGATCCATGACGCCTAGTAAGGGGCGATTAACCGATTGCGGTCGAGACGACTGATCCCGCCAGATGCGGCGGGCTCCTAGCGCCGACGGGGGCGTTTCACCACTGGCTTTCCTTCTTCGACGGCAATGCCATCCGATGCCCAAGCGGTATGAACGCATTCCTTGCCTGGGATGAACGGACTCCTCAACTCTCTGACAGTCGCAAACCCTATCAGCTGAATATTTGGCAATCGCGGCGGTCAGCTAACCTGGCCAAACGGATAATTGGAACCTGACGGCCGGCAACGAATTGACCAAATTCCGAATTTTATTGAATTTATGGGGTCACGTGAGCCTTTTTCTCAGTCCCGTTCGAAACGCTTCGAGTCGTCGCGACCTTGTACAGCTGCCGCCAGCTGAGGCCTTGGCATGACGGCAATGATGGCTTCGGGGCTGCGCAGTGATGTGCTATCCACATTGGGCGATCATATCCGCCAGATATCAGACCCTGACGATCTTGCGTACGCCGCCGCGGAGACCTTGGGGAGGGCTTTCGGTGTCAGCCGCGCGGGTTACGGCACGATCGACCTTTCCGCTGAAACCATTACGATAAGCCGGGACTGGAATGCGCCGGGCATAAAAAGCCTTGCTGGGGTTTTGCAATTCCGGGATTACGGCAGCTACATTGAGGACTTGAAGCGCGGCGTAACCGTGGTGTTCGCCGACGCCGAAAAAGATGGTCGGGTGGGAGATCAGGCGAAGGCCCTTGAGCTTATTTCGGCACGCGCCTTGGTGAACATGCCCATCCTTGAGCCAAACGGCGTGGTGGCATTGCTCTATCTCAACAATGCCGAAGCACGAGAATGGTCAGACGCCGAACTTGACCTCATGCGGGAGGTCGCTGACCGGACCCGGACTGCGGTAGAACGGCGTAGGGCAGAGGCAACTATTCGGGCGAATGAAGCCCGTCTTGTCTTTCTGGATGACCTCGGCAAAGAAACTGCGAAGTGCCGGAGGGCCGACGAGATTCTATCAGTCACGACCCGGATGCTAGGCCAGCACCTCAACGTGTCTAACTGCGCCTATGCCGACATGGATGAAGATCAGGATGGCTTTACTATTCGCGGCGACTGGGCAGCACCTGGCGCGAAACACATCTTAGGTCACTACAGCCTTGCTGACTTCGGCAGAAAAGCTGTTCAGGAGCTGGGTAACGGCCGACCGCTGATCATCAATGACAATCTTGAAGAATTGGAGCCGGAAGAAGCCCGAACCTTCCAAGATATTGGGATCGGATCCACTATTTGCATGCCCTTCGTGAAAGAGGACCGCTTAACGGCATTGATGGCAATACATCATCAGACCGCCCATCGCTGGGCAGCTGGCGAGCTGGCCCTGCTTGCGGAGGTTACCGAAAGGTCGTGGGCTCATATCGAGCGAGTCCGTTCAGAAGAAGCCGCGCGAGAAGCCGCAGAACGCCTCAGCCTTGCTAACAACGCAGCCGGTATCGGAACGTGGGACTTTGACCCGGTAAATAACGTCCTTCGCTGGGACGCGAGATGCAAAGCTCTGTTTGGCCTTTCATCCGAAGCCGAGATTTCATATGAAAAATCGTTTCTTGCGGGGCTGCATCCTGACGATCGCGAACGCGTTCATCGCGCGGTGACCAACGCCTTGGACCCCTCCTCCTTGGCTGCATATCGCATCGAGTATCGGACGATTGGAATTGAGGACCGGATCGAACGATGGCTCGCCGCAACGGGTGACGCAATATTCGTCAATCACAACGCAGTGCGCTTTGTTGGCACTGTCATCGATATCACGGCGCGCAAGAAATCCGAACGACATCTCAGGATCTTGAATGACACGGGGGCAACCGTCGCCAGGGAACGCAATCTCGAGACCATCGTCCAGACCGTTACGGATGCCGGCCTGGAGCTCTGCGGTGCGGAATTTGGCGCGTTCTTCTACAACGTTCTCTCGCCTGAGGGCGAGAGCTACATGCTCTACGCGCTCTCCGGCGCGCCCCGGTCTGCATTCGCGAATTTTCCGATGCCGCGGAATACAGCAGTGTTTGAGCCGACGTTTCTTGGCACGGCGGTTGTACGATCAGAAAACATCCTCGCCGACCCGCGATACGGCAAGAACGCTCCCCGCAAAGGAATGCCCGAAGGCCACCTTCCGGTGCGCTCGTACCTTGCGGTACCGGTCGTCTCACGCACCGGTGACGTTTTGGGGGGGCTGTTCTTCGGCCATCAGGAAACCGGCAAGTTCCAAGAAGAGCATGAGGCTGCTCTCTTGGGGATTGCGGGACACGCGGCGACGGCCATCGACAATGCGAGGCTGTTTGCGGCTGTCGAAAGGGAGCTCGCCGAGCGGAAACGGGCCGAGGCGGAGTTGCAGGCGCTCAATATCGATCTCGAGCAGCGCGTGGCCACGGAGATTGGCGAACGTTCGAAGGCGGAGGAGCAGCTGCGACAGGCTCAAAAGATGGAGGCGGTTGGCCAATTGACTGGCGGGATAGCTCACGACTTCAACAACATGCTCGCCGTGATCATCGGAGGCTTGAATCTAGCCCGCCGGAAGCTGGCAAAGGGTGACATTGACATCACCCGCTTCATTGACGGAGCCTTGGACGGCGCTAACCGGGCCGCTACCTTAACCCAGCGCTTGCTGGCTTTCTCCCGCCTGCAGCCCTTAGCTCCAGAAGTCATCGTAGTGAATCGTATGATCGCGGGTATGAGCGAGCTTCTCGATCGGTCGCTGGGCGAGACCATTGCAATCGAGACAGTGCTCGCAGCGGGGGTGTGGAACGTCCAAGCCGATCCGGCTCAACTTGAGAGCGCTTTACTCAACCTCGCGGTCAATGCGCGGGACGCGATGCCTCAAGGAGGAAAACTCACGATCGAAACGATGAACGCGTCTGTGGATGCGGCGTATGCCCGACAATACTCAATTGAACCGGGACAGTTCGTTCTCATCGCAGTGACCGACAGCGGTGCCGGTATCAACAGCGATGTGCTGAGCAAAGTTTTTGATCCGTTCTACACGACCAAAGAGGTCGGAAAAGGCACGGGCCTTGGCCTTAGTCAAGTATACGGCTTCGTGCGTCAGTCGGGCGGTCATGTGAAGATTTATTCGGAACTTGATATTGGCACCACCGTGAAAATCTACCTGCCGCGTTTCTACGGCGAGGTTACGACCGATGCTCCTACTGCGGCGGTGCGCGCAGACGTGGGGCAGCATCAAGAGCTGGTACTGGTGGTTGAGGACGAAGAACGCGTGCGAGCGATCTCTGTCGAGACGCTTCGAGAACTTGGCTATTCGGTCATAGAAGCTGCAAGCGCGCGAGAAGCCATTCACCTCATTGAGAACGGCTCACGGCCCGATTTGGTTTTCACGGACGTTGTGATGCCCGAAATGACAGGCAGTGAGCTCGCAAAAGTCCTCCAACCGCTGTTGCCCGACGCCAAGATTTTGTTCACCACGGGCTATACGCGAAACGCCATAGTCCATAATGGCGTTCTGGATGCGGGTACGCATCTCATCTCAAAGCCTTATACAATCAACGATCTCGCAGAAAAGGTCAGGGCGTTGCTTGACGGCCTCTAAAACCAAAGCTGCGGCGCCTTAAGCTGAACGAAAACAACAGATACAGGAGCTCTGGCTGCCGACGTATTCCCTCGATCAACGCGATCAATTGACGCTCCTCGGCTAATGCCCATCGGCCAGATCGAAGGTGCACGGAAGCCTCAACATCGGGAACAGACAGGAAATCGATTGGGATATCGCACTTGGATTATGTAAACAGAAGTGGATGATTTGGTTCCGCTCCAAGATTGGTGAGTGCAGATCAACAGGTCTCGCCGCGTCAGGTTTTTCGACGATGCCCCAATTTATTGCATCTTGACAGTGCAAGCCAGATCGAGGAAATGCGGCCTCCCGCCAAATTTCCGACGTCACGATGGTCAAATCCGAACTTGTTCAACGCATAGCTAAGCATAACCCGCGCCTCTACCAGCGGGACCTTGAGAACATCGTGAACGCGATTCTCGATGAGATCGTCGCTGCGCTGGCACGCGGTGATCGGGCTGAGCTTCGCGGTTTCGGCGCATTCTCGGTAAGGCATCGCCCCGCTCGTGCAGGCCGCACCCCACGTACTGGAAAACATGTTACCGTGCACCAAAAGAGCCTTCCGTTCTTCAAGGCCGGAAAGGAAATGCGCGAGCGCCTGAATCGCGAAAATACTGCGCCGGGAATAAGCGCTGCCTCAAGACCGGCCGCCGGTTTTTCGGGGAGCTAAACCAGCTTTGTCTAACCGTAGGGGGAAGTCTGAAAGCATTTTAGGCGCGATCGCCGAGGACCGGCGCTCTCCTCAAGCGCAGATTTTTTCCTGTCTGGGGAAAATGCATACTGCGTATCACAAAACGAATAGGCGGAAATCTCAACGACATCCGCCACTTTAGCTATTTCATGGATGGCGAGGTACGCAGCACTGGTACGCACCTGCGTACTGCGTACCGTAGGATAAAGGTCTGGTGCCGGATGCCAGCGGTGCGTGCCTTTAATGAAGTTTTTGAGACGGGCTTCGAAGATAGCCGTTCCGATACAGAAGCTACAGCTCACGAGATGTCTTTTGCTTTGCTATCGGACACGTCCATTTCTCCGCATTATGCGCGCACAATGCCTATTGATCGTGAACGTTCAGCCACAATTGGATTGCTCGCGCGGCACGCATCCACTCGCTGGAGCTTTGGGGGACGCTTCGGCCGTGCTGATATCCAGCCAGATCGCGGATCGCAGTCAAAGCTGCTCGTTCAGCCTCGGCCATCGCGGGAGAGGTGTTCGTGGTGACCTGCTCGGTGGCCAGGCCGTTCAGCAGAATGCGGGCTTCCTGCTCGGTGCTGATCGCGGCGACCTTCAGGATCGATCTGCAGTAACGGGCCTTGATGAGGCTTTGGTCGTCTCTCATTCGAGAGCGCTCGGCGGGTTGGGCATTTGGCAGCGTAGGAAGGTCAAGCTGGTTGGTCGTTTTCAAGATGCAGCCTTGGTCGATGGGACCATAGAACAGGCAATCGCCGGCTTAGTTCCCGCCCGTGAAGGCAGATCAAGCTTCTTTCAGCAGGTAGCGAGCGCGGAGCTGCTTCTCTATTCGCACCACGGTCTTTGCCAAATCGGGATAGTGCCGGCGTTCGGTGGCATTCGTCAGCGCGGACCAATTGCCGTTACCGATTGGAATAATCGCAATCCCGGCATTGGGAAAGTTGGAGCCTGCAAGCTTCTCGTGAAAGAGCCAGATCAGCTCGTTGGCGGTCGCTTTCTTTTTAAGCATGGAGGTCAGACTTCAGGACGAGGTGGGAGTCTGACTTTCTGTAAGGGATCACTCCGGGGCGCGCAATTCATATTGATGGCGCAGTTTGTTTACGGTCATTTCCAGCGCGCTATGCAAAGCACCTGGATCAATTCGACCTTCTGTGAAGGCATACAGAGTCCAATTCGTATCGGCTCGAAGGTCACTGTATTGGACGTCGACTGCCTTCAGCGTCTCGCAACCTGGGCGTTTTCTCATCTCCGCGAGGGCTTCGCGCTCCGGCTCCTTTTTAGAAAGTATCACTTTCATCGATTGGCTCCGGCGAGTTTTCCAGAAAAACAGCCGCTGTGGCGGATCGTTCCCGGTCGCGAAGGTTCAGCAATGAATGATCACTCTGTCGCCATGTTTCACGCCGCCCTTAAGGTCGTCATCAAACGTCCAATCATCGTGCTCGATGCGCTCGGCGACTCCGAGATGAGGTGTCAGAACCAGGGGCAGGTCTGGATAGGGCGATCAACGATGTGCGCTGGCTGAGGGTATATTGACTGACAACTCTCACCTTGAGTGAAGAAATGTACCCGCCCCGGAGATGCCCGCGGCGGCCGTAATTGTTCTGATTGCCTCGCCAATCGTCTGGCAAATAGAAAAGGCCGGCATTCATTTGCCGGCCTCTCACTGACGTCAGCAGTCTTTAGAAGGTGCCAGTGCCGAAGTTGCCCAGATTGAAGCGGTAGTTCAGGCCCGCTTTGATCGTGTGCTCGTCGTTTCGGAAGCCGCCGATAGCAAACGTCGGAGTGACGAAACTGGTCGTCCCGAAATCGTAGTACTGATATTCGACCTTGCCCGACCAATTCTGGCTGAACAGATATTCGAGACCGCCGCCAACTGTGTAGCCATCCCGTCCACCATTGCCGGTGAAGCCGTTGGTAAAGCGCGAGTCGGCCCAGGCGTAACCGCCCTTTACGTAAAGAAGGGACGGGCCCCATGTGTAACCGAGACGGCCGGTAACCGAACCGAGACCGCGGTTTGCAAAGCTGCTGCTGGTGTCAATGAAGCTGTAGTTCGCTTCCAGACCAAACACCCAGTTAGGCGCGAACTGTGTGTCCCAACCGATCTGACCGCCGCCCATGAAGCGACCGTCGTCACCGCCGCCGAGAACGTTGTTCGAATTGCCGCGGAAGGCGCCGCCGACGTGACCGCCGATATAGAAGCCGGTCCAATTGTAGATTATCGCGGGCGCCATTGCGGGCGCCTTGGTGTAGGGACGTGCCGCCATGTCGGCAGCCGAGGCCGATGTTGCCGCGAAAAGTAGCGCGGCCGTTGCGAGTAAGTACTTTTTCATGTGTCGCTCCATTTTGAATCTGTAGCGAGATCGTATGAACTAATCCGCCCCACTACCGTCTCTCAAAAGGCACACACGGGGACGATCGCGCCGAAGTTGTCAGCTGCAGGCGGGAACAAATTAAAGCGTGCGGCACCCGCTACCGTCCGGTTCCATGCGTAGGAAGAGCGACGTTGAGCATCCAGCTGATCAGCAAGCCTTGATGGCAGCATGCCGGCGTGACAGGCCTGATCATGGGCACGGATCGAGGCGGGACACCTCCGATATCCAGACTTCGGTATTGAAACTGTCCGCCTGCTGCACCGGGAGCGAGGCGGGTTTCGCATTCAATGGGCGATGCTAGTGATGTCGTTGCGCAGCATTTTTCTAACCCGTACTCTCGTTCTTCTGTCTATCGTCCTCGATTTTCGCGCTGCAGCGATCATGTATTGTTATTGCGAGTGTCGGCGATCCGCACCTAGATGCACTCGAAGTCCGTTTCTTCGGAATGTGGGCAACAAGCCCTACTGACCAATGGCAATCTGACTATTCGTTGCGTTCGACCAGAGACGGGCTATCGCCTCGGAGAAGAGCTCGTGCGTCTTGGATCAGTTCGTTGGCGATCTGTTCGTTGATCAGAAAATCGTAGTGCCCATCTCGGGTGACTAACGTCAGAGTACCAAGGAGCGGGGAATCGTGTATCGACATCACGCCCACATCGAGGGCCAGCAGCGCCTCGAGGTCATCCTCGGCGGGCATGTTGAGTGGTTTGTCATGCAGGGAAGCCGCTGGTTTCGTTGTCATGCTTGAGATCTGGCAAGGTGGGTGTCAGCATGCGGGACACTCATCACTCAGCCCATCGAGCACGCTCTCGACCGCCGCGATCCGCTCCTTTTTGTTTTTGCTCGAGAATGTTCGGTGTACTGCCAGTGACAGCGTAGTCCACAGCGTGATGGCTGTGTCGCAAGCGCATATAGCCGTGGTCGGGGCATGGAGTGATCGCGTGCGCTTCCATCAGTAGATCTGCGGCCCACATCTCGAGTTCATTCTCAGTCTTTCTCTTGGGCATGGTTAGGCCTTCTTGGTTCGTTTCGGCTTTGGAGGAGGCTGCTGCGGGATAGATCGAAATAGTACGTCGCCGATGACGTGCCGCTCGGTCGTCTCGATGCTATCCGCTGCGAACGAGAGGCGATCACGCCAATCCCGTCCCATAGGATCTGCTCTCGTCGCAATGGCGCGAGCCACATCCTCGGTCTCGGCGGGGACGATGGCAATCTGTCTGCTCTTCTCAAGCAGATTCAATGCAGGCGTTAACCGCCACAATCGATTGGTTTCGGGGACCAAAACGGGTGGAGCGGCGACCTCGGTGACGGGCTCGTCTTCGTCGGACATAAGGGGAAAACGACAATCAGCGCGCCATGTTCCTTGGAGAGATGGGGAGCAGCCGGGCGTGCGCTTGCTACCGGGATCGATGATCTGCGTAACCAGCAATCACGGCCCCTACGGCGATGCCGATAATGATGCCAGCGGTCACGTTCCTGATGGCAATGCCGAGGACAGCTCCAAGGCACACCCCTAACGCAATGCCTAGCCCCATCCTCGAAGGATGTTGTTCCATCGGATTCCAAACCAGTTGGGATAAGATAGCTTAGGGAAGCGGCGCGCTGTAAGTCCAGATGTTTAGGGCCCCGGTGGGTCTCTTCGTGGAAAAGGCAAACGCGGGGTCGAACCGGAGCGCCAATCTAACATCAGGCCTTGTGCGCCATCACCGCCACAAAGGAAGCGCCGTCCTCGAAGAACAAATCCTTCATCATCGAGGAGATGGCCCCGAGATCGTGCGCTGCTATTGGGAAGGGCATCACGTTCGCCTTGACAGGTTTTTGGAGAGCCGAATTCGTCCGAGCGCGCACGCTTAAAGAGGCGGCCCAGCGCCCGTTTGGACTCAGGCGCCGAGCCTAACCAACAGCCGCTGAGGAAAGCTGCCGGCTTCGTAAAAAATCAACGCAAACCTAATTCGTTCCTCGGGAAGATCGGCCCGACGGCGGATGGGATCGACCGCCGGGCCGCCTCACTGAACTCGGTGCGGAATGATCCCGAGCCCGGTGATGGAAATTTAGAGAGGCCCGGCGGCGGTCGAGTTGGGTGCGAGGGTACGCCGCCGAGCCCGGAAGGCAGACACACAGAAACTGCCGACCGCGGGAAAAAATTGGCAAAAACAGATTTAGTTCCAACCAAGCCCGGCAGCGAAATGGCCCGACGCTCAACCGAATCCATGAGCGCCGAGCCTGGCCTAAGCGTGGCTTCTAGGGTCACGCCGACCATCGACCTCTAGCATCGCAACCCAAGGAAACTCAATGATCCGCCTGTTCTCCGCGTGCGCTTTGCTGTGCGCATTTTTCAATTCACCGGCGTTTGCCCAGAATTTTCTCGAAGGCGTTGTCTCGATTGGCGTCAAGTTGACCAAGGAAGAAACGCGCATCGCCAGCCAGTACGGCGTTGGGGATGGCTACCACGGCCGTAGGACGGCTTCGGGCGAACGGTTCAACACCTACGCCCTCATGGCCCCGCACAAGAGCCGGCGCTTCGGTAGACACGTCACGGTCACGAACAAGAACAACGGCAGATCGGTGCGGGTCCGCATCACGGACCGCGGCCCGTTCATCAAGGGGCCGCATCGACCTGTCTCGAGCAGCAGCCAACGCAATCGGCATGGGCGGGATCGCGCGCGTAACCGTTCAGTAGCCCACGAGGCCCGAGAGGGCGACCGGGATGACCCGGTCTTGTTTACGGTGCGATTCTAATCGAAGGGGTTTAGCAAATACGAGATGCAGCACGTAAATCCGCAAAAGAACGAAGCCGATACCGAGCGAAGTCGCTGAATTTGGTCGGGCAATTGATGTTGGACTCGGAGCCATTCGAACGCCCGACCCTCACAATCGAAATGCGGTGCTCGTTCATGGCATTGCAACATTTTCCCGATTGGAACTTAACGACAGTCTTTTTTGTTCTTCCCCGACAAACGGGGCGTGATGGATGGTAGAAAAGGCCGGAACGGAAGCGTTGCGCAAGCGACGGATGGTGCACATCGAACAAGCGTCACCCAAAGCAGAGCGAAAGCCTCTACCTTTAGGAGCTGACGCGCGTAGGAACTCCCGGGTCGTGCTTGCCCTGGCCCTTTTCGGCCTCGGGGCATGGACCGCCTCCGCTTTTCTGCCGGCCCTGATATGGGCCACCATTCTCGCAGTTGCCCTGTGGCCGCTGTACCTTAAGTTTGCGGGGCGCTTTTCGTCAGGTCCTTCAAGTCTGGCAGCGTTCATCTTCACCGCAATCGTGGCTTTGGTGCTGTTCACTCCACTTTCACTTGCCATCTACCAAATCGCGCAGCAAGGCGACGTTCTTGTGAGGTGGCTAAAGCAAGCCAGCGAGAGCGGTGTTGAGGTGCCGGATTGGGTCGCGCGTCTACCGCTCGTTGCGGAAACTCTGCAAACTTGGTGGCGCGCCAACCTTTCGGATCCAAAAGCTGCAGCGGCATGGCTTCAAACTGTTAACGCGGATAATGCGTCGGAGTTGTTTAAAACATTCGGCTCACAGCTGCTTCATCGTCTTTTTCTGTTGCTGTTCGCGCTTCTGACCTTGTATTTCCTCCTCCGTAATGGTCGCGCTGTCACGAGCCGTTTCCTCGAGACGTGCGACCGCCTTATCGGCGATCCAGGAGAGGGACTCGTCGAGAAAATGGTCGAAGCGACGCGCGGCACGGTCAACGGTACAATTCTCGTCGCTGTGGGCGAAGGATTGCTTATTGGTGTCGGATTCTTGGTCGCCGGTGTACCGACCCCCGTGATGTTTACTATAATAACCATAGCATTCGCGATGTTACCGTTCGGAGCCTGGTTGGCTTTCACCGCGGCGGCATTAGTCTTGGTCTCCGGCGAAGGCAGTGGGTTTGCGGCCGCTGGGGTGTTTCTATGGGGTGCGATCGTTATGCTTGCTGGCGATCACTTCGTATGGCCCACTCTGGTCGGTGGTTCGGCGCGACTTCCCTTTCTTCTAGCATTTGTTGGTATCTTCGGAGGTATTGCTGCGTTTGGCCTGTTCGGCTTATTCCTAGGGCCTGTCATTATGGCAGCACTACTGACCGTGTGGCGCGAGTGGATCTTCCGGCCAGTGCCGCAGTAACTTTGTGATCCTCCGCAAAATGAAAGATTTCCATATGAACTACGCTAGCAACTAACAAACCAATGAGGTGCCTTTGCCGTCACAACATCAGTAATGGTCCAAAGATCGTGGCCCGCGGGAGGGGCCCACACGGCAGAAATCAGCTTTAAGTCAAGGCGTTCTGCGCGGAATTTATTAATTTCTCAAGCCGATCCCCGGCATTGATGTAGTTCACCTTCAGCGCCGCGAAGCTCGCGCGCAGGCAACAAAATAATGGGTCTAGCCGCGTCTAAGCAAGAATTACTCGACTAGAGGGTTCACCAGATCGCGCCCGTCAGCAGTGGCGAATCCGCGCGGCAACGAAAGGCAACTCGTCGTCTTACAACACCCGACCGGCGAAACGGCCGGTCTTGGCGCACGGCCATTGTGAGGTTCAGTGCCTTGCTGTGAGTGACCTCCAGCCCGCATGTGGCTCGCGTAGACGGCTTGCTTCAGGTTTCGCCCACAGGCGTCATACGCGCCATCGAACGGCTTGGCCTAACATATCCAAGCGAAATCTAAAGCCCCCGTCGTCCGCCTTAGCCGCTGTTCAGTATAAGACTTGCGGCAGCCAAGGTTAGCGAGAAGATCGGCGCATTCAATTCGATCTACTACGTTCCACCTAACTCACGCGACCTCACGTCGATAGGCAGCTCCAGATCCGCGAGCACCCATCCAATGCGGCATCGCTGCGCCGTCGCGGTGGCTGCCGCCGACGCTGGCGGCGGCCACCGCGATCACAGCGCCCAGCAATATGGCCGCCGCGACGGAGAAGGCCAGGATCACTGAACTCCGTCGAGATTTGGCTATCGACGCTTGAGAGGTTGCAATCGCGGCATCGACCCGTTTTTCCGCCTCTGCGCCGGCGAGACCGGTGTTCGCGGCAACGAGTTGAGCAAGATAAGATCGATCCTCGCTGCTCATTCCCGAGTGGCTCGACGAGGTCAAGAGAATTCTTCCCGCCTCCGCACGTTCCTGCAGAAGGTCTACGTTTGCGGCGCGACGCAAGGGCCTGAACAGGCGGTCGATCTCGTAGCTTAGCAAAGGCTCCGCAGCGCTGGTGCGTGCTGACGATCCGTTACTGTTCGGCCGTGTTAGTGTCGCGCTTCCAATGAAGGCCGCAAGCGCTACGCCAAGAACAACGGCAAGCGCCCACGCAGCGAGTCCATGTAGACCATCGCGCTGTTCAATTTCGGCGGTATCCAAAGCAGCGAGACCGACATTTGTCCGCCCGGCAATATAGCCTCCCACTCCGAAACTCAGCGCGGCTTGGAGAATGAGATAAAGTCCCGACAATATCCAAAGCGCAGCGGAGGCGTCCCGCCAAGTCGGAGCCGTGGATGAAACGCCAAGTCCGATCGTTACGCCAAAGGCCAGCAGAATTGACGAAAGCGCGGTCGCTATGAGGGCACCGAGGATTACTGGCGTCCAGCTCAAATACCTTGACGGGACTTCAATGGAAGCTGCGGCAGGTTCAATCGATTTAATCATCTCAGCGCAGCCCGAAGAATGACAACACGGCCAAGATGACGACGATTAATCCCACCAGATAAATCAAACCATTCATCGTTCTTCTCCTCGTTTTGTTACCGTCAGAGCCTGCAGTCCTCACCGCTGTATTCAAAAGCAATCGCTCGCCCGTCTGCATGAATCGAATTTTTTGCCCTGCGTTTTCAAACTCTCGAATATTGCTTATTGTTCCCGACGCGTTGAGGCTCGCGGCCTCGAGCGACGGTGGCTCTACCTGCCGCCAGGGGTTGCGGCGCATCCTCATCGCTCGCTTGTCTCTTCTCGGCCTCGAACGTATTCCCCAACCGGGAAAAGATGATTGTGGCCGAAGGCGCCCGTCGGGATGGCCTTCGGGCGGTAAAAACGAACTCGCGTGCAAACGGCGAATAGGCCTGCTAGCAGCAAAGCTAGAATGTCAGCAGAGCTCATCAGTTTCCGGCTCTTTTCGGGACGCTGGAGGCTGTCGTCCATGAGAGTCGGATTGATTGGCAAGCGGGAGCTAAACCGACTCAATGTTCTCGCACGGTTGAGCAGTAAGACTGACAGGTGCAGCTGCGGCCGGCGGTCGTCGAACATTCGGTGGTCCGACGACGTCCATGATCAGGCGACCGTCTTGGTCAGGAATGTCCCGAGGCCGTCGATCTTCACCGCCGGACCCAGTTCGGCAGGATGCCGAGCGTCGTCTAGTCCTGAGCCGGCGTATGGACATGGCGACGACGAAAGTTACGATGAGGGGGGGTGCGAAGCCAGGACGGAACCCTCATCATCCGTCCATCAGGACCCAGCGGCGTCCGCGGCTTCGCGAGCTTTCTCGCCCATGCGTTGCACAGTCCTTTCACCGACCTTCTCGGCAGCAGCACGTGCCTCGCACTTGGTCCGGATATCCTCTAATTCCTCGTCGGTCAGATGCTCGATGCCGACGAATGAGTTATGAGCGGCACTCGTTCGGATGAGTTCGTCTAGCTTCACCTGAATGGCGGCGCTGTCTCGGTTCTGAGAGTTCTGGATGAGAAAGACCATCAAGAACGTCACAATCGTCGTCCCAGTGTTGATGACAAGCTGCCACGTGTCCGAGTAACCGAACAGAGGACCGGTCACGGCCCAAATGATCACGACGGCGGCTGCGACGATGAACGTCGTGGCTCGACCCGCGAGTTGAGAAGTCTTGTTAGCAAGGTCTCCAAAAAAGCGGGAAAATCCGCTGCGACGTTCGTTGTTTGACACTATTGAATCCATTTTCCGGTGCGACCTTCCACAACATGCCGTGCAAATTCAAGGCAGACCCGCGTTTTGCGATGGTAATTTATGGGTCGAGCGCTTGGTCACGCCAGGGGCCACATTTCTTGGCACCCATGGATGACGTGACGCTCAATAGCCCAACAATCCTTACGCGCAAACGCTGTAGCAAGCTCACCAGGTCAAGGGTAGTTGCTCGGAATCCTCAGGTTGCATCACTTGTGGCCTTGAAATGCGCCGGCTTGCATAGTGCGGCGTCTGGCGCATCTTACGCCGGCGGGGCGTTTCTGTGACTTGGCGGAACTCAGTTGGCTTGCGCTCGGCGGTGTTTGTAGAGGCGAGGATAGGTGTCGGCTTCGCCGGCTCGACAGCAGCCGGTTGTAGGTGAACTTGACGCGGAGCGGATCCGCCGCCTTCGCCGCGCAGGCATTCTTCGGAGTAGTATGGCCAGTTTTGCTTTTCGCACACGCTATCGGCAGCAGTTTGCGAAACCCGTGCGGCGTCTTGGTCCATAGGCGCTCTGCCTGATGCGATTAGCGCGTCAGAAGCTCCTGCGGGGGCATTAGGCACCGCGGAGCCCTGGGTCGCAAATGCTAACGTGATGAAACCAGCGAAGATGATTAAGCCAGCTGCACGTCGATCGAATGTCCTTAGAAAAGTCATGCGGATAACCTTGTCAGAAAAGGAGGAGGTGGCCCATGCGGGCCACTTCCTAGGATCAATCCCAACGATGACGGCGCTGCTTAATCACTACCACCCGGTCGCGATTGCGCCAGCCGCGGTGCCATCCATGATCGCGGCGATATTCCGCGCGAGGGGCCGCGGTAGCCGCGGTCATAGTCGCGGGACATTCCGTGATCCTCGCCGATGCGAACGCGCACGTCCTGCGCACTTGCAAAGGTCGGGGTAGTTATGGTCGCCACGACGGCAGCGGCAAATGCGTAAGTTGATAACTTCATCTTCAAGCTCCCTTGTTCAACCGAGACGCCAACGGGATAAAGTGGCAATCGTTCCGCTGTAGCTGCATTGATCCGCACAAGGCCAAAAAAAACTGCCCGCGGATGTGGACCCGGGGCAGTAGAGTGAACGAGGAACGAGTGTCTAGCGCCACAAGGCGGCGCCGGGCCTAACCTTCGATGATGTAGACGATCTCATGCGTCTGCGGTCGAAGGATAACGTAACGACCATTGACCAGAATGAAGTCGTATCCGCGCCATTCTGGATAGATTTCGATCACTCGCGTTGGGAGCGGGTGCACGCGCACTGTAGACGGTACCGTCACGCCTACTGAGATGTTGAAGTTCACATTGCGAACTTCCTCGACCTTTTCTTGCCGGATCGCACTAGTGATCTGCGTGCGCTTTTCAGCAGGAAGGGCAACGGTTGCAGACGTCGCGGCATTGCCCGTCGTAGACGCGGAGCCGGCCTTGCCGTCGCCGGTTTTCGCGTCAGTGGCAGCCTTGGTATCAGTTGTCGACTTGGTGTCCGTCGCGGACTTCGCGCCCTTGGTGTCGGGGCGCTCTTGCGCAGAGGTCCCGGCTTTATCCGACGGAGCGACGGCAGGCTTATCCTGGGCGGTCGTTGCTGGTTTGGCAGGCGCGGCCTTCTGGTCGGAGGCCGCCTTGGCATCAGGTGCAGATCTGGAATCGGTCATCGACTTGGCGTCACTCGCAGTCCCCTTTGCAGCGGGCATGTTGGTCGAAGGAGCCTCGCCGGCCCGCGGTGCTGATGCGGCAGGTGCATCGCCGCCCTTTGATCCGCTCGCCCCGCCGCCCTGCGCCAGAGCGAAAGCAGTCGTGGCAATCAAGGCAATGGCCGCAGCCGATCCTATCAATCTCCTATTCATTTTATGACCTCCACTGTCGAGACCGCTCATTCGGTCTTGCGCAACAACAGCGAAAGCAGTTTCTTGGTTCCGTTCTTGGATGACAACTCCGGGTAAAAGAAGCAATACGGGCGGCGCCATATTCCAAAAGACGCACTGATGACAGCAGTTGGCCTCGTAACGCCGAGCTCAGGAACCCATCGCAACCCGGGAACTTGTGTCAACGGCCGCATGGTGCGGTCAAAGGAGAGCAATATGAAACGGATGATGATCGCCGGGGTCGCGGCCCTTTTGTTGACGGCGGGAAGTGGAGCGGCCGTGGCCGCTATGCCGCTAGCGCCGATGACAGCTTCGGGCGATGCAATCGAGATAAAGGGCGGCCACGGTCATGGTCATGGCCACATGCATCGCGGTGGACGCGGACATCATTACGGCTGGTCCCGCGGGCGCGGGCATCATTACGGCTGGAGCCGCGGCCGCGGTCATCGTCATCATTGGTGATAAGTCCGGCGGACGCGATTAAGCGTCCGCCACTCGTTCCGCGCCTGGCGCTGTTGTTGCGCTGCGCCCACGCACGCAATGCAGCAGCGTTTCCACAGTGAATTTCGCGCGGATCCGGCGACAGGCGTCGCGCCTCCCTAAGACTGTAGCCGCACTTTCTCCCATGTCATAGGAACCCTAGCCACTTGTCGATCCACGTCCTTAGGCTTTAAGCCTGCGGCTGGAGCTGTGCCGAAAGAAGTGGCCAAGACTTGATCGTGAAGAACTCTAATTTAAGCCCATCTCGACGGCTATACGGATAAGATCGGAGTGGTTCCGTGCGCCCAGCTTCTGCTTCAATAGGGACGTGGTATTTGCTACCGTCTTGTAGGAGATGCCGAGCGCGTCGGCGACCTCAACGATCTTGTCGCCCCGGCCGAGGAGCCGAAGAATTTCCAGTTCCCGGGCCGACATGCTGGTGGCCGGATTTGCCCGGATAGCAGCGCCTGAGAACGTTACTGTCTTTGCGAGATGCGGCGAAATGAAGTTCTCACCCGCAGCCACTTTGCGTACTGCCTTGATGAGCAGGCGCGGATCGTCGCCCTTAGAGACATAGCCTTGGGCACCGAGCTCGATAGCTCGGACCACAAAGGCTGGATCGTCATTCATGCTGAACATGATAATACGCGCGTCGGGATCATCCTTGCGGATACGACGCATCAACTCGAAGCCGGATAGATCCGGCAGATTGATGTCGATGATCGTTACGTCGGGCCGTTTAGATAGATAGGCGCGGTGCCCCGATTTCTCATCGACCGCCTCATCGATGGATATTGTAGGGTCCGACGCAAACAGCGAACGGCAGCCCGACACCACGACGGGGTGGTCATCGACAATCAGGAGCTTCACAGGCTGTGCCATCGGCGGGACAATCTCGCAATTATGCTATCCATATTGGATTTCAACGCTTTGACCAGAGGAATGGTGCCGGGTTGACCAATTTAATGATTCCAATGTGGACGACTTTGTCGCTGCGTGCACGCATTTGCGTGCTGCTGGGCGGCATGTTTCTGAGCGCCCTGATTGCCGGCCTCGCTTTGCTATGGATTTTCTCCTCGGATCAAATTTTGGAGGAAAACGAGCCATCGGCGCGGTCGGCAATCACCGTCGCGGCGGGTTTGAACGCCGCTCTCGCGGCCTCCACAAGACCCGACGCAATCCTTGCGGCGTTCGTCGATCAGCTCGGTTCGACACCTGCGGACGCGATCCGGTTTCGCCGTGATGGCGAGGTGCATGCACCGGAGCAGGGCAAGACGTCCGGCAGGGTCCCGGAATGGTTCGTGAAAGCGCTGTTCGTGCCTGACCTTGCGCAGCATATTCCCGTCCTGGTCCAAGGTCGCCGGGTCGGCGATCTTATTTTCGAACCAGATCTCTCTGCGCAGATCTACGAGAAATGGATCGGCTTTCTCTCGCTTCTCGGGTCACTCGTCGGCATGGCATTGCTTGCCGGCCTCTTGTCGTTTGTGACGATTGGCGCAGCGCTGCAGCCCTTACGCGATCTCGCTGAGGGGCTGGCACGGCTCCGCACTGGTGACTTCTCGAAGAAAGTCGATTGTTCCGGCCCCCCTGAAGTTCGGGAAAGCTGCTTGTCCGTGAACGAGCTTGCTTTGACTCTCGGTCGCCTCAGTTCAGAGAACCGAAGTCTATTACGAAGGATGATCTCCATCCAAGATGAGGAGCGACGTGACATCTCGCGTGAGTTGCACGATGAACTTGGTCCGCTTCTGTTTGCTATCCGGGCTAACGTTACTGCTATGATCGACGACCGCGGCAGCGGCACCAACCGGTCCATGGGAGAGGAGCGTGTGCTGCAGGCGGTGGAGGCTTTGCAAATCGCCAACCGCCGCATTCTTGAGCGGCTGCGACCAATGCTCATCGAAGAGCTGGGTCTGGATGCTAGCATTCAAAAGCTTTTGCGTGACGTACACACGCAGGTGCCTGAAATGGCCGTGACATTCGAGATCGATCCCCGGATCGTCACGGCGGACAGTGTGGTCGCTCAGACCGTATACCGTTTGCTGCAGGAAGGCATCACCAACGTCCTGAAACATGCCGGTGCGTCTAAGATGAGCGTGAAGACCGAGGTGACGAACGAAGCTATTCTGGTCGAGGTTGCCGATAATGGTGCGAGGGCGCCCCTGGAGCCGAAATTCGGCCGGGGCCTGACGGGGATGCAGGAGCGCCTCCGCGCCTTAGAAGGTAAGTTTGACTACATCCGTGCCGACGGATGGACAACAATCCGGTGCAGCTTACCGCTGGCAGCGCCGGATTAGGTTGGACCGGTTGTCTTTGCCATCGGCGTGATCTCAAAACCGGCCAGCGAGAGAGCCGTGATCACTACCTTTGCAACGCAGGTCGCTTGCTCGCTCGTTATCGGCAATTTTTCTCCGTTGCGGTTCTCGATAGCACAAGTGCTAATAGCCTCGGCTATGATCGTCATTAGCTGGAAGTCATCCACCTCTAGCAACTCCTGAACAAAGCAACGACCTGCTTAAGTCTTTAGGAACGGCACGTTGAATAGGCAGGGCTTGGGGCCTCCGATCTATTATTTGACGATGCGAAACGCCGCGTCCCGGGCACGGCGGGTCTTCCGGCTGACGATGATGCGCCATGCTGCGCAATGAATCGGTGGGCCTCCAGCCCTTTGCGGAGGAGCTTTTTGTCGGAGAGCTGTCGCTTTCGCCGATGACAAATAGAACTCCCAGCAGTACGGCGCCGACCCACACGAAATATTGAAATATGGGCAAGATGATCCTCCCATAAAGACGCACCGAACTGGTCGAGGCGGCCCTTTCGGCCCGCCTCGAAAAGCGCGCTTAGTCGATCACTTCGACAATCCGACGGGTGCCCGGGTCGACCAGTACGGTCCGATCGTTGACCACCGTGTAGCGATAGGCAGTGGAACCGTACTCTCGCGGAACTTCATAATAGGTGACGCCTCTGTCGGGCAATACAGCACCGACGCGTAGCTCGCGGTCATATCGGTACGACGGGTGACGGCGCTCGGTGACGTAGCTGTGGAAGCGGGGACGGTTGGCCTCGGAAATGCCGCCTGCCGTGGCGCCGGCGGCAGCGCCAACGGCGGCACCGACAGGGCCGCCGACGGCGCCACCGACGATCGCGCCGCCGACGGCTCCGCCCGCTGCTCCATTCTGAGCGAGGGCAGGCGAGAAGTAGGCCAGCGAAGCGATTGCAATGGCAGCCGTGGAAATGAATTTCATGATCGTCCTCCTGGTGTGTTGGCGGGGTGAAAACTGCCAACACTTAAGGTCGTTCCGTCGAATTGCCGCTTTATCCCGACATTTTCCATCGATTGTGTGGAAGGCGGGGAAACGGGTTCTATCCGAATGATCGGAGACCGCGCGCCCACGTTGGTACTCGCTAATACATTGACTTATGTGACCTATCATAACTACTGAATGTGTTTCAGAAAGCGTAGTGCTGACTATTATGAGCCGTGGGAGAAACGGACGAGCGGGAAATCCTGGTATCTCGATTGCTGCCGAGGAGGAAGACAGCTTCATATAGAGCGCGGGGATTTGGACGCGCATCCGGCGTCGGAGGAATTGCTTGTCGCCATGCCGGGATTGACCGCTATGAGCTCGTGGAAGGTCAGATTTTCTGACGTTAGAAAATAGTTGGACCAATAGCCGACTGATGCATAACCGAACTATAAACAGAAATCCTAGGCGCGAAATGAACACAGACAATGGTGCGGACGAACACGTCATCTACCAAACGAGATTTCAGGGAAGGGTACTGGATTTCCGCGGGCGTCCCGTTTTCCTGAGATACGACTGCTGTGAGTTCGTCAAATGCCAGATACTGTTCGATGAGGGGACCACCAGCGTCGCTTTCACGTACTGCACGTTCGAAGATTGCAACATCGATGCAATCCAAGCCGACGAGCATCGAGGCGTGGTCGCTCGCGATAATATTTTCAAGCCGCCAATAGAAGATCGCAGGCTTGACTTAGAACGACGCTTAGCGGTGGCGCTCGCTGCGAGGGATGTGTCACGCGGACGGAGGTTCCCTTAATCGATCGATGTGCTCCTGAAATTGTTAATCACAACACAGGCGTGATGCCCACTCGATTAGCACTTCGGCAACGGGACCCATTGAGTGATCGATTCATGCCTGTCCCGCTTTCCGCTACGCGCGAAGGTGGCTGGGGCACTGCCGTTCGCTAAGGCTCGAGCCGCGCCGACATGTGCTGCAAGCGCGAGACGTCGTGGAGCGCTGGACATGCGATTGCGCATCCTTGCGATTAATCGCGTCGACTTTCGCTAATCGGAACCGCGACACCGTGGCCGGTCGGCACAAGCACCCGTCACCGATCGAGGTGACGGGTGCTGACGCGCGTCAGTTCTCTGTGCAGACCTGCATGGTCTTCATGCCGGTTTCGGCTTCCGTTCTGGTCTTGAACGTTCCGTTGTCGACAATCGTCGTTGTCGTGGTCGTTGGCTTCTTATCAACGATTGTGCACTTCTTGGTGGTGGCATCGCGCACCACGTAGTAGTCGCTGGAAACCGTCGTCGTTTGAGCGAAGGCCGAGGTACAAGCGAGGGCAGCCAGCGTTCCGGCGAGATAAAGTGTTTTCATGGTGTATCCTCCAATTGCAAAATTTGCGAGACGCAAACGCGTCAATCAATCCGCGCAATTGCCGAAAGTTCCCGATCATGGTTTGGCAGTGAGTTAAGCAACGGCATGCAAGCCGGCCATATGACCCGCCGTTGCGGGAAAGAATGGCATAAGCAAGGGATGTCGCGCCGCTATCGTAGCTCCAGGCCTTTTTTCGGCAATCAATGGAACGCGTCAGCTAACAGCTTGTTGGAGGATCCCAAACACCAACCTATGAGGGACCTATGAAACGCGTTTCGATTATCTGTGTCGCCGCTCTCCTGATCTCGGGAGTAGCCCATGCCCAGAGCCCGGCGGCAAAAGATCGTCCGGGCAACAATGCCGTCAACAGCGAGCAGAAGAACTCCAATGCGCCGGTCGCCGGACGCAACTCCTTCACCGAGGGGCAGGCCAAGAGTGCCATCGAAAAGGCTGGTTACACGAACGTCACCGAACTGAAAAAAGACGACAACGGCGTATGGCGCGGCAAAGCGACCAAGGGTGGCTCGACCAGCGCGATCAGCGTCGATTTCCAGGGCAACGTCAACGCAGCAAAGTAACCGGAAGGTAATCTCATGACCGTGACCATTTCACGTTTGTACGACTCGTATACGGAAGCGCAGAAAGCTGTCGGAAGCCTTGAGGCCGCCGGCGTTCCTCATGGGGACATCAGTATCGTGGCCAACAACTCCGAGGGCTGGTTCGACGGCAAGAAGGACCGCGACGGTGATGGCGTCGATGATCGCGCCGAAGCAGCCGGCACCGGTGCCGGAATCGGTGCAGGGATCGGCGGCGCTGCGGGCCTTCTAGCCGGACTAGGGCTGCTTGCAATTCCTGGCCTTGGACCAGTTGTCGCGGCAGGATGGCTTGCCGCCACGGCAGTCGGCGCTGCCGCCGGAGCAGCAACCGGCGGCATTGTTGGTGCTCTGACCGAGGCTGGCGTCTCCAAGGAAGATGCACCGCTTTACGCGGAAGGCGTTCGCCGCGGCGGTACGTTGGTCTCGGCAAAGGTCAACGAGGCCGATCGCGCGCGCCTCGAGGCGCTGATGAGCCCATCGTCAGTCAATCTCAATGATCGCCGTGTGGCCTGGGAGAAGTCGGGCTGGAGCGGGTATGACCCGGCAAGCCCGCCCTACGATGCGGGACAGGTGCGCAAGGAGCGAGAATTGTACGGTCGTTCCCGATAACAACGATGGCCCGCTTCGGCGGGCCATTTTTTTCACCGGAGGTCAAGCTCAGCAGTCAGGGCGGAGTGGTGTGGCGTGTCAGGCGGCCGATGCGAGACACCGGGGTACGCGACGGGGAATAATGAACAACCGGCGGGATAAATTGGCAGCACTAATGCGGATCAATGTAGCATCGTCGAAGCGCTGCGTCCGTCGTTGAAAGCTGATCTTGAGGGTTTTCGTGAGTCATCCGGCAGGGGGCATCTTGGCTGCCGCATTGAATGGTGACTTAGCGGCGTCGCACGGCGTGGCGATACCGGACAGCGCTATTTTTACTCGTTCTATGGTCAGTTCGCGCGCCGTCGACTGGCATTTGACACCGGCCAACCGCGGGTTGGGAAACGCCAGCGTTTAGTGAGGTAGAGTCGGGAAACACCGGCAATCAAGGCAAGCGCAGAGCGCTGAATGTTCCAGCTCGCGGAACTCGATGGTGCAGCGCGTGTTATTGCATATCACTCTGGCGTTTGGAGACACCTTGAACCGCAGACAACTTCTCGGCGCTTCGGCCGCTTTGCCATTGATGACGATTATCCCGCGCAGCGCCCGCGCAGCTCCCGGGCCTGTGCCGTTCGACGCCGCCGTGGTGCGGCAAATGGCGCGGGAAGCCGCCGCCAGGGCGTTCAAGGCGCCAGACAACAAGCTGCCCGACTCCTTCAAGGATCTGGACTACGACCGATACCGCGCACTGCGCTTTAATCCGGAGAAGGCTTTGTGGCGCGGCGAGAAGCTGCCCTTCGAGGTGCAGTTCTTTCATCGTGGCTCGTTCTACACCAATCGCGTCGATATCTATGAAGTGGCCAATGGCCAGGCGACCCAAGTCCCTTATCAACCTGAGCATTTCTCCTTTGGCGCTACGCCGCCCCCGCCGGCCGGCGCCGACTTAGGCTTCGGCGGCTTCCGGCTGCATGCCCCGATCAACAAGCCCGATTACTATGACGAGGTCTGCGTTTTTCTCGGCGCCAGCTATTTCCGCGCGGTGGCCAAAGGCCAAGTATACGGCTTGTCCGCGCGGGGCCTGTCCATCAACACCGGCGAGGCGACCGGCGAGGAATTCCCACAGTTCAAGTCCTTCTGGATCGAGAAGCCGGCGTCCAACGCCAACTCGATCGTAGTGCATGCGTTGCTCGACAGTGAAAGTGCCGCGGCCGCCTATCGGTTCACCATCCGGCCAGGCGATACGACCATTTTCGATGTAGAAATGGTCATTTATCCGCGGGTGGAAATAAAAAACACTGGCCTCGCGGCGATCACGAGCATGTTCTTCTTCGGTCCGAACGACCGCAAGGAAGTGGACGATTTCCGCCCTGCCGTGCACGATTCCGACGGTCTGGCAATTTTCAACGGGCGAGGCGAGCAGCTCTGGCGACCCCTGCATAACCCGCGCGATCTGCAGATCAGCTCTTTCGGAGACCGAAATCCGCGCGGCTTTGGACTGATGCAACGGCAGAAGGACTTCTCCGACTACCAGGATCTCGAATCAAGTTTCGAACGGCGCCCCAGTCTCTGGGTGGAGCCGATTGGCGATTGGGGCGAGGGATCGGTGCAACTGCTGGAAATTCCGACCAAGGAAGAGATTCACGACAATATCGGTACCTTTTGGCGTCCGAAAAACCCACTTCCAGCAAAGGGCGAACTCGCGTTTACCTACCGCCTGCATTGGGGGCCCGATCAACCGAAGCCGTCGGCGCTGGCGATCTTTTCACGCAGCGGCATCGGTGCGCGCGGTGACGATACCAAGCTATTTGTGCTCGATCTGATTGGCGACAAGCTCAAATCCATCGATCCCACCAAGATCAAAGGTGTTGTCACGGCCGAAAAGGCTGAAATCCGCAATATCGTAACACAGCGGAATCCGCAAAACGGCGGCTGGCGCCTGAGTTTCGAGATGCCGGTCAAGAGTAAGGCGCCGGTCGAATTGCGCGCTTCTTTGATGCAGGACGATCAGGCGATCTCCGAAGTTTGGGTCTATCGATGGACACCATGAATGTGAAGAACCAAATGCCGTTGGTTACCGTGCCTGCGGCTACGTTGCCGGCCGGCGCGGGCGAGAGGTTTCTACCGCCAGAGATGCCGCTGACGATGATATCGGATGGGCTCGCAGGGCCAGCCTCCTCCCAACGACGCGCGCAGTTCAGGCCCATGCCGACTGTTCTGCGGCGCGCTTACATCCTCCTCGGCACCGTGGCCCTGACCGCGGCCGGCGGCTACGAGATGTTCGAGGTGCTGAAGGTCGGCGGCGTGACCATCCTCGAAGGCATGGTACTGGCGCTCTTCGTGCTGCTGTTCGCCTGGGTCGCGTTCTCGTTCATGTCGGCGCTGGCCGGCTTCGTCCTACTGTTGATGCGCGCACGGGATCCGCTCGCCATAGAACCGCTTACGCCACTTGCGATGATCTCAAGCCGCAACGCGATGCTGTTACCGACCTATAACGAAGATCCCCATCAGATCACGGCGCGGTTGCGGGCGATGTGGGAATCTATATCGGAGACCGGTTACGCCGCGCAGTTCGACTGGTACGTGCTGAGTGACAGCACTGACCCTGCAATCTGGGTGGCCGAGGAAAAAGCCATTTTGAAGCTGCGCCGCGAGACTGCCAGCGATCGCATCTTTTATCGCCATAGGATGCGCAACACCGCGCGCAAATCGGGAAATATTGAGGATTGGGTCAAGCGGTTCGGCGCTGGGTATGATCACATGATCATCCTGGACGCCGACAGCCTCATGACTGGTGACACGATCGTGCGCCTGGTCGCCGGCATGGAGCAGCATCCCGGCGTCGGTCTGATCCAGACGCTGCCTATCGTTGTCAATGCGCGGTCGCTATTCGCACGGATGCAGCAATTCGCTGGCAGGCTTTACGGCCCGGTAATCGCCTCCGGAATCGCTTGGTGGCACGGCTCGGAAGGCAATTACTGGGGACACAACGCCATCATCCGCGTGCGCGCCTTTGCAGAACATGCCAGCCTGCCCGAACTTCCCGGGCGCAAGCCGTTCGGCGGCCATATTCTCAGCCATGACTTCATTGAAGCAGCTTTCATGCGGCGCGCCGGATGGGCGATCCACATGGCACCGAAACTGGGCGGCAGTTTCGAGGAATGCCCGCCGTCGCTCCTCGATTTTGCAGCGCGCGACCGCCGATGGTGTCAGGGCAATCTGCAGCACCTGGCTGTGCTGGGAGCGCCGCGGCTTCATTGGGTCTCGCGGTTGCATCTCCTGACCGGCATCGGTTCTTATTTAACTGCGCCGCTGTGGCTTATGTTTCTGGTGCTCGGGATTCTCATCTCGCTGCAGGCCCAGTTTGTGCGTCCGGAATATTTCGCAAAGGGATTTTCGCTGTTTCCGCAGTGGCCAGCCCAAGATCCGGTTCGCGCGGCCTGGGTCTTCGCCGGCACGATGGGTCTTCTGATCGTACCAAAACTGCTTGCCTACGTTTTGCTGCTCACCCAGGCCGAAAATCGAGCGCGGTTCGGCGGCGGCTTTCTTGCTTTGTCCGGCATCATCGTCGAGACTTTGCTGTCCGGCCTGATCGCGCCAGTGATGATGATCTTCCAATCGTCGGCGGTCGGCGAGATTCTGCTTGGTCGGGATGCCGGCTGGCAGGTTCAGCGCCGCGACGACGGCGTTGTCCCGATCCGCGAAGTGGTCAGAAAGTACGCGGTACCGACCGTGTTCGGTGTACTGATGGCGATTAGCGCTTATGCGGTGTCGCTACCGCTATTCCTGTGGATGACGCCGGTAATCGTAGGTCTGTGGCTGTCGATGCCGCTGGCCATCGTGTCGTCGCGCGCGCTGCAGCCAGGCCAGCACGCCCGCTTATTCGCAACTCCCGAACAGAATCTACCGCCGAAAGTACTGATTCGCGCAAAAGAGTTGGCCTTGGCGGCACCGATCTACGGCGCAAGCTCGCTGCACGAATTGCGTAAGGACATGGATCTGTGCGCGGCCCATTTGAGATCGCTGGTTGATGAGCCACGCAGCCGTGGCCAGATCGATTCCGACCTCGCCATCGCGCGAGCAAAAATTGTAGAAGCTGAGGATTTTGACGAAGCCGTCAGTTTTTTCAGTACGCGCGAGACTTTTGCGGCGCTGAACAGTCGGGTCGCGCTTCAGCAATTGGCTGCACTGCCCGATAAGGCACACGCCACGAAGTCAATCTGAGTAGGACCTGCCAAAATATAATACGGAAAAGTGCGCGAGCCCCCATATGAGAGCCATCGCACCCGAGGTTTCGGCCTTTGTAATGACATTGCGAAAAAAGAGGCGGCCCATTGGCCGCCTCGATTCACTTTGTGAAGTCGTGTCAGTCAATTTCGTCGATCACCACGCGCTCTCCGGGGTCGACCAGATAGGTGCGATTTTCGCGGTGGATGTAGCGGTAGTCGCGCAGTGAAGGAGCTTCTCGGTAAACGACGTCGGGAAATTCTTCAATCTCGACCGTTTCCGGTAGACGCTCGCCGCGGCGGATAACCGTCTTGGCCGTACTGCCGGTCGTTTGGCGCTCGGTTGTCCTCGTCTTGACGTGCTTGCGCACAACGTCCCGGTCCTTGTCGGTAAACGAGACCTTGGAGCGGGCCGGTGCAGGCGCGGCGGCCGTTGATCCACCGGAGCGCGGCAGCACAGTTACGATTTGCAAGGTCGAAGGTTCGACGATGACGATTTCGTCGCGCACCACAAAGAAGCTGTAGCCTCGATATTGCGGTACGACTTCGACGACCTCAGAGGGAAGCGTCTGCAGGCGGGTGTCGCGGGGAACAGAGGTGCCCACGGTCAGGGAAAAATTAACGTTGTTAAGAGGCTGCACGTTGAGCCGAGAAATCGACTGGGTAACACGCGTGCGCTGCTGGTCGTTAATATTGACGGAAGCATTGACGCTGGTCGATTGCGACTGCGCATTGTTGTTCGTCGAGGGAGCTTGCGCCGCGTTGTTAGAAGGAGACTGCGCCGTATTATTCGTTGTCGTTGGCTGCGCTGCAGCGTTAGCACCGCCGCTGGTCGGAGCCTGCATCTGGCCGCCGGCCGTTGCGGGCGCCGTGTTGGTCTGCGCCTGCGGGGGCTGCGATGTCGAAGACCCGGCCGCCGACGACGGAGCAGTCGTCTGCGCCTGCGAAGAGCTGGTGGATGTGCTTGGTGAAGTGGACGTGGACCGATCGTTGGTCGTATCGGGTGCCTTCTGAGTCGTAGGCGAAGAGGTGCTCGGGGACTGCGTTTGTTGTGTGCTAGGGGAGGTTGCTGTCGCGCTTGGCGACTGAGCAATTGCTGCGGTGGCGAACACCAAGCCGACCGCCGTGCTAAATAAGAAACGCGCCTTCATGATCAATTCCTCCATTTTTTTGTAGTCATCGTGAACGAGGAAGATACACGGTAGTTCCGATGGAAATCGGGAATAAGTGGCAAATTCTAATGACAAGGGTCTCTTCTCGGTCGCGTATGCATTGATGGCCGCGTGGCAGAGCCGGAGAGCGAGAGCCTGCCGCAATTGCACGGCGCCTGCTGATCATCACCGTCCCTGCGAGTTCAAGCCTGCTAACCGGCTCACTCCTTGTATTCTCGCAAAATCCGCCGGACTGCTCCGGCAATCAAGCAACCATTGTAATTGGGGAGTACGTCAAGGCAGACACACGCTCGTGGTGCACCGGCGACGCGCAAAGGGCTCAATCGCCCGACAATGACGTGACGGGAACCGTATTATGGTGTTTTAGCGGGACCAAAATTATTTGTAGGCGGGACGCATTGCGGGCCTACTGGGAACGGCGTCTCAACGACTGCCCGGCCTCGGAATTAGACGACCTTCAGCCGGTCCGCAGCGGGGTCGCAATTGCATACCTTTCCCGCGACGTACTCGTACTGGCCCGCTGGAGTTCACCGTAGAAGGTCAAATAAGCGTTTTCAAATGTGGGCCATCGAAACGTGAGTCGCTGGGAACAACGCTCAATTAGAGCTCTTGATCCCACGTCCTTGCATGCACGCAAACTCTTGCATAGACGAACTCGCCGCGCGGACCTTTGGGTTGGCGCGGCTCCTTTATGTGATCGTAAGGCTTTTACAGAGCGCTAACCTGCGCGACTGGCGGCAGCAATTCGCTGACCGTGCCAGATGGCTTTGAAGCGGTCTTGGCGGGAACTTGATGCCGCTGTCCGCTGTTCTAACAGGCGAATCGAGGCTGCTATGGACGATCTTAAAAAGAAAACTCGGCAAGATCGCAGCAAGATCAACATGCACGAAGAGCATGAAGTTCGATACTGGACCAAGCACCTCAAGGTTACGAAGGAGGAGTTGCAAAGCGTTGTCGAAAAAGTTGGCAACTCTGCCGCGACCGTGCGTAAAGAGCTCGCAATTTCATAATGGGAGGCGACCCTGACTACTGTCTCGCTCGCTGCGCTTCTTGATGAGTCCGTCGATATCGCTTTCGATTTTCTGCGGCGCTCTGGAGACCTGGACGATGTTCGTGAGGCTAACCAGTTCCTCACATTTCACGTAGCCAGACTGATGCGAGAGGGCATCACGAGCCGCCTTCTGTTATCCAATCGGGCCATCGCAGCATATCGATCTCGAGCGGCCAATGGCCCGCCAAGGGATGTCAAGCGCTCAGCAGGCTAGCGTGGAGTCTTACCGGTCCAACCTTCGCGCGTCGCCGAAGGTTGGAGGTCTGACGCCGACTTGGCCTTCGCCAACTGGGAGATCCCCGGCTAAGTCCTCAGGTCTAAGTCTGCGCTCGTTCTGGCCGCAATGCTCGTTGGATGGGCCCTCATTCAACGTCGAGGCCAAGCTCACGCAACGCTCGGGCTGGCTCAACCGAACCGAATGCGTCGCGGCGCTCCTCGGGATCATAGCGTCCTAACCGAAATGGGGAGCCGCCGAGCCCGGCGACAGCTTAAGGGATCATCTGCTAGCCGCCGGAAAGAACAGAATTCTTGGAATCCTTCCTGCGCCGACGGAAACCGGATTGTATGACCTTGGAAGAACGACCATCGGCTCCTCAAATAATCAGATCTGATCGACAACGTTCCGGTCAACATCCGCCTAGCTTAGTGGGGCCGCTCATATTGCAATTGAGCGACCCCGTGCCACGCAATTGAAATGTTGCCAGTACGAACGACAAGTCCGGCAACGTCACGCGACACTTTTGACGCTAAGCCCTTCGTTCATGTGCACAACACAAGCCGCTCCTTAACCTAACTACTCAACCTCACCGGCGAAATTCGTTAGCCGCTTCTCGCGGCTTGCGGAGCGGATTTCGCCATCGCCAGTCACCGGCGGCGCAGGGCACATCAGCTGAGTACAATCATAGGAGGCTCGGCGGCGTTGGGTTTTGGGGGTGGGAAGCCGCCGAGCCCGGCCGACAGCACCACACAACTGCCGCCCGCAGGAAAAAGCGGCAATATTAGATTTCGTTCCATCAAATAGCAGCCAATGAAATGGCCCGACGCTCAGCCGAATCCTCGAGCGGCGGGCCGACCGTCGCGTGTGCTTCCTAGGATCGCTCCGGCCGGGAAAATGTAGCATCAAACACAAATGGAAACTCAATGACCCGCCTTTTAGCGGCAGCCTGGCTGTGCGTGCTCTCCGTCAGGCCTGCTGCTGCTCAGAACTTCCTCGAAGGCGTCGTATCCCTCAACCTCACCATGACCAAGGAGGAAACCTGCATCGCTAGCCATACGGCGTAGGAGATGGCTATCACGGCCGCAGGACGGCCTCGGGCGAACGGTTCAACTTACGCCCTGGCGGCCGCACACCGCACCACGCGCTTCGGCAGCCACGTCACGATGATAAAGCCAATGATCGGTCGGTAAAAGTTCGGATCACGGATCGCGGCTCGTTTATCAAGGGTCGTTGCATCGATCTGTCTCGAGCAGCAGCCAATGCAATCGGCGTGGGTGGTATCGCGCGCGTCACCGTCCGGTAGCCCCACGAGCGGGTGACCCGGTCGTGTTTGCCTCCGGAACTTGTCCGGCTGTCGAACGGAGGCCGGGCTTTTTGTAATCCGTTGCGATGGAGTGTCTAATAGCCGGACAGGCACGGTGCCGACAGGGAGGTTGCAATGCGCGAGCAAAATCCATCCCGGACGATTAACTTTGGTCAGGCCATCGTTTTAATCGTTCTGTTCGCCATGCTGCTCTTCGCAATTGTCTGGTCGATGATGGCATGGACGTCAGCTGAGGACGCTGAGATGTCGATCCATGGTTGGATCGCCTTGGCGCTCGGGACGGTTTTCTCACTCGTTATTGGATGCGGCCTGATGGCCTTGATGTTCTACAGTAATAGAAGCGGCTACGACGACACGGCAAACACCGATTGGCGCAGCGAAAAAAAACCGCCAGATGATGAAGTCGGGTAGGTACCCGCGATTAGCCTGCAGCCGCTCTTGCTCGGCGCCGGCGATGGTGACCGGGCTTTTTATTCGACTAGCCTGATGACCCTCAGCGCGTTTGCGCGGTCAAGTGGCCCTAATTTGGCGGGCCGCATTTTTGGAAGGTGATCTGGCCAGCAGCATCAAATTCAAAGTCAGCCCGGATATTTGAGCCGTGGCAAACGTAAGTAATGGCAACGCCATCACGGGCCGGTTCGAGATTGTCCAAGTCCGCGGCCGGAGAATCTCTTAGGCGCTGCTCCCAATATGCACGTAAAGCCTCGCGACCATTTATCGTCGTGGCGCCGCCGCAACCACATTCGATCGTAGCGGCTTCGGCATAAAGGCCGAGAATACTTTCAAGGTCGCCTGAGCGATAAGCATCTAGCCAATCAACTACCGCGGCCATCGGGTCAAAGGACATTTTCTCACCTACTTGCCAAACGTATGCGTTTAACAAGCGATTTAGAAGTAGTCTAATGAATGCGTCCTGAATGGTTTATTCAGGGAAGTGGCCTGAAACCCACCGTGGACGGTATATCAGTATGTTAGTGGTGTTTGGTGATCGCCGTCCTCTTAGCACTTTGAAATCTGGGGATTGCTCCGATGGTCGGATCGACAGCACGAGCGAGCGCATTAACGATGCGCTAACCAAGCTCGATCAGCCTATCCAAGAATGCTGCGGCACCGGACGGGGAGCCGGCAGCCGCATCAGGATGCCGGCCGGTGTCATGCCCGGGCGGCTTTTTCGTCATTCGATCAATCGGATCACTTTGCGCCGATAGAGCCGATCCAGCGTGGCAACGAAGTCCCGATCGTCGAGCACGTCGATCAGCCGATCGACTGGATCAACGGCACTTCGCGAGCCCGGCCCGATGTAGTCTTTCAAAAGATTTCTCGCCGCGGTCACAGAACGTATTAGATGATCGATCTCATCTCGCTCACTCATTGGTCCCTCGCCAGCTTGGTCGCGCCACGCCGGCTCCTTCTTGCCCTAGTGATAGACGGGTTCATCCATCGGAAAAGGTTTGCATCGAGCCAAGCCGAGCGAACATTTGCGGTCTAGAAACTGGCCCCCGACACCAACAGAACCGCGCCGATTACCATTAGGAGAATGCCCGGCCAGTTGGTTCCGAGCCCCAAGAATCTCATGCCCCGCCGCGGTGGCTCCAGAGTGTCGCGAACTGGCCGGGAGGAATCTGGGCCGCTAAGCGATCCCCGCCAAATAGCGGCGCGTGCCATGTACAAGACGCCGCCTAGGACTAGCAGCGCGCCAAGGCCCATCAGGAACATTCTCGCCTCCGCATTCATCGCTGACACCCGCACGGACCGGGATTTTAAGAGCCGGCCGAATAATTCGTTCCGGGCTGGCCGATCGACAGGCGAGGCAGATTGCTGACGAAGTATACGCTAACAAAAAAAGCCCGCCGAAGCGGGCCTTTTCTCAATCAGAGAGAACCATACAGCTGGCGCTCTCTGCGCATCTCGTCCGCATCGAAGGTTTGCTCGCCGGATCGTAGCCAGTCCAGCCGCTTTTCTGCCAGGCGGGCTCCCTGGAAAGTAGAGAGCGAAGACGCTCATCGATGCAATACGTTTCATGTTCTTCACGAGCAGGGGGCCCGTCCAACTCGCACGTGCGAATGGTGTTCCAATCCCATCGCGCTCGATGGTGCGGTGCGATCCGACCAAGTGGCCAGCCAGATGATGTTTCCAATTGGTGAGCCGTGGAGGAACAGAGCAAGGCGAAGAGCTGTTATCAAGGGCAGATAGGAGTTACTGATGACACGTTCGATCCTTTTAATAGCTGCGGCAATCGTATTCTCCGGCACAGCCCTCGCGCAAAGCAGCGGAACGCTGGAGGAGCAGGCTGCGTGCCGTGCCAGCGTGAAGCGCTATTGCGCACAAGCGATTCAGGGCGGGGATATGATGGTGCTTTCCTGCCTTCAGCAGAATAGGCCGCGCATTTCGAAAGCATGTCGGCAAGTGTTATTGAAGCATGGCCAATAGGCGTGCTCAGGCGAAGGGCCCCGGCACTTGCTCCGGGGCCCCAGCTGTCCAGTAGAGTACATCCGTCCAACTGGACAGTTAGTTCCCGCCGCCCGCGCCACCCCCGGCACCGCCGCCTGCGCCACCACCTGCGCCGCCTGCACCACCGCCCGCGCCGCCGCCGCTAGTGCGGCCTTGGTCAACGTTGTTCATTGAGTTGGCGCCACCGGCTTTTCCTGCAGCTGCGTTTGAACCGCTGAGAGAGCTGGCGTTGTTGCCGCGTTCCGAGCCAACTGCGCCGGTCGTCCGGTCCGACGTTGTTGGTGCAGTGGGCGAGCTCGGCGTCGTCTGGGCGAGCGCCGGCGCTGCAATAAGTGTCAGTGCTGCACTTGCAATAAGAAGTTTTCGCATGTCGTTTCCTCTCGTGACGCCCCAACCGAGAAATGCAAACTAACAAAACCTGTTCCCGAACGACTTCACTTTTAGATGGGAACAATTTCTGGTTCTCGCATTTCTCAGAATGCCTCGCATGAGTGTGTCTTCGTAAGGCGTTCAATTTTCTGGTTGCCTCGCCGCGGCGCCCCGAGCGCCGGGGGACCCTTGAAAGTAGCCTCTATGTTGAAGAGTCCGCGACGATCCATCCGACCGATTTACGGCTACGCGCTCGGCTTCATCTTGTTGCTGGGTCTCATTGGAGCCGCGGTCTCGGTCATCAGAAACGAAGGTAAGGCACCTGTCGATCAGCAAACCAAAACGGTGAAATAGCGTGCCTCAGCCGAAAAGGAGAAAGCAGGGACTCGTTAAAGCCGACGGATCGAAGTCGAGCGTCAGCCTTGAGCCTGAGTTTTGGAGCGCTTTAAAGGAAATTGCCAGTGAACGAGGGACGAGCCCAGCAGCCCTTGTCAGACTCGTTGACCGCAATGGGCCTCAGGTGAACTTAACCTCGGCCGTGCGTCTGTTCGTCTTGCAGCATTTCAAAGCCAAAATAAAGGACGGGTCTCCCGCCTAACTTAGTCGGCAATTGGCAACGTTCGCATTGTGAATTCAATGCGGTCATCAGCAACCGGCCGGCAATGCTCAATCATCGTCATGTATGCCTCCGCTGGAAAATCCGCGAAATAAGCGCGCGCTCGTTGTCTGGCGGCATGACGGGCCGGGTAAATGTCTCGCGGGCGGACCCACTGTTAAGTCGAAGCTTTACACGTCGTGATCGAAGCCGTTCGCTCAACGACCGGGCTTCGTTTACGATCCTCAACTGGCCATAGCCCCTCTGCAAACTCTCAGAGCGGCGATTTACATCGTCCGGTCGAGTATTTCAGGCATGCGGGTCGCGAGGCCCAGGGTGTAGTCCCATAGAAGCCGCAGGTCCGTTTCCAGATGCCAGACCCTTTCCGGGTTCGCATTCCAGTCTTGCTGAGCGATGGTGCCCACGTTTACGTCGCCGGACCGGATGTCCATGTCTCGAGTAGGGCGGGAGGGCGATGGCGGGAGAGTTCGGGCGGGCATCACAGCGCCTTCGTGGCGTGCCGCTGTCCGGGCGGCGCTATAAGCCAATGTGCTGCCGGAAACCGACATGGAATATTTTGGCAGCGACGGCGACCGCATGCAGATGATGTTCAACTTTCACGTCAACCAGAAACTGTTCTATGCGCTGGCCTCCGGCGACGTGCGCCCACTGGCTGCGGCGATGAAGGTGACCAAGCCACGCCCGGCGACGGCGCAATGGGGCCTGTTCCTGCGCAATCATGACGAGCTCGATCTCGGCCGGCTGACCGAGGAGCAACGCCAGATGGTGTTCGCGAAATTCGGCCCGGACAAGGACATGCAGCTTTACGATCGCGGCATCCGACGTCGGCTGGCGCCAATGCTCGGCGGCGACCGACGCAGGCTCGAGCTTGCTTACAGTCTGATGTACACGCTGCCGGGTACGCCGGTGCTGCGCTATGGCGACGAGATCGCCATGGGTGATGATCTCACGCTGCCTGAACGCAACTGCGCGCGGACGCCGATGCAATGGTCGACCGAACCCCGTGCCGGCTTCACCAAGAGCGAAAAGTCAAAGCATCCTGTGATCGACAAGGGCCCCTACGGCTACAATCACGTCAATGTCGCCAAGCAGCGCCGCGATCCCAATTCGATGCTGAACTGGACCGAGCGCATGATCCGGATGCGCAAGGAGGTCCCCGAAATTGGCTGGGGCGACTTCACCATCATCGCCACGCGCAACCCTGCCGTGCTGGCGATCCGCTACGACTGGCGCAACAACTCCGTGCTGTTCGTGCATAATCTCGACGAACAGCCACGCGAAGTGTCATTCGCACTCGGCCTCGATGGCAAGCAGGGCGACCACCTGATCAATCTTCTGGCGGAAGACCATAGCCGCGCCGATGCCCGGGGCAAGCATCACCTGATGCTGGAAGCATATGCCTATCGGTGGTACCGCGTGGGCGGTCTAGATTATCTGCTCCGGCGCAGTGACATCGACAGTGATACGGATGCGCATCCGGCGTGAGGATGTTGCGCCCGGATCGCGGGACCAAGCCTGCGGCCCTCAGCGAGTACGCCGACATCAACGGAAGGCAGATGAAGAAGCTTCGCTCTAAAACCTGGAGAGCGATACGACCTGGAACATGGACAGGCCTTCGCGCCAGTCTCCTGATAGAGTAGCCGCTGCGGCCCAGCTGAGGGAACATGCATCGAACCTGGCGATTAGCAGGCGCACCTACGCCAGGACGCTCCGCCTTATGAATACGAACATCGAGCCTTTCGCGATCGTCACCATTCCGGCCTGCGACGAAGCCGACCGGATCGAGCGGTGTATCGCTGCGCTGGCCGTCCAGCGCGACCGTTTCGGCGCGCCCCTTGCCGCGGACGCGTTCGAGATCCTGGTGTTTGCCAACAATTGCACTGACGGTACCTCGGCAGTCGCCAGACGTTTCGCCGACTCGGTCCCGCAGAGGGTGGTAGTCATAGAGGAGGAATTGCCGTCGGAGATGGCCAACGCCGGCTGGGCGCGGAAGCGTGCAATGGACCTTGCGGCCGACCGCCTCGATGCGCTCGGCCCGGGCGGTGTAATTATGAGCACGGACGCCGATAGCTGCGTCGGTCCCGCGTGGTTTTCGTCTAACCTCCATGAGTTGGCGAACGGTGTGGAGTGCGTGGCAGGCTACATCGATGCAGAACCGCTCGAGATCGTTTCGCTTGGACGGGATTTCCTGTCCCGCGGTAGGCTCGAAGATACTTACCTCAGCCTTGCCGCGGAAATCGTCGCGCGCTGTGATCCGCGAGCCCATGATCCGTGGCCGAACCATCGTGTCTCTTCGGGCGCGAGCCTGGCCGTAACCGTGGCGGCCTATCGGGCCATCGGAGGACTTCCTGCACGCGCTCTCGGCGAAGACGCCGCCCTTACGGCTGCGTTGGACGAGGCGGGATTCAAGGTTCGTCACTCGCTCGACGTCGTCGTCCAGACGTCCTGTCGGATCTTGGGGCGGGCGCCTGGCGGAGCGGCCGACACCATGCAACGCCGGCTCGCCGATTTGAATGCTCCTTGCGACGACGATCTTGAGCCCGCATTGCAGATCGCCCGTCGCGCCATGTACCGATCGCTTTTCCGCCGGGCGTGGCAGAGTGCGCTCGAAGACGGTCCGATGTCCGCCCGGTTGTGCATTCCCTCCGACTTCGTTCGTCGCCTCCGTGCCGAGGAGGCGACGCTTCGTGAGGCATGGGAAGCCGTATCGGGCAGAAGTCCTGTTCTCACGGTTCACCGGACGCTACGCCCCTCGGAGCTGCCTCGGCAGATCGCGATCGCCAGAATGATCGTCGCAAGCCTGAGGGCCGCCGCAATCACGCGGACAGCCGCTCCAGGCGGTAGACTTCATCGCGAAGGATCCGGCGAGCCGGAACTCGCTTGACGACGGCGTAGGCGAAAGCGTCGCTGGCCTCCGTTCCTCTCAGCGGATAGTCAGTCGCGCCCAGCCAGTGGCAGAGGACGATCTCTCCGTCGGGAGCGAGGACCCTGCAGCAGTTTTCGGCCACCGAAAGGAGATCGGCCCGGCTGAAGTAGTACAGCACTTCAGACAGCACGATGAGGTCGAAGGCGCCGTCCGGGAATTCGGTCGGCAGCACACATTCCTCGAAGGCGACGTTCGGCGGCGCGTCCTTTCGCGCAGCTTCCAGCGCCGTGCGGGACGCGTCGATCGCCAGCAGTTGCCCGCCTCGCTGCGCGAGCCTTGCCGTCAGGACCCCGATCGAGCAGCCAACTTCGAGGATACGATCGTAATGAGCGCGCGTAAGAGCCGACAGAGTGCGGTCATATTTCTCCCGCTCGTAGGCGCTGGTTCGGAATCCCCAGGGGTCGATATCCTGCCGGTACCGTTCCTCGAAGTATGAAGCGGGCAAACTCTCTATGTGCCTCCTCATCGGGAGACCTCGTAAACGTACTCGTGCTCGCCAAGGAACGGCGCCAACGTCTCTTCGGTGAACCGGAAGCCCGTTGGATCGTCTTCGATAAGCGTGGACATCTGCGAAGCGTGGGCCGCGATAGCGCGGTGCTTGAGATCACGTTCTCCAGCGATATCCAGCCGGTGGCCCCGCGGGAAGCCTGGGACATCGTCGTCCTGATCGAGGTGCCACCCCCAGATGGGGTAGGCCCAGAGCCTGACAGCTGGGTTGGCGACTCCGGCCGCCTTGGCGATGGCAGCGGCCGCCTGATGATCGCAATGCGGATCCCGATCCCACGTCACAAACAAAGCCTTTGCGCCCGTCTCCTGAAGAAGGTCGGACACAGCGCGGACCGCCGCGTCGAACTGGGGTCCCTCCAGAGGGGCTTGCGTGTCGGGGAGGTCGAGATGGCGTACGAACGCCGGATGGAGGCCCAGAATTTCGCCTGCCGCCCTGACTTCCGCCTTCCGGAGATCGACCAGCCGTTCCGGAGGGTACTGGACCGACCGGGGGTGCGAGCCTGCACCATCGGTCAAAACCACGACGTGAACCTTCTGGCCTGCTTGGCAGGCCTGAGCGATCAGACCGCCAAGACCTAACGTCTCGTCGTCCGGGTGCGGCGAGAGAATTAAGAAGGGCGCACCCTCCGTCAGCGCCTCGCGCGAGATGATAGGAAGCGCCTTCGTCACTTTGAGATATTCCGAAACCTTCACTAAAAGTCTCCTGCCGACCGCGACGAATTCAGAAAGACCTGAGCCCCATCGCTCATGGCGCGGTCCGGCACCGGTTGCCGCAGATACGTCGCCAGGTCGCGGCAGATGCGCTCAACGTCGTGAGGACGCACAAACGCCCGAAGCCCGATGCCTCTTTGGACGGTCTCCATGACAGTCAGGGCGGATCGTTCGACAACCAACCGGGTGAGGTTTGCGAAAGCCACGATGCTCTCTGGATCATCCTCGACCGCCAAACGCCGCGCGGCGTCCTCCACCCAAAAGCGCGCCGTCGTCGCGTTGGCGACACAAGTCGCAAGGCGCTCGAGCTGATACGCGTCTTCGCCCCTTGCTGAGGAATTAAGGTGCTCTCGGAACAGGTCGACTAGCCGTTCCGTTGCGCCGGTATGGACGGCGCAGAAGCGCCATGCGCCGCCCGAGAAGTGCGGCTGTCGCATGAAGTCGCCGGGAGCGCCGATCCGCTCACGATCCGTGATATGTCGCCCCGTGAAGTCGACCGTCCCGGTCGCCGTCGCGCGCATGCCTTGCGCCTGCCAGCTGGACGTGTCGTGCGCATATCCGATCTCGAGGTCGAGCAGGCACATCTGCTGCCCCTCCGGCGCTGATGCGGTAACTAGGGGACGCGTCACGAACCCGGCGCCCGACGCCAGGATCTTGCGGCCTTTGAGGACGTTGCCATCCCGCTCCGGGATGATCCTCAGGCCCTGCGCGTCGTCGGCGCCCCATACTGCGGACAGCGCACCGTTGCGTACGCTTCCCGCGAGACTTTCGATCTGCGCTTCAGTCCCGTAACGGCAGACGAGCCCCACTGCGTTGATGTGGCCCTCAAATATACGGGCGAGCGAGAGGTCCGCAGCGCCGATCAAACGCAGGATAGTGCAGAGCTCGGCGCCGAACCGCGGCTCCCAGAGACCGTTGCCGCCGAGCTCGTGAGGCAGTGGGCTCATGGCCAATCCGCTGAAGCGGAAGTCCGTCCAGACGTCCGGTGCGATGTGAGCAGTTCTGTCCGTATCAAAGGCGCGGCTTGAGAGCTTCGCGGCGAAGGCCTGCGCATTCTCCAGCAGTTTGTGATGTTGGGAAGGAGCGAGAATGGCGGTGTCCTCACGAAAGTTGGCGAGCATGCGATGAAGTCCGCAGCGCACCGATAGTTCCGATCTGCTGGAACGAGTCTCATTCCTTGCGTTGTCTTAGGACTCTTTGGGATAAACTATATGGCGATCATCGAACTGCAGCCGCACAACGAGAACTCCGAGACGTGGCTGCTCGTCTGGGCCGAGCGTCAGGAGATCGTCGGACGCGTCCGACGGGGGGAGGATGGGTGGTTCCATATCACCGCTCACGGACCGCACTGGAGCCCCATGAAGAGTTTCGCCGGCGACAAGTTCGACGACCCGTCCGAGGCTCTGAAGCAGGTTCAGGCATATTTCGGAAACCGGTAGGGCACTGTCCTACAATAAGCAGATAGGACAAAGGCCACGTCGTCATGGGCGATGCGGCCTTTCTTTTTAAGCATTATCTAGTCGATCGTTCGAAGCACCAACCGCACATGCGAAGGGCCGTAGGCGCCAGCGGGCCGCGGCCATCCTAATGCGGTTTGAATAAACTTACGACGAAGTCGTCGCCGACGAGGCGAAACGACGCTAGGTCCATTCCAGTCCGGTCCATTTCCTCGATTGGAATCCGTAATGGACCGCCGCCAAGCCGCTTCAACATAACGATCAGCAACTGATCTTTGAAACGATCGACGAGACCATCGCCGTTAAGTCTCGGATCACTTCCTAGTGCAGTCTTCATGAAACGCTCCGCGGCCGCTTAACGGCCTTTGCTGGTGAATCGTGGGCAAAGACGCTGCCTCCAAAGAGATCCAAGCGATTCATCGCCCAGGCGCAAGCACGCCGGAAAAGGTCGTTAGATAGCCAAGGCTCAAGTGGCGGAGACTAGGCGACCTTGATCGTTGAGACTGCGAAAGCGAGTTCAAGAGTCCGGCGACTTCACTGTATGACCAAGTGAAAATTGTTAGCGTTGTTCCCAAGATGTACCGCTGACATTGGTCCATCCATCGAGCAGAGCCGTCTGCCATGCGAATTATTACTACTGCCGCGGCGGCAATCAGGCCGACAGCGTCAACGTAACCAAGATCCGAAGTCCCGCCCCATTAAGGCGATCCGCTGGCCCGCTGGCGTCCCGTTGCCGACCGCCGGCCGCAATATGGGCGCAACCGGGCAAGCCGTGAAGGAGGGAGCGAGGCCTAGTCCTTCGCCGCCTTTGCTAGGATAGCCCGTGCCTGCTCCAAAATCCGACGTGCAATTTCAAGCTTGGCCACCTGCTCGGCGTCTATCCCGGGGATTGTGGTTCCGTCCTTTGTGACCATGGCAAACACTTCCACGCTGATGAACGCGAAAACAGTTTGATCTTAAAAGCACGTTCCAAAGCTGGCGCGAAACGGCGTCGCGGCCCTCAAGGACAGCGAACAAGGCGGTAAGCAAGACGATCTGCAACGTGGAGTCTGACAGAAGGGACATGGCGCCCGTACTACGTTCCTTTCGCAGGTGCGTTCCAATCTAAACTGCGTTCTCAACACTCTGCATTTAGATAAAATTACGGCCACGCAATCGAAGGCATCGTCGCATCGCGAACCCATGAGGGACCTTCGCCTTGCTCCATCGGCTCTCGCCATGGCAGGCAAAGTGTCATGAGCCGATGAGGCTGACGCTAGTCAAGACAGGTGGGCGTAAGATCCGGTGCATTGATTGTGGTTCAATTTAATAGAGCACCCTTCGATCTTTGGTGAAGGGCTGTCTGTAAGGCACTACTCAGCTCATGAAGCTCGTAAGGTTTTCGCAACAGCAAAAATTCAGAGCCCAGTTTCCGCGCTGCGTCACTGTAGCCCGTTGCGAGAACGACGGGGATGTTCGGGTAATTCTGCCTAAGATGGCGGGCGAGGCCGAGACCATCCATTTTTCCAGGCATCACGACATCGCTGAAAACGAGGTCGATGCCGTCGTGCTCGATCTCGCGCAATGCGGACTCCGCGTCCGGTACGCATTTTACGCGATATCCCAACTCTTCCAGAAATACGGCGCTGGCGGTGGCAACATCCGGATTGTCTTCAACAAGAAGGACATTGCCGGCGCCTTTGGCCAGAACCTCTGCTTCGTGCGCACCTGCATGGCCTTCGCCACGCGGAAGCCGAATGGTGATTTCCGTGCCAGCGCCGAGCTTGCTTTGGATTTCGACACGACCGCCGGCCTGGTTGGCAAAGCCATGCACCTGTGAGAGTCCCAATCCTGTTCCTTTGCCGACGGGTTTGGTCGTGAAAAACGGATCGAACACCTTCGCAATGACATCCTCGGGAATACCTGCGCCGGTATCAGCCACCTTGATCTGCACGTACTCGCCTTTATCCTCTCCATCCCTGACTCGGTAATTTGCTGCCGTAATCGTCAAGGTGCCCCCGTCGGGCATGGCGTCACGAGAGTTGATGCTGAGATTGATGAGTGCAGTTTCGAGTTCGGTTGGATCCGCGAAGATTGGCCAAACTCCGGCCGGTACGGAGATTTCGAGCTTGATCGCGCTACCCAGAACGGTAGCCAAGACCTCGCGTACAGCTTGCACGGTCTCTTCAAGATTGAGCAGCGTCGGAGCGACTTGCTGACGCCGCGCAAACGTCAGCAACTGACGAGTAAGTGCCGCGCCGCGACGAACGCTTGCCTCAATCGCTCCTGCTGCCTCGATCACGCGGGGGACAATGGCATGCCGTTTGATCAGCCGAACGTTACCAGTGATTGCCATAAGGAGGTTGTTGAAGTCATGAGCCACTCCGCCGGTCAGCTGACCGAGCGCGTCCATCTTCTGCGCTTCCGCCAGCTGCTTTTGCATGCGTTCAAGCTGCTGTGCTGCTTGACGTCGCTCTGTGATGTCGCGCGTAATCTTGGCAAACCCGATCAGCTCGCCTGCGTCATTGCGGACGGGATCAATGACCACACTCGCCCAAAAGAACGTGCCGTCTTTGCGGACGCGTAAGCCTTCTTCTTCGTAACGGCCCTTTTCACGTGCAATGCTGAGAGCACGCGCTGGTTTTCCCGCGTCCCGGTCGCCGGGGGTATAAAAGCGCGAAAAGTGCTGACCGATAATCTCGTCAGGAAGATAGCCTTTGATCCGCTGACCGCCGAGGTTCCAGCTGGTGACATGACCTTCCGGATCAAGCATGTATAACGCATAGTCCGTGACATTGCTCACTAACAGGCGAAAAAGATTTTCGCTTTCGCTCAATGCGGAGCGGGCTTGCAACCGTTCGGTGATGTCCCGCGTGATCTTGGCAAAGCCGACAAGGACATCGTTTTCATAGATGGCGTCGATAACCACGGACGCGAAAAACCGCGTACCGTCTTTCCGCATCCGCCAGCCTTCCGCTTCGAAGCGCTTATTCCGGCGTGCGGCCTCCAATGCGGTGGCGGGAAGTCCGGCTTCGCGATCCTCCGGCGGATAGAACACCGAGAAGTGCTGGCCCACGATTTCGTCTGCGCCATACCCTTTGATCGTCTCGGCGCCTGCATTCCAGTTTGATACGATGCCGTTGGGGTCGAGGAGATAAATCGCATAATCTGTGACGCCTTGAACGAGAAGTCGGAAGGCGCGTTCGCTTTCTAAAAGATTGCGCTCGTTTTTTGTTTTTGGCATCATTCACTTTCCGCGAACCAATCCCTCTGGTAGAGGGCGATAACTGCCATCGTTTAGCGGCACGGGAGTCGCAAGTCAGAGTAGGCTCCCCCACATACGCGGCACAAGAACACTTTTACCGTCAAATTCGGAACCAAAGTTTGCTTTAAGGGTTGTCTCTGCCGTCTCAGATTAGCCGCTCGTTACGGCGATAAATTCAAATTTCTAGAAGAGGGCAAGGCGGCCGGCCGGAGGATCGCCTAAGCCGCGGACTGCTTCGAGCAATCGGGGTGCGCTTGGCGCGAGGCTGATGCGGGTGAAAGATCTTCGACGGCAGCATCAGCGCAGCGCCGGATCTCTTCCGAAACGTCGGCGGCCCAATGCTCGAAGGTGTAAGGCGATGCTCCCTAGGCCTTACATTCCCGGCGCTGTAGTCCTGCCGTTGCTATCCGGCAGAGCGCTTATTCTGCGTAACGCCGGCTCGCGCGAACCGCCGGACCAGGTTTTCAAAGCGCAACGGGAATGATCTTGGACCGGGAAGAACCGTCTTGCCCGGAACAATACTCATAGTGAGTGCTTGTGCAACGACCCGATGAGGACGCGCCATGACCGATCAAGACACGCCACGCGTAAGTGACCAATTGTCAGATCTAAAGGCCACCGTGGCGGATGGTGTCAAAGCCGTCGCATCAACAATAGGAGAAGCAATCGAGGAAGGCAAAAAGCCCGGCAAGCCGCTCGACATACTAAGCAAGCTTACGCGTGAAGCTCCGCTCGGTATGTTGTTGGCAGCATTTCTCATTGGCCGGGCACTGGCACGGCGGCGATGATTAGGACGTTTGCCTTTTGAGATCGTCGAGCGTGACGCTTTTGGGAAACATGAATCTAGCAGTGGCTTGTGCCCGACAGTTATTCCGGAGGACATTATGGGTTTAGCAACTTATGCCGTCATCGAATCTAACGATGGCTGGGGCGTTCTGCACGATGGAGACGTGGAAGGGAAATTCCTGACCAAAGAGTCTGCTTTCGAAGCAGCCGTCGCTGCAGCGTCTCTTGCGATCCGGCAGGGACACGAAGTCCATGTCAGCGCCCCGAGCAGCGAAGCCGGAAACAAGACAGCACTTGGCGGTGCAACAAATTGACGGGGGCTCAAGCTCCGTGAAAGGATATGAATTGGGACGAGATGATGATGGCACCGTAGTAAAGTCAGCGCGCAAAGCACGCGGCGCCGAGCCAGGGCCGTCGGTTCGCAACGTTTTAATTTGGAGCCTTGGCTTAGTTGTGGCCGCCTTTGCCGTTGTATATTTCCTGTTTTTCAAAACCTAGCCGACCGTCAGCTGGTGGCGGCGTACCCGCTTGGAGACGCCGATCAGGTTGCCGTCTGTAACGTAGAAACGACTTACATTCCTTCCTCTTTTGAGGTTGAACGTCCTGTTCGCATGGTGGCCGTTCCGATGGCCCTGCCTTCGCTCCAAACGTGGAGGAGCTTTTGCTGTCATAGCCGTTGGTATGCAGTAGCCGGATGAACTCGTCCATCGAGGTGTTAAGCTGTCGGTACGCTCGGCAGCTTCCGGTGTGAGGGTGCGGCCAAACAGCCGGCTGATGGATTCGCGAAAAGCCATGAGAGGCCCCTTTTTCGTGACAGCGCTTTTCTGCGCGGACGAGAGAAAGGTTCATTCGGGAGCGACAGTCCTCACGGAATATTCTTGGACGGGGAACTGGTCACATAGTGGCGTCTTAAGCGCACAAGCAATTATAGCGATCGATGCGATCGCCTGCATGACTGTTCCAAAGCGATTCGCCGCCGCAATTATCCGTTTTTGAGGAGAGACCGATGCCCCGATACTCTGAAGAACAGATCCGAGAGTACGCTCACAAACTTTGGGAAAGGGAAGGTCGCCCGGAAGGTAAGGCCGATGACTTCTGGCACCAGGCCAAAAGCGAGCTCGAAAGCGATGCGCCTGGCGACGAAGACCCGAAACCGATGCCAGAGTAGGAAAAAGCTGCCCAAGCGCCCCTTCGTCATTGGGCGGGGCGATGTCGCCACCGGCGGAACGCTGCATCCAATCAAGCGTTTTCGATTGGCACTTATCTAGGAGCTGGTTCATGCCCCATTGTTATCCCGCGCCTCCTTTTGCTTCCCAGAAACAACCGATGCCCGGCCGAACGGAGGCCATGCAGCCTCGTCCCGATCATGGCGAGAGCAGCTACAAGGGGGGTGGTCGATTGCAGGGCATGAGAGCGGTTATTACCGGTGGCGACAGCGGGATCGGCCGCGCTGTCGCGTTGGCCTACGCACGCGAAGGTGCCGACGTCTTGATTTCTTATCTCGATGAGACCGAGGATGCCCTCGAAGCTAAAGCTTTAATCGAGCGCGAAGGCCGCAAGGCCATAATGGTGCCAGGTGACATCCAGCATCGGCGCCATTGCGACGTGATTATCGATAAGGCGGTAAGGGAATTGGGCGGGATCGACATCCTCGTTAACAACGCCGCGCATCAAGCGACGTTCAAGGACATCGGCGACATTTCCGATGACGAGTGGGATTTGACGTTTAGGACAAATATCTATGCAATGTTCTACCTGACAAGGGCCGCCGTGCCTCACATGAAGCCCGGAAGTGCGATCATCAATACCGCGTCGGTCAATTCGGATATGCCGAACCCCACCTTGCTGGCCTATGCAACGACGAAGGGGGCCATTCAGAATTTCACAGGCGGCTTGGCGCAGATGTTGGCCGATAAGGGCATCCGCGCAAACGCGGTGGCACCGGGACCGATTTGGACGCCGCTCATTCCATCCACTATGCCAGACGAAGCCGTTAGAAATTTCGGCAAGCAGACGCCGATGCAACGTCCCGGACAGCCCGCAGAGCTTGCGACCGCCTACGTGATGCTCGCAGATCCACTCTCAAGCTACGTTTCCGGGGCCACGATCGCCGTTACAGGTGGCAAACCTTTCATCTAATCGGATCGAACGTTGCGGCAAAGCAGTGGGGTCTCATCGGTGTCCAGCATTTTGCCGTGGGTGGGAGGGTTCGCCGCTGTCCTGACTTAGCTGTCGTACATTCCACAAGTCCGGAAAGCATTGCCCCGGAGCTCAACCAAAGATCTGTCGCTCAAGATGCTTGTGGTGCTGACATCAGGCCTCGGTCTCTGGATCGCCTACGGTCTACTCAAGGGCGACTGGATCATCGTTCTGGCGAACAGTATCGGCTGTGCGCTGACAGCAACCGTGCTCGGCTGTAAAATACGAGACATTCGCGGGGAGGACTCTGCATAGGGAGCGGAACCTGGCTGCATGATCAGGGTTTAGAGTGCCTGCTATCTAGGTGTCATACGGAGATGCCATGCGGCCAATAATGGTACCACCCACTCTCCTTGATCGCGAGGTCGCAGCAACCGCCGTTCGGCACGCACATGCCGCAAGCGAACAAGTGGCCGAAGCTCTGACGTGGGGCGCGGACGAGCATGTTCTCGTTGTTGCTGCAGCGGCCTTCTGGCTCCTGTCGCGTAGCGGCTCCCCCCGGAAGCGAACTGTCGGTACGCATTTTCTGGCGGCCTCGGTGGCCACGGCCGTTGTGCCACATGCACTGAAGCATGTTTTCAATCAACGTCGACCGGATAGGCTCACCATTCTTGGCCATCTACACGGAGTACCGATCTCAGGCCGCCCGAATGATGCGTTCCCCTCGGGGCACGCGATGCATATGGGGGCTCTCGCGAGCGCAACATCCTCATTCGATCGGCCGTATCGCGAGCTGACCTGGACGGCTGCGGTCGGTATCTCGCTGACGAGGATCTATGTTCTCGCGCACTGGACGAGCGATGTGGTCGCGGGCTTCGCCAGCGGATATCTGATTGATCGGCTATTGAGACGCTGGACCGGCTACGGCAATGGGACGACGACGCCATGACGGATTACGCCGTCCGATTTTTCGTTGGAGGGGCAGTGGTCTCGATATTCGCGCTGCTCGGAGACGTGTTACGGCCTAAGTCCTTTGCGGGACTCTTCGGCGCCGTGCCATCGGTGGCCCTGGTTTCGCTCGCGCTCGCAATCTTCAGGCATGGACCGGACTACGTCTCTACGCTGGCTGCTTCGATGATGGCCGGCGCGACCGCTCTTCTCGTGCTCAGCTTCGTGACGTGCCGTCTACTCAAACGCGCGGGGTTGTCAGTTCTATCTGTTACCCTGCTCGGGTTTCCCCTGTGGCTGGTAGTCGCGTTTGGCCTCTATGGAATGGTGGGCTGAATGCTTGTTCGAGTCTCATTCTCGTCGTTGAGCGATGGTCGCTGGTACGAATACATCGTCCGGTTCCTACTGGGCGGAGCATCGACTGCAATAACGGGTCTGATCGGCACACGTTGTGGGCCGGGCGTCGGCGGTCTGTTTCTGGCATTTCCAGCCATGCTCTGCGCCAGTGCCACGCTGGTCGAGGCGCACGAAAGGCGCCGCAAAAGGGAAATTGGCCTGCATGGCAAGAGACGTGGTGAAGACGCCGCTGCGCTCGACGCCGCCGGAGCGGCTCTGGGAAGCATGGGCCTCGTTACGTTCGCTCTCACAGTTTTCCTCCTAAATGCCGCGGCTCCCTGGAGCAGCTTGGCGCTGGCATCTCTGGTATGGGCGGCGACCGCAGGTTCTTGCTGGTGGACTTACAAGAGACTTCGCAGGACGTGGACCTGAGATGGGCGAGCTCCGATCAAGAATAGACACCAGTCGGGCAGTGCACTTGTGTCTGGATATGCAGAGGCTGTTCGGTCCCGAAGGGCCTTGGCCGACGCCTTGGCTCGAACGTGTCATGCCGGCGGTGGAAAGCCTCGTCGAGCGTGACCCGGCACGGACTGTCTTTACGCGCTTTATTCCCCCGGCGTCGCCCGAGCATGCAAATGGGATGTGGCAGAGCTACTTCCAAAAATGGCGGTTGGTCACGCGCGAACGTCTGGATCCGCACCTCCTCGAGCTTATGCCCCCTTTGCAGCGACATGTCCCACCGGCGATTGTCTGCGACAAGTCTGCGTATTCTGCGTTCTCGAATGGAAGACTTCACGATATTCTGCAAGACGGTAACGTCAATACCTTGATTGTGAGCGGCGCGGAGACTGACGTCTGCGTTCTCTCAACCATCTTGAGTGCCGTTGATCTGGGCTATCGCATCATCGTTGCCCAAGACGCGATATGCAGCTCAGCTGACGAAACTCACGATGCCTTACTTGGCTTGTACGCCCAGCGTTTCGACCTACAGATCGAACTGGCAGATTGTGCCGAGATCCTTGAAAGATGGTCGCAGGCTTGAATGCAGTCAGGGCTAGGGCCGGACGGGCGAAGTGTTTGGCGCGCGCGCCACCGGAGCGGGCGACCAAGACCCATAAAGAGGAGACCCCGATCATCGGGGTCTCCTTCTGGCTGGCATCACGCGCTAGTTGCCGCCGGCACCACCACCTGCGCCACCACCAGCACCGCCGCCGCCGCCCGAAGTGCGACCTTCGGCAGAGCTGTTAGACCCGGTAGTTCCAGTCGCTGCGTTCGATCCACTAAGGGAGCTCGCATTGTTGCCAGTCTGCGATCCTGCAGCGTGCGGCGCCGCGTGTGGAGTGCTCGATGTCGGGCGATCGACTGCCGTCCCTGTACTGGTGGTGCCGGGCTGTGTAACGCCGTTGCCTGCGGAATTGACCTGAGGCGCGCTCGGATTTGCACCGCTCTGTGCGAACGCAGCAGGAGCAATCATCAGTGCTGTTGCCGTTACTGCTATCAACGTCTTCTTCATATTGTCCTCGTTCCTTGTCATGCCCCGAGCTGGATGAATTAACTTGCTCGTTTGTTGTTCCTGGCGACGGACATCACGCAACGGTGGAACAACACTCGCGTCTCCTTCACCCATTTGCCAGAGGCGGTTCCGACAGCATCCTGGCGGCCTTCCCACGGCGCGCCTGAGACGCCAGAAGCGGTAAGGTTGGCCTCGCCGACCGGTGCGGGCAAGCCGATCCTGAGGGCGGAAGAAAACGGAACATCCTACGATTAGAATGGTTCTGATGGCGAACGCATAGCGAGGCGCCCCGTGAACCAGATTCCACCTCACCCACAGATCCCAATTTCCCTGACGATCAACGGAACGTTGCACGAGCTCAAAGTAGAGCCGTGGGTGACGCTGCTAGACCTGTTGCGCGAGCGCCTCTCGCTCACCGGGACTAAGAAGGGATGCGATCAGGGACAATGCGGCGCCTGTACCGTGCTCGTCGATGGCAAACGCGTCAATTCGTGCCTAGCACTCGCGGTATCGCGCGACGGCGCCGAGATCACCACTATCGAAGGTCTGGCTCAGAACGGCGAACTGCATCCGCTGCAGGTCGCCTTCATCGAGCGCGACGCGTTTCAATGCGGCTACTGTACGCCTGGCCAAATTTGCTCAGCGGCGGGCCTGCTGGCGGAAGGTCACACCCGTAGTCGGGCCGAGATACGCGAGCATATGAGCGGCAATCTGTGTCGCTGCGGCGCCTATACCAATATCGCCGACGCGGTCGAGGACGTGCTGATGCCGCGCATCGCGGCGAAGGAGGCCGCCGAATGAACCGGTTCGAATATATCCGCCCGGCCACAGTGGCCGATGCCATCGCGGCGCTGAATGAACCTGCAGCGCGCGCGCTGGCGGGTGGCACCAATCTCGTCGACCTCATGAAATACGATGTGGCGCAGCCGTCGCGGCTGGTCGACATCAACCGGCTTCCGCTCAAATCGATCGAAATCACTTCCAGTGGAGCGCTGCGCATCGGCGCGCTGGTCACCAATACCGATCTGGCGTGGCATCGAGACGTTCGGGACAAGTGGCCGATACTGTCAAGCGCCATTCTTGCCGGCGCATCGCCGCAATTGCGAAACGCAGCTACAGCCGGGGGAAACCTGATGCAGCGAACCCGCTGTTATTATTTTTATGATCCGTCCACAGCCTGCAACAAGCGACAGCCAGGAAGTGGCTGCTCCGCCATTGGCGGCGTCAATCGCATTCACGCCATTCTCGGCGCGAGCGATAGCTGCATTGCGGTCCATCCGTCGGACATGTGCGTCGCGATGGCTGCACTCGATGCATCCGTCGAAGTCGAGGGGCCGGAGGGCAAGCGATCGATTCCAATTTCTGGTTTCCACCGCCTCCCCGGCGGCGAGCCCGAACGCGACAATACGCTCAGGGTCGGCGAGCTCATTACATCGATCATTATCCCCGAGCCGGACTTCGGACCTTGTCACACCTATCTCAAGATCCGGGACCGGCTCTCCTATGCCTTCGCGCTGATCTCCGTCGCCGCCGCGCTGCGTGTGGAGGAGGGCATCATCCAGGACGTCCGGATCGCGCTCGGCGGGGTCGCGCATAAGCCATGGCGGGATTTTGACGCAGAAAGATCGCTGAAAGGCGAGCGAGTCGGGATCCAGAGCTTTAAGCACGTCGCTGATTTCATTCTTCGTGATGCGAAGGGGCAGGGCGACAACGACTTCAAGGTCGAGCTTGCTCGCCGCGCTATCGTTCGTGCCCTGGAGCAGGCGGCTGCGGGCACGCCGCAGGATCAGGCCGACAAATCGCTCCACTAGAAAGTTAACGGGAACATCGCATGTCAGTTGGTGAAATCACGCATATCGGACGTCCGACCAACCGGGTCGACGGTAGGCTGAAGGTGACCGGCCAAGCGCACTACGCGGCGGAGTATCCTGCTGACGATCTGCTCTATGGCTACATCGTTGGTAGTACGATCGCCGCTGGACGGATCGCGGCGATGCACTTGGATGCAGCAAGGCTGTTTCCAGGCGTCGTCGAAATCTTCACGCACGAAAATCGCAGCAAGGCGGCATGGCTTGATCGTAGCTGGCGGGACGAAGTCGCGCCTCCTGGCCATCCGTTCCGGCCGCTGCATTCGGACCGTATCCTGTTTGACGGTCAGCCGGTCGCGTTGATTGTCGCCGAAACGTTCGAGGCCGCGCGCGATGCGGGCTCCCTGGTTCGCATTGCCTATGATGTCGATGCGCATTGTACCGAGCTTGAGGCGAAGCGGGCAGAGGCCTATGTGCCTCCGAAGAAGCGTAGCGGTATTCCGCCGCCGCCGGACCCGCGCGGCGATGCCGAGCAGGCGTTTCAAGATGCGCCCGTCAAGATCAGCCGCGATTACCTGATCAATGCCGAGCACCACAATCCGATGGAGATGTTTGCCACCACCTGCGTGTTCGAGGGCGACGGCAAGCTTACGATCTATGACAAGACGCAGGGCTCGCAGAATGCGCAGGGCTATGTCACCTCAGTGTTCGGCCTGCGCAGCAAGGATGTCCGCCTGGTCAATCATTATGTGGGCGGCGCCTTCGGCGCCGGCTTGCGGCCGCAGCACCAATTGTTCTTCGCCGTCATGGCCAGTCTCGAACTCGAACGCTCGGTCCGGGTGTCGCTGACGCGCGCGCAGATGTTTCATATCGGCTACCGGCCGGACAGTTACCACACCGTCTCGCTCGCCGCCGATCGCGATGGGCGGCTGCAGTCGATCATGCATGATGCCGTTGCCTCGACCTCCCATTACGAGGATTATCAGGAGGCTGTCGTCAATTGGTCGGGCATGATGTATCACTGCGACAACGTCAAGCTGACCTATCAGCTTTCCAAGCTCGATACGGCCACGCCGTGTGACATGCGCGCACCCGGCGCAGCCATCGGCGTGACAGCGCTCGAATGCGCGCTCGATGAACTTTCATACGAACTCGGTATCGGTCCGCTCGAAATTCGACGGATCAATTTCGCCTCGAAGGACGAAAACACCAACAAGCAGTTCACATCCAAGGCGCTTCTGGAATGCTACAGCGAGGGCGCTGCGGCATTTGGATGGGAGAAGCGAAGCCCCAAGCCGCGTGCCATGAGGGAGGGTCGCGAGCTGATTGGATGGGGCGTCTCAACGGGAATGTGGGACGCCTTCCTGCAAAAGGCCCAGGCCACTGCGACTCTCAAGGTGGACGGGACGCTGGAGGTGGCAACGGCGGCGTCCGATATTGGCACTGGGACCTGGACAATCCTGACGCAGATCGGCGCCGAAGCGTTCGGATTATCACTCGAAGACGTTCAGGCCAGAATCGGCGATTCGACTCTGCCGATGTCGCCGGTCGAAGGAGGTTCGTGGACCGCAGCGTCAAACGGTTCGGCAGTTCAGGCCGCATGTGAGGCGGTCAAGCATTCTCTGTTCAAGCAAGCCAGGAAGATGGCCAACTCGCCGCTTGCGGATGCAAGTTTCGAAGACGTCGAGGTTCGGAATCGACGCATCTTCCGGACGGATGATCCGGCGCGCGGGCTTACCGTTTTCGAGGTCATGCACGCCGCCGAGCTCACGGAAATCACCGAGCAGGGCACAGTCAGCCCGAACCTGCGGCAGATGCTGAAATATATCAGCTACACGAATTCCGCCGTGTTCGCGGAAGTGCGCGTGGATGAAGATCTGGGTGTCGTTCGCGTGACGCGCGTCGTGTGCGCGGCGGCGGCGGGCAAGATCCTTAATCCCAAGACGGCCCGCAGCCAGATCCTAGGCGGTGTGGTGATGGGAATCGGCATGGCGCTTCACGAGGAAGCCATGACGGATCATCGCCTCGGCAAGATTATGAATGCCAATCTCGGCGAATATCACGTTCCGGCCCATGCCGACATCGAGGATATTGAAGTGATCTTCGTCGATGAAAAGGACGACAAGGTCAGCCCTCTTGGCGTCAAGGGCCTGGGCGAGATCGGCATCGTGGGAACCGCGTCTGCCGTCGCTAATGCGATCTTTCACGCAACTGGTGCGCGGGTGCGTGATTTTCCCATCACGATTGACAAGATTTTGAATGCTCCACGACCGTCCTGAGTTCGTCTCGTACAGACCCAACGGTGGCATACGCCGATGGAGCTCCACGGCTTACGGCTTTGGAGTCCGGGCCGCTGCATGACTGAGCTAAATGTCCGTAAGCCTCGGATCGGGAGAGCGCGTGAAGATTGCGACCTTCAACGTGAACAACATCAACAAGCGACTGCCCAATCTGCTGGCGTGGTTGAAGTCGTCCAAGCCGGACGTGGCCTGTCTTCAGGAGTTGAAGGCCGCCAATTCCGAATTCCCGGAAAGTGCGTTGCGTAAGGCGGGCTATTTTGCCGAGTGGGTTGGGCAGAAGACTTGGAATGGCGTCGCAATCCTCGCTAGAGAATCCAAGATCGTGGTAACGCGCAGGCGGTTGCCTGGTGACGAGAGCGACGAGCAAAGCCGATACATCGAGGCTGCCGTCGACGGCGTTCTCGTTGGCTGCGTCTACGCACCCAACGGCAATCCGCAGCCGGGACCGAAGTTCGATTACAAGCTCACCTGGCTGAAGCGTCTGAACGCCCACGCCGGCAAGCTGCTCAAGTCCGGTGCTCCTGCCGTTATCGCCGGCGACTTCAACATCGTGCCAACGCCCTTCGACATCTACCCGACCAAGTCGTGGGACAAGGATGCGCTCGTGCAGCCGGAAAGTAGGGCGGCGTTCGGCAAGCTCCTCAAGAAGGGGTGGATCGATGCACTGCGCGAACAGCATCCGGATGAGCCGATGTATACGTTCTGGTCGTATTGGCGGAACCGATACGAGCGTGACGCTGGCCTTCGCATTGACCATCTGCTTCTCAGTCCTGCGCTGAGCCCGCGGCTTGCGCAGGCCGGTGTCGACCGAAAGGTGCGCGGCAAGCTGGATCCAAGCGACCATGCTCCAGCGTGGATAGTGCTGAAGTAGCGCTACGCCTTACTTTTTGCTTTCCGATCGACCCGGACGTCGCGGAATTCCTCGGGCCCTTTGAGCAGGCGCCGCTTCCGACTGGCCTGATCGTCCGCACGGGCGCCCTTGTCCGTCAGCTTGTCGATTGCGCCGGCGGCCATCTCACTGGCACGGGCGCTATGAGCGACGTTCTTTCTGCGAGACGGTTTAACGGTAAGGCCCAGTTCGACAAGGCGGCGGACAGCTTCTGAGAGTTTCGGAGCGTCCGGCTGAAACTCGGCCCAATGAACAATCCTGCCGCGTAGTTCGTCTGCGGCGCGAAAGCCGAGCATTGGCGTTTGGCCGGTCGCAGGTCGGCCTTTTGATTTTTGCTTTGCTACTGTCGTTTTCTTCATAAAATAATGTTTAGCATAAATGCCAGACCGCGAGAAGTTGGAACTCTGCGTCATGTTATTGAGTTGCGATCTCCGAGGGCACGCTGTTTTAGCGGACTTTCCCCCTGCGCCTTGCTAAACAGTGTGAGAGCGGCCGATCGCCGCATGATGGCGAGGAAGCCGTGGCGAAAGAACTGACAGCGTCCGAACAGGCCCTGCGCGATCGGGAAAGCGAACTCGCGGAGGTCCAACGGATCGCGAAAGTGGGCGGTGTGATCGTCGACCTGCGCGATGGATTTCAGAACCGACGATCACCTGAATATCTCGCCATACACGGGTTACCCCCTGAAGCTGCAAACGAGACACATGAAGACTGGGTCGCCAGGCTTCATCCGGACGACCGGGAGCGCGCTGAGCGGCAATTTCTGGACCTTCTGAAAAGCGATGCGGAACGTTATTCTTCGGAGTATCGCATCATTCGGCCCAGCGACGGGGAAATTCGTTGGATCGTAGCAGAGGCGCGTATCGAGCGTGATCCAGAAGGCCGACCGCTGCGGATGATCGGCGCTCATATCGATATCACGGAACGTGCGATCGCCAGAGAGGCGCTACGCGAGAGTGAAGAGCGGTTCCGATTGATCGCCGACAGTGCGCCAGTCCCCATGTGGGTGACACGTCTTAATCGGACGCGGTCCTTCGCAAACAAAGCCTACCTGGAATTTCTCGGCCTTGGATATGAAGAAGCGTTGGCTTTCGATTGGCGGACCATCCTTCACCCGGACGATATGGCGCGCGTCGTGCGCGAGAGCGTTGCAGGTGAGGCATCTCTAAAGCCGTTTGTGCTCGAAAGCAGATATCGACGTGCGGATGGCGTGTGGCGTTGGGTCAGATCCGAATCTCAACCCCGATGGGACCCGGCGGGTAAGCATATCGGCTTTATTGGGGTTGCCCACGACATCACGATTGCAAAAGAAGCAGAGATCGAACTGCGTGGGTTGAACGAGGTACTCGAACGGCGGGTTGAAGAGCGAACCGCGCAACTTCATACCCACGAGGCTCATTTACGAGCCATTTTGGAAACGACCAACCAGTATCAGGGATTGCTCGCGCTCGATGGTACACTCGTTTTCGCGAATGCGGTCGCACTTGCCGCCATCGCGGTAGAAGCGAAGACAGTGCTCGGGATGCCGTTCTGGGATACGCCCTGGTTTACTGCGACGCCCCGTATGCCCGAACGAGTTCTCAGCGCGTTTAAAACCGCACTGAGCGGCGATGCGTGGCGCGCCGAAGTTCAATTGAACCTATCCGGCGCGGAGCGGCATCTCGACCTCGCCATGCGCCCAGTATTCGGCAGTGGAGGTAGGATTACAGCCGTCTTGGCAGAGGCCGTCGATGTGACCGAGCGTCGCCGGAACGAGGACGCTCTGCGCCAGGCTCAGAAGATGGAGGCGGTCGGACAACTCACCGGAGGCGTGGCGCACGACTTCAATAATCTCCTGACGATCATCAGGTCAGCCACAGATTTTCTTCGTCGGCGCGATCTTCCAGAGGAGAGGCGAGGGCGCTATATCGACGCAATCTCCGATACTGTTGACCGGGCGGCCAAGCTGACCAGCCAGTTGCTTGCGTTCGCTCGCCGGCAGCCGCTTGCTCCGCGCGTCTTCAACGTCGGCACCCAGGTCGCGAGCGTTGCGAACCTGATTCGGCCACTGGTCGGCGGCCGGATCCAGATTGATCTGGATATTGAGGCTGCCGCCCAATTCGCCATGGCCGATATAACCCAATTCGAAACCGCCTTGGTCAACCTCGCAGTCAATGCACGCGATGCCATGAACGGCGAAGGGCGCCTCGTTATCGGTGTCGCGGCAGCCGACTCGATTCCGGAGATGCGCTCTCATCCTCAGAAAGAGGGCGACTTCATCGCGGTTTCCGTAACTGACTCTGGCGTCGGCATAGCTAGCGAGTACCTGGATGCGATCTTCGAACCATTTTTCACGACCAAGGACGTGGGAAAAGGAACGGGCCTCGGCTTGAGTCAGGCCTTCGGGTTCGCCAAACAGACGGGCGGCGAGATCGGCGTCAGCAGCACGCTTGGAGCGGGCGCGACGTTCACAATTTATCTGCCGCGGGCCGAAACTGGCGCCGAAGTCGAAAGCAGCGCGCCGCCATTAGCAAGCGCAGCGACAAGCGGGCGGGGGCACCGCGTTCTTGTTGTCGAGGATAATACGGATGTTGGGGGATTCTCGACAGAGCTTCTGCAGGATCTCGGATACGCAACCGACTGGGTGACGTCAGCTTCCGCGGCACTGGACGTTCTAGCCAAGGATGAATTCGCATTCGACCTCGTGTTTTCGGACGTCATCATGCCCGGCATGAACGGGGTGGAGATGGCCACGATTATCCGCGACCAATACCCTGGATTGCCGGTCGTTCTGACAAGTGGCTACAGCCACGTTCTAGCCGAAAACGCCCATACAGGCTTTGAACTCATCCAGAAGCCGTATTCGGTTGAGCTTTTGTCGCGCACGCTGCGCAAGGCGATCACTGATCGACGGACTGAATCGGCTTAGCGCTGCTAGATTGGTAACTGGAACTGGGATTGCGCGTCGTCCCCGTCAGTCTGAAGTGTCGATAGTGAAACACCGAGAAGCCGCACGGCTTTCGGCAGTGGCATCGAGCGTTCGAGAAGTGATGCCGCGACCCGTTCGAGCTCTTCGCGGTTTGATACGGCCGTCGGCATTGATTGGCTTCGTGACATGATCTCGAAGTCAGCGAACTTCACCTTCAGCGTGACGGTTCGCCCGCGGTTCCCTGTGTTGGCACAGTGTTGCCACACCTTGTCGACGAGGGGCTGCAGCGCGGCGATCATGGTGTCGAACTCGGTGAGGTCGTCGGAGAAAGTGTTCTCGGCGCCGACGGATTTCCGCATGCGGTTGGCGCGGACAGGACGCTCGTCGATGCCGCGTGATATCCAGTAGTAATAGGTCCCGGCTTTGCCGAAGTGTGCCTCCAGGAACGTCAGCGACTGGTTCCGGATGTTTAGTCCTGTCTGGATACCCAATGCGTTGAATTTAGCCGCAGTCGCCGGTCCGATGCCGTGGAACTTGCCGACGGGCAGGGTCTCCACAAAGGCGAGTCCCATCTCCGGAGAGATGACGTACTGACCGTTTGGCTTGCGATGGTCTGAGGCGAGTTTGGCCAGGAACTTGTTGTAAGAGATGCCGGCGGAGGCATTGAGCCCTGTCTCGGCTTTGATTTTAGTGCGGATCGCCAGTGCGATGTCGCGCGCCAGTGGGATGCTCTGAAGGTTCTCGGTAACATCCAGATAAGCCTCGTCCAGCGACAGCGGTTCGATGATCGGCGTGTGCTCGGCGAAGATCTCTCGGATCTGCTGGCTAATGGTCTTGTAGACCTCGAAGCGCGGTTTCACGAAGATTAGATCTGGACACTGACGTTTGGCTATAACGGACGGCATCGCCGAGCGGACGCCGAATTTGCGGGCTTCGTAACTCGCTGCTGCCACGACCCCACGCTCCCGAGAGACGCCGACGGCGACAGGTTTGCCGCGTAGCTCTGGATTATCCCGCTGTTCGACTGATGCGTAAAAGGCGTCCATGTCGATATGGATGATCTTACGCTGTCGGATTTCCGGCGCGACGTCGTTCGTCACCGGGCCATCGGTTTCCATTTGCCGTCTCTGATCGCCAGCATCGCCTTCGCAACCGGGGTCGATGCGCGATCGGCGGGGCCCTCGGCCGCCGCCTCGACGGCGCGCCAGTCGATCAGAACGGTGCCGTCCGGAGCGACCTCATAGAGACCCACACCTACCGGAGTGCCTGAGATGCGCTCGGTTCGGACGGGGCGCTGCGTGATGTCTTGCGCCAGCGCGGCAGCGGGCAGCACCATGGCAAGTACGGCGATCCACATTATGCGCATCTGTCCTTCTTCGGGCCTCGGACTACGATCTTACAGGGCAAGCAGATCGGATCGTCAACGGCCAAGGATATGGCGTCTCGAACGCGGGTCAGCAACCATTGTCCTCTCGGCTGCCGGTCGGTTCCTGGCAGGTACGATTGAGGAGGCGCAAATCCGGGCAATCTGGGAAGGGCGCGCTCCGACGCCTAGTCCACCAGACGTTTCATTAATGGACCTGTTTGTCCAATACGGTACTTCGCAAACGGAGGAGCTTAGACGAGGGGGCGCATCTACGATCTGGTTTTGCATCTCCAGAATGATAAAGAAGCGATTGTACACGGCCAAGATGCTCTCCGGCCGCGGCTTCCTGCACGCTTTTCGTTAGTTTATCTGACCGCCACGAGAAGAGCTTGGCGGGCCGGGGATTGCCACGAGGCTGTTAGTGGGGGCCCGATGCGGAACGAGTCAGGCAGCGCTACGTTCGACTGACAAGGGCTTCATGAACAGATTGGCTTTGGTTCAATGCAAAAGATTATAACGATCAGCGCTACAGCGCTTCTCCTCGTCGGTGCCACGATGTCGTCGGCGTCCGCCGAAAAGTCCCGCCGGCACCACACTCAGCAGGGCGTCACCTCCGGTCAAGGCATGACCACCGGTACCGGCCGCACATATACTGGCGGCAATACCGCTCTGAAGGGCAACAGCGGCAATTCCGGGCAAGGGGACAACTCGCTGGGCAACATCAAGGGCGGCAACATCGGCGCCGGCAAGTAGCATTTCGGAGAGACCATGAGCAAAGAAAATCCCAAAGATGATCCCCGCACGGAGTCAGAGTGGGCTCCGACGAAACAGACCGACAAGCCCTGGAAAGGCGTGCCGGAAAAGGAACAGTTTGCTCAGGACCGGGAAAAACCGGACCTTGAAAAGTGGCAAAGGACCGACACTCATTGACGATTGCGGCGGACGTGCATCGATCTTTTCGACGGGGCGACGATTGAGCCGTCCGAGCAATATGCTCGGGCGGCTTCTTTGCGAAAATGGTTTCGCGTCTTATGGATGGATGTCCGCTAAACGGCGGCGTCGATCCTCTCCTGCGGTTTGGCCCACGGCTCGGACACGTATGGGTGCTTCCGGCAACGGCATTCGCGACGTCTTCGGTGGGGGACCGTCATCCTCATCAAGGGATCGGAGAGCTGCGAGAATATCACCGATCCTAACAGTCTCATGGGAGCCGGGAATTTGGCGTAGCCACGGCTTCCCTTCGACAGTAAACGCATCCGATGCCCAAGCGGCTAGGATGCATCGCTTTTGCAGGGTGTCTAAGAAGGGATTGGCAAGAACCTCCCGCGGGTGCGAGAAGGTGCTGGCGAGGAGAGAATTTGCGTGGATTTCATTCATCGACATGGCAGCGCTTGTCATGCTGGGCCTCCTAACTCCTTTCGTTTAAAGGCGATTATCGATGTAGATTTTCGCTGCTTTCGGTCAAGGGGTGACGCTAAAAATTTTCGGGGCGCTTCTTGGACTGCCGGGCGCTGTCTTAGTGTGACGTCAGGCGCAGCGCTGTTCTACGCCAACGGCGGTCGCGCATGGGCCGATAATCGCTTTTCGATCGCCGGCCTGGGCGGCAGCTTCAGCGAGAGCAAAGCGGTCGGCGCTGGCGTGGAATACATGTTCGCCCCTACTGGTCGCTCAAGGGTGAGTACATGTACGCCGACTATGGCAGCGAACGTTATCTGACTGCATCTGCTCCGGACGGTCTGGAGCTTGGTGCCACCACCCACACTGTGAAGGGCGGCATCAACTATCACTTCAACTTCTAAGTCCGAACACTGAATTCAGCAGACCGGGGCCCGGCGAAAGCCGGCCTTTTCCCTGTCTACGCATAATATCGGCCAATGCCGGGAAGGCGTTACCGGGATTTGGTCAGAGGCTAGTGTCGGTCAGACCGCGACGACCGCCGAGATGCTAAGAACCGTGATCGCGTTGTGCGGCCTCTCTACAAACTCGACAGCGGTCTTGAGATTGGCATAGGTGCCGCCATTGTGCTGTTCGTTGACAATCGCGATGTCAGAACGGCTCGCGTCGCAGATGCAAGTAGCGAGGGTTGAACTCGCCGCAGTCCGCCAGACCTGCCCAATTTCTGATGGTAAGAGACCCGCTCTTGAAGTCAGCAAGGTCGCTGTCTCGAAGGTTGGCCAAAGCGCGGTTTACGGTAGCTAGCGACAGCCCGAGAGCCTCTCCCAGCTGATTAAGACCTATCGGCAGAATACACGTATCGTCACGTGTCAAGCCGGAAGCCCGCGATCGGTAGAAGAGTTCGCAGAAGAGATGAGCCATGCGGGCAGGGGCGGACCGCGCGCTATTGTTCGTGATTGCCTCACGGAAGATGGCTGCGTCGATCAAGGTTTCACGCCAGATTGCAGCGCCAACCTTTGGTCTACTATCGAATAACTTCATCAAGTCCCGATGCGGGACCGAGGCGACGACGGCCTTGCCGATCGCGCAGACGGCATGATCCATCACCTCGATGAAAAGACACTGTGAATCCGGCATGTCGCCAGCGAGATGAAAGGACAAATACTGGCGTGCGCCGTTCGGCAGGAGATGATAGCGAGCCAGCATTCCTTCGACGACGATTGCGGACACCTTGGGTCGATCGCCTTGCCGAATGAAGTCCTCATGACTATCCAATTCGCGGACAGAGCACGGCAGCCGGCGGATCTCCAAAAGATCTTCTTGGCTCAGGTGCGAGTGCTCTTTCAGTTTTTTTATAAGGACGACTAGAGGGTCGATTGTAGCCTCCTACGCGGCTGAACCTGTTCGCCTGCGCTCAGCATCCTAGTCATCTTGACGGTGGCTTCAACTCGCTCGAAAGCCAACCCTTGCTGCGCTCCATCGGATCGACCTCGCACTTTGCGCATTTGAACTCCGAATCTCCCTTTTCAAATGACGTCATCTTGCGATTGCACTTCGGGCATTTCGGCGCTGCAGACCCAATAACTGTCATTGGGTTTGCTCGCGAGCGCTGATCTCCCGCCGGACTTCTCGAACACTTGCGAAATGCAGCCCAAGTTCACGAGCACGCTTTTTGACGGAAGCCATTGGTCGCTTCATAGCCGCACATGCTCGTAGAAGCGTAGCCCCCTCTGCATGCAACTGTTTGAGCTTCTCCAAATCCGCATCTTGCCATGCGCGGGTTATCAGCTGACGCTCATTCATGTCGGTTCCTCCAACGGTTCCGGGAGGGAACCACAAGCCAGGAGGTGACGTCGTCTCATTTGAGACGAATTGCCGAGAGCGGATCTCAATGTTTTTGCGGTGCACCTTCGCCGTTTTGCCACCCCGGATCCTTGCCACCCGCGGCGTCGTCTCCACGTTGCTGGCGATGTAATCGCGCGTGGTGCCTTCCATGGTCAGACTTCTGCATGTGATCGGTGGTGTCCTCGACCGAGGCTCACCGCGCAAGTTGAGGCAGCAGAAGCTTGCGATCGAAGAGTGATGTCCTTGAGAGCTAGGCAGTGCGCGTCGGGCCTGACCGGCTTGTCGATACTGGAGGATGCTGTCTGGTTGCTCGAACAGCAACGTTAGAGAACATCGTTGTTTAAAGGCCCAGCGGGTAGGTCGCTCTACCGCCGGGCCGACCGAAGCGAGGCTTCTGGGGTCAAGATTCGGTCGCTGTCATCCTGCGTTAACTCCAACCGTAAATCCATCAGCCGTTAGATTGAGGCAACTCGCTCAATCCTGTTCTCGAAAAGTGAACGTGGAACAACTTTGGAGCGAAGTGCCGTCGCCAACATCTTGCAGACGCACATCGGTTCACCTTTGACGGTAGTGCACCTGCATGTGTCGCCATATGCAAATTTTATCAATCTGTCGATGTCCTGATCTGCAATCGCTGTTTCGATCTGATCGTCGTAAGTCAAAACGTGCTCCTCGCGGTAAGATCAATCCGGATACGAGACGGGCGCAAGAAAGTTTCAGTTCTTTTCTGGGTCGGGCAGGCTCTACTTGGGCGACAGATCAGTTTTCGGCGAAGCCTCGCCATCGAGCCAGTCCGCTTCTTCGGCTAATGCGAGCCATGCCGTTTCCATGCGCTTGAACCGATTCCTGGCCGGTTCGTTGTCGGCTGCGGCAGCCATTTCGGCGCAGTTGTGTGCGTTCGCGCGGTAAGTGTCGGACTGTTTCATCCCGGAAGCCTACGCTGTCCGGAGGGCGTGCGATAGGACCGCCCAGCAGGTGGAACTACTTCCCGGCTTGCGGCATAACTTCCGTATGAAACCAACGAAGTCGCTCAGGAAGCAGGCTCGTAAGGCCGAGGCCGTAGCTCAACGCTCCGAGGACATCGAGCATGCTGAGCGGATGCACGATCTGGCTGAAGCATTCCGCGCGCAAGCCGAGGCTCTGAAAGCTTCTGAGAAAAAAGGGAAGGTGAGAAAGTAGCTCCCCTTCACCGCAGGCCGCGAAGGTTAGTCATCAAGCGTCTCTGAGACGATCACGCCAGTCTTCGGATCTGCGTGAAAGTCCATCTTTTGACCATTCTTGATGCCTTCACCTTCCCATCGGCCATCATCAGCCTCGAGCTTGGTAACCTGCGAGTAGCCAGACTGCAGGACTTTCGCCTTTACTTGCTCCATTGGCATCCAATCCGGTCCAGGCTGATCAGCTCGCGCCATAGTCGATGCGCCGATTAGCAAGACTCCACAGAGAACAACTGCAGCAAACCTGTTCATCGCAACCTCCTTTGTTCTGTGTGAGCCAAATCAGAATACCGGAAGATCGTCGTTCGGTAGAAAGGCTTCACTGGATCTTCCGATTTCCGACCTCCGTCAGTTTGACCTGGTCGTCCACGATTTCGACGAGGCCCATCTCCAGGAGTTCGCTGAGTTGGTCTTCCGTGATCGGGGACAGCTTCAGCCGGCCGGCACCGATATCGCGGAGCGTCCAGTCGAGCTCGAAATCGTCTCTCCAGTACTTCATTTGGCGGGGCCGTCGCCGGCAGAGGTTGAAAAACTGAAAGCCCGCCGGATCGTCCGCGGGGGCTTTCACTATCTAATGCCGAAAACCAACGTAGAGACCAATCATGGTAATGGCCGATACCAAGATGAAGCAAAAAAGCCCCCACGCAATAATCGTGGCTTCATCTGGGGTATTCCGATTCGTCTTCTGAAGAACGTTCAATGGTCTCTCCCTGTAATCTCTATCGTCGGCGCTCGCATCTCGAGGCGAACTTGTGCAAAGCGTAGCGACGGTAGATCGCAGGGTCCAGAATGAATTGATGGTGCGCTGCAGCGTGGCGCGTAATCAATGGGCTGCCAGGTCGGTAGGTGCCGCAAGCACCGCAGCTCCCATTGAAGGAACTAAAACACCAAATGCACGATATAGGAGAAAACAAGGGAGGTCGTCATGTTGATGGAAGATGGAATTGCCGGACGGCCAGTCGCCAGCGCACCGCCATTGGTCGCGCAGATGGTCGACAAGCGAACAATTCTTGAGATGGAGATAGCCCTTACCAAAGCGTGCGAGGTCTTGCCGTGCGAGTTGGACAACCACAGGAACCGCTGTTTCGTCGCCAAGAAAATACTGAAGCGCGTGAATGCGGGTGAGCGCACGTTCGGCGGCATGGTGTCCGCGGGGATGGCGGCAGTGGAGACGCTACGGCGCAGGCAAGAGCAGGTTTGACGGCGTTTCCTGAACAATCATTCAGGAAATTTATCCTGAGACGACGGAACGGGCCCTACAGTCGCGCATTCAATCTCCGCTCATTCAAAGGAGAAGATAATGCGCATAGTTCTTTTGGCTCTCGCTGCCTTCGCTACCATCGGCATCGCTGTTCCTGCCGCTACTTCACAGGCTGATGCTCAGACCGTAGCGGTTCGGCATGGCGGCGGCCATCACGGCGGCTACCATCGCGGTCATCGTGCCAACAAGGTTGTTATCGTGAAGCGCGGTCATGGTCACATGCATCGTGGAATCCACCACGGCCATCGCTGAACGCGTTGCTCTTCAAATCAGAAGGCTCCCTCCCGGGGGCCTTTTTCGTTGGGCGCTATAAAGGGCAACTGAACAGAGGCCATCGCGTTTTGGAAAGAAGAGCGCAGCTCCTCATCGGAACTTAAGTTCCAGCGGTCTGTTGGGCTGGCGTGATAAGCCGCCCCAGCTCACCGGGGCTACTGGAGGAAATTTCCCATGGCCAAAAAGCCAAAGCTTCTTGCCGACCTTTTCCATGACACACTCAAGGATGTCTATTTCGCCGAGAAGAAGATTCTCGCCACGCTGCCGAAGATGGCAAAAGCCGCACAATCGAAAGAACTCAAGGCCGCCTTTCTGAAGCATCAGAAGGAGACCGTTGGTCAGATCAAGCGGCTCGAAGGCGTGTTCAAGATATTCGGCAAGAAGCCGACCGCCAAGAAGTGTGAAGCCATCATGGGTATTACCAAGGAAGGCGCAGAGATCATGACCGAATACAAGGGCATGCCTGCTCTCGATGCCGGTCTTGCTGCCGCGGCACAGGCGGTGGAGCACTATGAGATCTCCCGCTACGGAACGCTGGCGACCTGGGCGAAGGAGCTGGGGATGCCTGAAGCTGTCTCGCTTCTCGATGCCACGTTGAAGGAAGAGAAGGCCACCGACGTTGCGTTGACCGCGCTGGCCAAATCTGTCGTCAACGTCGAAGCAGAGCAAGATCTCTAAGGCTAAATGTCCGGCTCCGTCACTGGAGCCGGACTACGTAAGTCCTCCCACCCGTTGAAGAAACCTTTAGCGCAACAGTGGCTTATGTTTTCGCTGAAATGGAGAGCGAAAATGCGCCAAGGTACGTCGTTTCGGTTGATGGCATCCGATGCAGCGAGACAGGCAAAAGAAGCCACGGACCAGGCTGAAGCTCTCCGGCTTTTACAGATGGCACACTACTGGATCTCAGCTGCAGACAACGAGGACTGGCTGAATGCCAACTCGATCCATTATCCGGTAAGATCACCTGGCTCCGACTGAGAACTGAGAAACTTGGAACGATCGGAAGCATCGGGGCTTGACTCCGACAACTGTCGCACATGGCGACGGTGAACGGTGGCTGTGGCCATGAGAAAGCTCGCCATGAACATCCCGGCCGGCAACCGCGCCATCGATATTTATGGCGCCCTCTCAGGACATTCGGAAGCACCGGGCGTCCGCGCCCAGCTTTCCCAGCATCTTGACCAACTACACAGTGAGGGGGAGACCGATCATCACCGTCTTACGGTGCATGGCCTCTCGTTCCTTCGGCAGAACGATCTTCAGCGCAACAGCTAGCCGCGCTGCAGAGCTCGCTGCTTCTGCAATGATTTACGGAGCGTCGCTTTCGCAGAGTGAGCGCGCTCCTTGTCGCTCGCCGATTTCTTGATCGGACGAAACGGGCCGGTTTTGGAATTTCCGGCCATCGGCATTGCTGGCATCATCTGCGAGCAGGATTCCAACTGGGAAGGTTGAAGGCCCATAGGGGCCGATGTCCGTGTGCGCTTGGGCATATTTCTCAACCCGCCACTCAACCCAAAGTTCATTCGTGCAGATCAAGCGGCGGCAAAAAGACACCTCGTCCCTTTAGAAGGCCGGCATCAGTACCGCGAAGAGGCGCGGCGACCTACCGCGGCGGCCGCCATACTGGCCGCGCCGGAACTAGAAAGTCAGAAATGCGTTCCTTTAGGCATCAAACACTGGAGGATGCCATGGACGATCTGAAGAACAAGGGGCAGCCGGATCGCAGCAAGATCAACATGCACGAGGCGCATGAGGTCAAGTATTGGACCAAGGAGCTCGGCGTGGATAAAGACAAGCTGCAGAAGACGGTCGCCAAGGTCGGCAACTCAGCCGCCGCAGTTCGCAAGGAGTTGGCAGCCTGAGCCAGTCAACGGAATCCCTGCACGAGCAATCTGTAAAGATCGCGCTGGATTACCTGGCGGGGGTTGGCCGCTTGCGCGACCCGCAAGAAGCGTTTGAATTTATTGGAAAGCATGTCGCGTACCAGATCGGGCAGGGGGTCGTCAGTCCTCTGCTGCTGTCGAATCAGGCGATTGCAGTCTACGAGCGCCATAGGGAAAAGACGCCGCTTCGATTGGTGGAGTATGAGTGATGATGCCGCTAATCCGGCCTTGGTCGGCCGCAGAAGGTGAAAAACTTAAAGCCATGGCTGAAGCGGGTGCATCGCCGATCAAAATTGCTGCGGCCATGAAACGTAATGTCCAGGCCGTCAGACGTCAGGCGAACCGATTGGGGATCTCTTTGCCCACAACGCGAGAGACGCGCAAACGACAGCGTGCGTTAGAGGCGGAAGCCACAAGGTCTTCAGTATGACATCGCAAATAGGAACAAGCTGCGCGTTCCGTGGTTGCCAGGGAAACGGAGGTTCCCATGCTTACAGACGATCAACTGATGGTTCTGCGGGAAATCGATAACGCCTTTGCTTTTGACGATACAGCGAAGGCTGAAGAGTTGGTGCTGGACGGCTATGTCCAGAAGGACGGCGACCTTTATCAGCTCACGCCGAAGGGTGAGAAAAGCCTGCTCGACAATGGCGTCTCGGCATAGACTGCATCGTGAAGGGATTCCAGACCTCACACAGTAGCTCAGGGAGGACGACGAGGCGCTCCGGGACCGGTAGTCGCTCCAGAGGCGTCAAATTACATCGCACAATTGAGGGACATTGAGCCAACCGAAAGCTGCCGGGTTCTGCGACTATGGCTAAGCACGATGTTGCCGATGATAGGTTTAGTTTGTCCCCTGCACCGTATCGGTCACAACTAGCCCTCCGCAACTTCACAGGAGGCTGTGAGATAGCATAGATCTCGGTAAGCAAGCATGACAGCCGCCATGCCCGCCGCGACTCATTGTTGTGGCTGATGCGGTCAGTGAAAATTCTCCTCACCACCGTTGATGTCCGGATATGCTCGAAAAGTCCGTCGAAGTACGCTGTTGTACGCGAGGGCCCTCGGTTGCTCGCATTGTCGTTGCTCGTCGCGCGGTCAACTCTCGCCGTCGAGCGCTTTGCGATTGGGAGGCTTCGTGAGATACAGACGTCGAGAGAAGAACGGAGGACAGCAGTCACAGGCTACTCCATGCCTTCCAAAATCTGCTGAACCGCAGACGATTGCATTCTCCCAGCGGGTCACCTGTACGATCGACGAAGCATGTGAGGCGACCGGTTTGGAACGCACGAAGCTTTACGAACTGATAGGAGCGGGACATCTCGCGACCACAACGGTCGGACGTCGGCGACTTGTGGCAGTACAATCACTTCTGTCGCTTCTTAAAGCGAGCATGTCGACGTGATGAGGCTACTTAAGTGGCGCGGCTACATTTCGGTTCGTGTTTTCCTTCACACTCTCACTCTGAGGACGCGACCGTTCTCCCTCAACAGGTCAAGCGCGTCGGCCCAAAAAAGCATCATCCGAACACGCTCCTGCCAGAATTCGACGGCGTGTGTATAGGCGCTGCGGATTTCGTTCGCGCGGCAGAGCCAAATTTGTAGAGGTCGATTCTCGCCTATTTTAAATCAGCGTCGCGGGTGCTCGGCCAGGATGGGTATTAGTTGACCAAGATATCGGGCAATGTTCACAGGCCCGTCGTGTCCGAAGCTGCGAAGTATGCTAACCTACCGAAGCCAGTTGGTGGGTCTGAGCCTGTCCAACGCTTCGAGTATGCCACGAGCGCTACTGGACGCGGCGGTGATCGGGGGGCGCCACGCCTCCCCTTCGAAGTGCTGGTCCACCTTGTTGCTGAAGCCGTCCCAAGTGACCTGATCGGCCTCCTTTAACTGTTCGCTGCTATCCATATCGAAGCGGTTTTTTGGCGAAGCACGCTCCCAGGTGATCGGTCTCATCGAAAAGCAACGCCCTACCCATATCGGGAATGGTGCCGTAGTCTGCCTGCCGGTGGTGCTGGTCGACGATATCCGCCCGCTGGCGGCCGGGCATTCGTTGTCCCGGCAAAACTCAGTCAACATTCGCAAATTGTTGGTATCGACGTTGGTAGCATCTCGGATCAACCTAAAAAATCATGTGTCTTGTCAATATTATAGCTTTGCAAAGCGGAGCCGCCCCTGGGCACCAAAACTACGCTTTTCCACGCTTGAACACGATTGTGTTCGCCAGCTGATCGGCGCTCGCGGATTTCTCTTCCTAGGGTTTCCCCGCATGACGCGCACACGATCAGCGGCGAAGGCCGAGGTATTGTGACGTCAGTCGTTGGACAGTTCATATTTCCGCCGAAGCTCAAGGGGCAGCGCTCCACGATCCGTGCACATCTGACGTCGGCGAGGGTGTCGGTCGTACTCGATTGACGCGCAGTTTGGCCGGAGCCTTACCGCTCATGAAGTGGATATAATTTCGAAAAATGCCCTCAGCTCGGCGACAAGAGCTGCGGGCTGTTCCTCTGGGATATAGTGTCCACTGTCCAGGATGACGCCGCCTCGAATATTTTCAGCCAAGGGTCGCATAGCTTCGAAAATTCCTGGTGCACTACCGGCATCGCCTCCCAGCGCCAGCACAGGCACAGCTATTCTCTTTTGAAACAAGCCACGATTGTAATCCATGTCGCGGATGACCGCGCGATAATAGCCTAGCATTCCGCGCAGGCCACCCAAGGAGCTATAGACGCGAACATATTCGTCGATGTCTTCCTTCGAGAAGGTCGCGATCGCGTTTGCGGTTTTCTTGTTGAAGAACCATTCGATGAGAATACGCTCGCGGTCCCGCAAGAGCGCCTCGGGCAGATCGTCGACCATGTTGAAGAGAAAGTGCCAGCTCTTCCAATAGTCCGGATCAGCGACATCGATGGAAGGCTTCAACGTGACGCCGGGAATGTTGGCGTCGAGATACACGACGCCGTCCAGTTCGCTCGCAAATTCGTGCGCATAAGGATATCCGATCCAGGATCCGATATCATGCCCGACGAAATAATGGCGTCCAACGCCTAACGTTTTGAGGAGGCCGTTGATCCGTTTCGCTGCCGTGGCTGTGTCGTAGCCATCCAGTGGCTTGTCGCTATCGCCCTGGCCTGGAAGGTCCAGCGCGATGACGTCATAGGCATCGGTCAGGAGAGGAATGACGCGCCGCCATGCGTAAACGCTCTGTGGAAAGCCAGCGACCAGGACGACGGTGGGTCCGTTGCCGCCGCGGATATAATGAAAACGAATGCCGTCCGAATCCGCCAGCTTCTGCGGAAGGGGGCGGCCAGTATGATCCAGATAGACAGCCATTGTTCTGTTCTCGGTTGTTTTTCTTCGGAAAGTAAGTAAAAGCGCTGCGCTTCAGTGGCAACAACGATTCATGTAACCGGGTCTTTGGCAACACGGTGCGAGATCGTATGTTCTGCGCGCTTTCCACGAATTGCATGCCCAAATGGTGATTTGCGCAACCTGCGTTGCCGGACTGACGTCCAGTCACATCGCGAGCGCAATCCCATCGCAGCCGACATTGATGCGCATGGCCTCTTTGAGGCTGTCGGAGAAATGGAAATCATACGGATGAGGCCTGGAAAGCGTATGCCTAACTTGATCGCAGTTCCAATTCATCCGCGAAGCGAATACCCAATTTCGATGCCATCGCTTGGGTAATGCAAACGGACCGCTTGAGCGATCTGGCAATCTTCCGAACGGATAAGCCTCGCTCGGCCAACCCCTTGAGTTTGTGTTTCTCCACAGCTGTCCATTCGCGATAGCCTATCTGTCGCATACCGAACGTGATGGCAGAAGTCGGGCCGCGCTGCCGCTGGATTAGAATGTTGTCATCGTCGATGCTCAAGCAGATGCTCCCAATTTTCAGGCTGTTGTTGTTTTCTCCGCGCCTTCAGTCGCTCCCTTACGTAACGGCCAACATCGACTCTCGGTCAGCGAACAAGATTTTTGAAGTCCAAAGATCGACGATCGGGAGTTCAATCATTCTCCCCGATACAAGTTCGATGAAGAAAAGCCTGCGCGGAGCAATCTCAAGCGCGGGGCAACGGTATCCCCCCAAGGTGCGAAGCCGAAGATTTCGGCGGCGGCTGGTACATCGCTGTCGACCGCGCGGATCGAGGTGCATGTTGATGTGCCGGAAGGCATTCCTGCTTGCGAAGGAGAAAGCTTCTTCAATCGGCCGTGTCGACGGCGCCGTTGTCCTTGGTATCGTGTGCAATTCGAAATTGACGATTGATCGTGGGGGCGTCGATATATCCCGGCGTCAAGGAGCATGCCGTTCGTCAGGCAATATGCTGCAGATCGATGTCAAACAGGGGGAAGAATGGTTGCCGCTACGCCACAGAATGATCGTCCTTGGATGGTTCTCCCTCGCTCGATCGCAGATAGATCCCGCCGTGCAGTAGTCGGTTTGCTTTTCGCCCTTGGTGCGGGGGTGCCAGCGGGGAGCTTTGCTCAGACGCCGCAGCCCGGTGGGACGCTTACGGCAATCATTCAGCCCGAACCCGTGATCCTCACCGCGGCGATCAATACGGCAGCTCCGACTGGTACAGTCAGCGGCAACATCTTCGATGGCCTCGTCGACTACGACACCAACCTCAATCCTCAGCCGGCGCTGGCGGAGAGCTGGGAAACGGCCGCGGATGGATTGTCGCTCACCCTTCGCTTGCGCAAGGGCGTGCTCTGGCATGACGGCAAGCCGTTCACATCGGCGGATGTGAAGTGGACCTTGGAAAATGTCTGGAAGACGATCCACCCGCGCAATCAGGCGACCTTCGCCAAGGTGAAGCAGGTCGACACCCCCGACGACAACACCGTCATCCTGAGGCTGAGCGAACCTTCTCCCGCGATCCTCAGTTCACTGAACAGCAACGGCGCCCAAGTGCTGCCGAAGCATCTTTACGATGGCACCGATATTCTCAACAATCCGAACAACAACAAGCCGGTCGGGACCGGACCGTTCGTGTTCAAGGAATGGAAGCGCGGTGAGTACATCGTGCTGGAACGGAATCCGAATTACTGGGCCAAGGGAAAGCCGTATCTCGACAAAGTGATCTATAAGGTCGTTCCGGATGCGGCGGCCCGATCGGCTGGCTTCGAGAAGGGCGAAATCCAGTATGGCTCGCTCAGCCCGGTGCCGCTCAAGGACGCCGAACGGCTCGGCAAGCTGCCCGGCCTCAAGATTGAAACCAGCGGCTATGAATGGCTGTCGCCGTTCCTGTTTCTCGATTTCAATGTCGAACGTGGACCGCTGAAGGATGCACGCGTTCGACATGCGTTGGCACGTGCAACCGATCGCAAGGCGATTTCCAACGTGGTCTGGTACGGTTTTGCCAAGCCCGCAACCAGCCCCGTTCCTTCAACGCTGGCGGCGTTCCACGATGCGAGCGCCGACAAGGATGCGTTCGACGTCAAATCGGCGGATGCGCTGTTGGATGAGGCCGGTTTCAAGCGCAACGCGGATGGCACGCGCTTCTCGCTGTTCATCGATTACATCCCTTATGGTGACGACTTCAAGCGGACTGCGGAATACATCAAGCAGGCGTTGAAGCGCGTCGGCGTCGACGTCACGATCAGGACGCAGGATACCGCGGCATTTACCAAGCGGGTCTATGGCGACCGTGACTTCGATCTTTCGATCGCATGGTTTGCAGCGTTTTCCGATCCGCAGATCGGCGTGACCCGCGCTTACTGGTCGGCATCCGTCGGCAAGAACATCCCTTGGACCAATGGCTCCGGCTACAAGAATGCCGAGGTCGATGACATCATCTCGAAGGTCCAGGGCGAGGCCAGCGCCGAGAAACGCATCGCGCTGTTCAAGGACTTTCAGAAGATCGTTCTGACCGACCTGCCGACGCTGCCGCTGGTCGAGCTAAAGTTCTTCACCATTCAGGCGGCGAATCTCAAGACCTCGGCCATTCGCGGCGATCAGGTTTATGGCAGCTTCCGCGATTTCTGGTTTGACGTTCCGAAGCAGAATTGAGCTGGGGCAATCATCATGAAGTTTTTTCGGGCAATCTCTTTCGAAACATCATTGGTCGCACGACTATCGGTCCTGCTGGCTGCCGTGGCGGTCATGCCGGCGACGCTGGCATGCGCAGCCGACGGTCCGAAGCGCGGTGGAACGCTGACGGCCATCGTGCAGCCGGAGCCGGTCACCCTGACGCCAGCATTCAATACGGCAACGCCGACGCAGATCGTTGCGGGAAACATCTTCGATGGCCTGGTTTATTACGACCCGGAGCTGAAGCCGCAGCCATCGCTCGCGACGGAGTGGAAAGTTGCGGAGGATGGCCTCACTATCAGCTTCAACCTGCGCAAGGGCGTCAAGTGGCATGATGGCAAACCGTTCTCGTCCGCGGACGTGAAATGGAGCCTGGAGAACGTCTGGAAGACCATTCATCCGCGCAACAAGGCGATATTCGAAAACGTCGCTAAGGTCGATACGCCTGACGGCAATACGATCATCCTTCATTTGTCGAAGCCGTCGCTGCCAATTCTGAGTGTGCTCAACGCCGTCGGTGCGCCGATCCTGCCGAAGCACCTCTATGAAGGCACCGACATCCTGAACAACGCGTATAACAACAAGCCGGTCGGCACCGGAGCATTCGTCTTCAAGGAGTGGAAGAAGGGCGAATACATTCTGCTCGAACGCAATCCGGATTACTGGGAGACCGCAAAGCCCTATCTCGACAAAGTCATCTTCAGGATTATTCCCGACGCGGCGGCACGCGCGGCGGCGATCGAGAAGGGTGAGGTGCAATATGCGACATTCAATCCGGTGTCGTTCCGCGAGGTCGAGCGCCTTGCCAAGCTGTCGTCGCTAAAGGTCGATACCCGCGGCTATGACTGGCTATCGCCCGTGCTGTATCTCGATTTCAACGTCGAGAACCAGTATCTCAAGGACGTCCGCGTCCGTCAGGCCATCGCGTTTGCTCTGGACAAGGAAGCGCTGGGCAAGGTCGTCTGGTATGGCTACGGCAAGCCTGCTGTGAGCCCGGTTCCGACGGCGCTGACGGCGTTCCACGATGCCAGCGTGCCCAAATATCCGTTCGACCTGAAGAAGGCCGAAGCCTTGCTCGACGAAGCCGGCTTTAAGCGCGGGCCTGATGGGGTGCGGTTCACGCTTAATCATGACTTCCTGCCTTACGGTGATGACTACAAGCGAACCGGCGAATATCTGAAGCAGGCGCTGAAGCGTGTGGGTATCGAGATCAACATCCGCGCCCAGGACACCGCAGCTTTCATCAAACGCGTCTATGCCGACCGTGACTTCGATATTTCGAGCTCCTACAACGGTGCCTTCCCCGATCCGCAAATTGGCGTCGTTCGCGAATACTGGTCAGGCTGGCTCGGCAGCAAGACGCCGTGGACAAACGGGTCGGGCTACCGCAATGCCGAGGTCGATGGTCTGATCCAGGCCGCTGCGGTCGAAGGCAATCCGAAAAAGCGTACTGAAGATTTCAATCGCTTCCAGCAGATCGTTCAACGCGATCTGCCGACTTTGCCACTGCTCGAACTACGCTTCTTCACATTGCACTCTTCCGCCCTGAAGGACGTCGTCCTGCAGGCGGACCAGTCCTATGGCTCGCTGAAGAATGCATGGTTCGATCAGGCGCCGGCGCAGAATTGAACGCCCGCGCATGATCCCGGTATCGGCCAAATTTCTCGGGCGGCGAGCCCTGCAGCTCGTGATCGTGGTGCTGGGCATTGCGATCACCAATTTCTTCCTGCTGCGGCTAGCGCCGGGTGATGCAGCACAAGTGCTGGCAGGTGAGGCTGGCTCGGCAACGCCGGAATATCTGGCCGCATTGCGCAAGCAGTTCGGGCTCGATCAACCGCTGCCGGTGCAATTCGCCCTATATTTGCGCAACCTTCTGTCGCTCAATCTCGGCTTCTCGTTCCGTCAGGGCTTGCCCGTGCTCGAACTGATCGCCCAGCGGCTCCCGGCAACGCTGTTGCTGATGGGTACGTCGATCACGTTCGCATTGCTGGTCGGTTCGGCGATGGGGATCGCTGCCGCGCGGCGCGCGGGCAGCGCGACCGATACCGTGATCTCCAGCATCGCGCTGTTGTTCTATGCGACGCCCGTGTTCTGGACCGGGATCATGCTGATCGTGGTCTTTTCGGTGTGGCTCGACTGGCTACCGGTCGGCGGCATGACCAGCATCGAGCGTGGCTATACCGGCCTAGTCTATCTGAAAGATGTGGCGGCACATCTGGTACTTCCTGCAACCACGCTGGGGCTGTTCTTTCTGGCCGTTTATACGCGGTTGATGCGCGCGGCGATGATCGACGTGCAGCGGCAGGACTTTGTCAGGACTGCCGTCGCTAAGGGCATTCGTCCGGGGCGGATCGCCTATCGTCATGTTGTACGAAACGCGTTGCTGCCTGTTCTCACCATGCTCGGCGTGCAGGTCGGTGCCGTGCTTGGCGGCGCTGTGCTGGTTGAAACCGTGTTTTCGTGGCCCGGGCTGGGGCGGCTTGCTTTCGAAGCGCTGTTTCAGCGCGACCTCAATCTGCTTCTCGGCATACTGCTGTGCAGTTCGGTCGTGGTGGTGTTGGCCAATGCGGCGATCGACTTCCTGTACACTGTGCTCGACCCGCGCATCGAGCTCAGCTGACCATGGCCCTCGTCGATATCGTTGCGCATATCCCGCCGGCGCGCATCGCGCAGGATAACGCGTTCTTCCGGACGGCAAGACAGCCGTCGGCGGTTGTGGGCGTGCTGCTGCTCGGGTTCGTCGTGGCCATGGCACTGCTTGCCAATCAGATTTTCCCTGGCGATCCCCTGGATTTTGTCGGTCAGCCATTCCTGCGTCCTGGCCAGGATCCCAGCTTTCCGCTCGGTACCGATATGCTGGGGCGCGATCTGGCGTCGGGGATCTCTCACGGCGCGCGCGTCTCGCTTCTGATCGGCGCGGTGGCGACCGCTATGTCGTTGGTGATTGGGGGCGGTGTCGGCGCCTTCGCAGGATATTACGGCGGCAAGATCGATGCGTCGCTGATGCGGCTGACGGAGTTCTTCCAGACGATTCCGCCGTTTCTGTTCGCGCTGACCATCGTCGCCATCCTGCAGCCCTCCATCGCGACCATCGTCGGAGCGATCGGTGTCACAGCGTGGCCGAGCCTGGCACGGCTGGTGCGCGCCGAATTCCTTAAGCTGCGTCACGGCGACATGGTGCAGGCGGAGATCGCACTCGGTGCGTCCGACATGCGTATTATCTTCCGCCATCTGCTGCCCAACACGCTGGCGCCGATCATCGTCTCAGCATCGGTCATGGTCGCGACGGCCATCCTGACCGAATCCAGTCTGGCGTTTCTCGGTCTCGGCGATCCGAACGTGGTGAGTTGGGGTGGCATGGTCGGCGCCGGGCGCGAAGTGCTGCGGTCGGATTGGTACATCGCAACGCTGCCGGGCGTGGCGATCGTCGTTGCGGTGCTCGCGCTCAATCTGCTGGGGGATGGCCTCAATGACGCCGTCGACCCGAAACAGGAGCGCCGGTGATGGGCGAGCCAGTGCTGTCCGTCGATGGGCTGAGTGTCAGGTTCGACCGCAAGGGTAATGCGCTGACCGCCGTGGACGGTCTCAGCTTCGATATCTCTGCGGGAGAGACGCTGGCCATCGTGGGCGAATCCGGCTGCGGAAAATCGCTCACCGCTCTTGCATTGCTCGGCCTCGTGGCGGCGCCCGGCCGCATCGAGGGCCGCTCTGTGAAGCTGCAGGGGCGCGACATTCTCGGCCTTGAGGGCGAGGCACTGCGCCGGCTGCGTGGCAACCGGATCGCGATGATCTTCCAGGAGCCGATGACGGCGCTCAATCCGGTGCTGACCATCGGCGAGCAGATCGTCGAGGCCATCACCGCACATGAGGACATTTCACACCAGAAGGCCCGCGATCGCGCAGTCTCATTGCTTGATCGGGTGCGGATTTCCGATCCACGTCGCCGCGTGAACGACTATCCGCACCATCTCTCCGGCGGCATGCGACAGCGGGTCATGATCGCCATCGCTCTCGCCTGCAATCCGGCACTGCTGGTTGCCGACGAGCCGACCACGGCACTCGACGTCACCATTCAATCGCAGATCCTGGAGTTGCTGGATCAGATCAAACGCGAGTCCGGAACCGCCATTCTGTTGATCACGCACGATCTCGGTGTTGTCTCGGAATACTCCGATCGCGTGCTGGTGATGTATGCGGGCCGCAAAGTCGAGGAGCGCACCACCCGTGATCTTCTGAAGTCGCCGCTGCATCCCTACACGCGCGGATTGATCGCAGCGCGGCCGGGGCGCCATCACGTCAACGGCCTTCGTACCCGACTGAGCGAAATCCCGGGCATGGTGCCTTCGCTGGCCGAGATGCCGCATGGATGTGGCTTTGCCGCGCGATGCTCGTTTGTGGTCGCCGCCTGCCGGATCGCGCGGCCACCGCTGATACCCGTTGACGCAGATGGCGCCGTAGCCTGTCTGAGAATTGAGGAAGCCCGTGCATCAGAACACGCAGCCGCTCGTTGCGACGCATATTGAGCCACTGCTCACGGTGAACGATCTCGTTGTGCGCTTTGCTTCGTCGCGCGGAACCGTGCACGCGGTTGACGGCGTCTCGCTGTCGATCAAGCCCGGCGAAACGCTCGGTCTCGTTGGCGAATCCGGCTGTGGGAAGTCCACACTCGGCCGGGCGATTGCACGGCTGGTCGAGCCGCAGAGCGGCAGCGTTCGGCTGGGCGGCGTCGATCTGACGCGCCTGACACGGAGCGGCATGCGGCCCTATAGACGCGATATCCAGGTCGTATTCCAGGATCCGCTGGCCTCGCTCGATCCGCGCTGTACCGTCGGAATGCTGATCGGTGAACCGCTGAGGATTCATGGCATCGGCGATCGGCGACAGCGCCGTGACCGGATTGCCGATCTGCTTTCAAAAGTGGGACTTTCCGCGGATTCCGCCGACCGTTACCCGCATCAATTCTCGGGTGGGCAGCGGCAACGGATCGGAATTGCCCGCGCGCTGGCGCTTGATCCACGACTAATCATCCTGGATGAACCGGTGTCTGCGCTCGACGTGTCCGTGCAGGCGCAGATCCTGAACTTGCTGGTCGATCTGCAGTCCAAACTCGGCGTGGCGTATCTCTTCATCAGCCACGACCTGTCCGTGGTCGAATATGTCAGCGATCGCGTCGCGGTCATGTATCTCGGGCGTATCGTGGAGACATCGACTCGAGAGAAATTGTGGTCAAGCCCCGCGCATCCCTACACGCGAGCGCTGTTTGACTCGATCCCGCGCATCGATACCGGCGATCTCGGTCGGCGGCGGCATATGGTGCAGGGAGATCTGCCGAGTGCCTATAATCCGCCTGAAGGATGCCACTTCCATACCAGGTGCCCGCGCGCAGAAGAGCTCTGTGCTGTGGACAGCCCAGTCCTTCGCACCGTGGCAGATAGCCACGTAGCGGCGTGCCATTTCGCTTGAATGCGTGGGCGCGCACCGTCAGTGCGAAGGAAATCTGTGTGCGCATCGATAACTCCGTCGCGATCGACGATGCTATCCTGGCGCTGGGCGGTTGGCTGCCACTGTGTTTGTGCTGCGTCTCCCCTTGATCGCAGCAAAGTCTCTTCCAAACCGGGCTAACAAAAGAATTCCGTCGGCTCGGGAGAAATTCATAATCATTGGCGTGGCGGCGCAACGAGAGTTGCCCGCCACCATCATCGTCATCTCGCACACTCACATAAGGGACTCGTCAATGAAATCGGCTAACGTATTGCGGCTGGCCATGCTCGCTCGCACCGGCGGTGTGGCCGCATTCCTGTTCGCCGCTATTGCAGCAAGTCTACCTGTCGCAAATGCACAAGAGCCAACGACCATTCGCGTGGGTGTCACGGCCGGCCCACATGCGGAAGTGCTCGACGCAGTTAAGAAGGTGGCCGCGGAGCGCGGACTCGACATCAAGGTCGTCGAATTCACAGACTATGTGTTCCCGAACCAGGCCCTGGCCAACAAGGATCTTGAGGCCAATTCGTTTCAGCACGAGCCTTATCTGAAGAACCAGATCTCCAAGACCGGCTGGAAGCTCGTGAAGGTTGCCTACACCACGGTTTCTCCAATGGGCTTCTACGCGAAGAAGTACAAGAGCGTTGCCGATGTCCCAAATGGTGCGACGGTTGCGATTCCCAACGACCCGACCAATGGCGCGCGTTCGCTACAGATTTTGGCAGCCAATGGCGTGATCAAGCTGCGTGACCCCACCAGCGTCACCGCGGGGATCGTCGATATCGCGGAGAATCCCAAAAAACTGAAATTTGTCGAGCTCGATGCCGCGCAGCTATCGCGGTCGTTGGCCGATGTCGATGTAGCGGCGATCAACAACAACTATGCCGTCCAGGCTGGCCTCGATCCCGTGCGCGACAGCTTGATCAAGGAGCCGTTGGAAAGCCCGTGGGTCAATATCATCGCCGTGCGGGAAGAGGACAAGGGCAAGCCATGGGTGGCGAAGCTGGTCGATGCCTATCACTCAGAGCCGGTAAAACAGTTCATCCTGACGCGATTCAAAGGCGCCTATCTGCCGTCGTGGTGATGGAGGTCTGGACCGCTACGTCGTCGTGGCGGTCCTGTCGCGATTTGTGCGGGCGATCCGCCCGGAAAGTTTAGCGGCGAAACTGCGCTCCAGGATGCGTGCTGTGGAGCAACGCGCCCCGGCCAGGAAACAATTTCTCGCGCAGGGTTCCCTGGCTGTAGTCGGACTTGTACAGCCCGCGTGACTGCAGTTCCGGCACCACCAGATCGACGAATGCCTCAAGCGATTCCGGTGCGACCAGACGGACGAGATTGAAGCCATCGATATCGGTCTGTTCGGCCCAGTCGGCGAGTTCATCCGCAACATCCTGCGGTGATCCGACGACGAAAGGAGCCCGCGCACCGATCGCGCTCAGGCTGGCGAGATCGCCGACGCGCAGCGGCGTTTCGCTGCGCAGTGTGAGGTTCTCGACCATCGACTGGATCGCGTTGCTCTCGACATATTGCAGCGCCTGATCCGGGCTGTAGGTCGAGAAATCGATGCCGGTCCAGCCCGAGAGCAGCGCAAGCTGCCCTTGCTGGTCGACATAGCGGCTGTATTCCGCATGAAGATCAAAGGCCTCCGCACGGGTCGGCGCAACGATCACGGTCAGACCGGCGAACAGCCGGGTGTCGTAGGGATCGCGGCCAAAGTCTTTTGTGGCCGTCCGGATGTCGCGCACGGCCTTGGCGAGGATCGGTTTGGTCTGGCCGTTGAGAAAGATCGCCTCGGCATGTCTGGCGGCGAAGGCGCGCCCGCGCTTCGAAGCGCCAGCCTGATACAGCAATGGCGTGCGTTGCGGGGAGGGCTCGGAGAGGTGAATGCCATCGATGCGGTAATGCGGACCGTCGTGGCGGATGGTGTGAACTTTCGTTGGATCGGTGAACGTGCCGGTGGCACGATCGCGACGCACGGCGTCCTGCTCCCAGCTGCCCTCCCATAATTTGTAGGCGGCCGTGAGGAAGTCCTCGGCAACATCGTAACGATCGTCATGGGCACGGCCGGCCGTAAAGCCCATGCCGCGCGCGCCGCTGTCGAGATAGCCGGTAACGATGTTCCAGCCGATGCGGCCGCGGGTCAGGTGATCCAACGTCGAAAATCGCCGCGCGAATTGGTAGGGATGCTCCAGCGACATATTGGACGTGATGCCGAAACCGAGGTGCTTGGTGACCAGCGCCATGGCCGAGACCAGAAGCGTGGGGTCCGCATTCGGCAATTGCACGCCGTGCGATACGGCTGTGTCCGGGCTGTCACCGAACACGTCATAGACACCGAACACGTCAGCCAGAAAGACGCCGTCGAACAACCCGCGTTCGGCGATTCGCGCATAGTCGATCCAGTAATCCAGATTGTTGTAATCGATGGATGCATCGCGCGGATGAGACCAGAGCCCGGCCCAGTTATGGCTCGGCGCGGTCATGTTGAAGGCATTGAAGCGAAGCTGTCGGCCGGTGGTCATGGGAGTCCTGGTCGGGAGGCAAGCGACGCGCGGATGTAGAGCTTGAGGGGCGCTATCGCAAGACTAGCCGTCAAATACAGTTGGAATGAGGGCCGCGGTCTGCTCCCACCTCACTGGTGGCGCTATCCTGCAGCGCTCTTCAGACAGTGGGCTTGTCGCTGCGAATGCTCGTAACGAGCGCATATCACCTGCGACAGGTTGCCACGACCAGAAGGACATTCCGGGTGAGCGAGCTCGCACATTCGATCCATTCGGCGATTCCGACATTTGCGAGAAGGCCATTTTTGGCTGCGTCAGACGGTCGATTGACGCGCTGCTGGTGCAGTGAGGAGATGCATCCGAGAAATTGTCGGCTGGGGGCGACGTTCGGCAACTGATACTCAGCCCAGTGCTCTGCCCATTGATGGAGAATGATTGTGAAACTGAAATCGATTATCGCAACGACGCTGGCCATGGGCCTTGGCGCCGTCGCACTGGCGACAGCGTCATTCGCGCAGGGCAGCAGCCCGCTGGTCAACGGCGAATGGCTTGAGAAGAATCTGAACGATCCGAAGGTTCGCGTCGTCGAAGTCAGCGTTGAGCCCGGCGTCTATGAGCGCGGCCACATTCCCGGCGCCCAGAATGTGGTGTGGCACACGGACCTCGTCGATACGGTGACCCGTGACATCGCCTCGAAGGAGAAGTTCCAGGAACTGACGCGCAAGCTGGGCGTCGATCAGGACACCACCGTCGTTCTCTACGGTGACAACAACAATTGGTTCGCAGCCTGGGGTGCCTGGGTGTTCGATGTCTATGGCGTTAAGAACGTCAAGCTACTCGATGGCGGCCGCAAGAAGTGGGAGGCCGACAAGCGTCCGCTGGATACGCGCAATGCATCGGTACAGCCGGGCAAGCTGACGGTCTCCGAGCCGAACCAGAAGCTGCGTGCGCGCCTCGCCGATATTCGCGCGGCATCCGACAGCAAGAATGCGACAATTGTCGATATCCGTTCTGCCGATGAGTATTCCGGCAAGATCTTTGCACCGCCCGGTTCGCAGGAACTGACGGTGCGGGCCGGCCACGTCCCCGGCGCGCTCAACGTGCCATGGGGCCGTGCGGTTAGCGAGGATGGCACCTTCAAATCGGCTGACGAGTTGAAGAAGCTGTACGCCGCTGCCGGTATCGACGGATCGAAGCCGATCATCGTCTATTGCCGGATCGGCGAGCGCTCGAGCCACACCTGGTTCCTGCTCTCGAAGATCCTTGGCTATGACGTCAAGAACGATGACGGCTCGTGGACCGAATACGGCAACTCGGTTGGCGTCCCCGTCGTCAACGTTGCGGGTACGGTCTGGAGCGGCAAGTGACCGACGGCACATCCGTGGAGACCCTCACAGGGTCTTCACATCGCGACGAACAGGCGCCGGGCATCGACCCGGCGCTTGCTGCGTTTGCGGACCGCAAGGTTTCCGTCGCGGTCGCTCTTGCTATTGTGCTGGCAATCGGCGTGTCCGCCTATGTGCTGCACGGGCAGAGCAGTCCGGCGCTCGCCATCTCGCTGCTGTTTGGCGCGGCGTTCGGCATCGTGCTGCAACGCGCAAGGTTCTGCTTCTTCTGCATGTTTCGCGAATGGTTCGATGATCGCGCACCGCAGGGCGTGCTGGGTCTTATTGTGGCGCTGGCCGTCGGCCTGGTCGGCACGACGCTGGTGTTCGGTGCATGGCTGCCGGATGCCGGCACCGGGCGGCTGCCGCCGGATGCGTTCATCGGGCCTGTCAGCTTCGCGCTGGTGGCCGCAGGCATGGTGTTCGGCGCCGGCATGGCCATCTCCGGCTCCTGCGTCAGCGCGCATCTCTATCGGCTTGGCGAGGGATCGGCCACAGCGCCATTCGCACTCATCGGCACAATTATCGGTTTCATACTGGGCTTTATCAGCTGGAACACCGTCTATCTTGCCGCCGTTGCAGATGCATCGGTGGTGTGGCTGCCGCGGACGCTCGGCTATGCCGGGCATCTGCTGGTCGCTGGCCTGGTGCTCGGCCTGATCGCCTATGCCGTGACGCGATCGGCTCCGCAGAAGCCGGCTGAGCATGCGCGCGCACGCGACCAGGCGACCGCGATCTTCGTCGATCGCTGGCCGGCATGGATTGGTGGTGCCATCATCGGCGTGCTCGCGACCATGTCGTATCTGCGCGTCGCGCCACTCGGTGTCACCGCCGAGATCGGCAGCCGCGCGCGACAGCTTGCAGGCGCATTGGAACTTGCACCGACACGGCTGCAAGGCCTCGATGGTCTGCGCGGCTGCATCGCCGTCGTCCGCGACGCGCTGCTGTCGCCAAATGGCGCGTTCGTGCTGGGACTGGTCGCCGCATCGCTAGCCTCGGCGCTGGTGGCCGGGCAGTTCAAGCCGCAACGTCCGCGGATCGACCACGTCCTGCGCGGTCTAACGGGCGGCGTATTGCTGGGATGGGGCGCGATGACCGGCCTCGGCTGCACCGTTGGCACGCTGTTCTCCGGCATCACTGCCGGTGCGTTGTCGGGCTGGGTGTTTGGCGCGTCGCTGTTCACTGGCACGGCGGTCACGCTCTGGAGCGGTCGCCGGCTTGGCCTGTTGCCGCGCGGCTGATGCGCCGCAGCTTTTGGTTGCTGCTAGAAGAAGTCCTTCGCAGGCAGCGGCGTGCCGTTGACCTCACAGACGCCGATCGCCTGTGCCTTGTGGGTTACCGGGCTGTGCGGCCGTCTCGAGGGAGGCATGCTCCACGCCGCGTCGCGCCTAGCATAGCTTGCTGTGCAGCTGCGTCCTCCGACACGTCTGTTGTTTTATTCTCCGGCGACTTGTTTCGAGCCCCGACATCAATACCATATCGCTCAAGCTGTTGAAGATATGGAAAATTGCGTGGCAGATAGTTCAGCAAACGTAATCGATTTCAGCGCCTATCGGGCGCGCAAGACTGCAACTCGCGAGTCGAGCGCTCCGTCAGAGCAAGTCAATTTCTATCAGGGAGCGGTCTACTGGTTCTGGCCGATGATGGTCTGGATGCCAGTCCCGATGGCGGCAACCGCTTTAACAAATCGGGATGCTTTGTGAGCGACGGCAGATTGAGCCCTGTCGCTGACGACCAGCTTCACCATCTAGCTGCGCCCGACATGCCAACGGATCTTCCGGCGATTGTCGGTCGCAATGTGCGGCGCCTGCGAACCCGTCGTGGAGATTCGCTGGAGCGGCTTGCCAAGCAGTCGGGCGTAAGCCGCGCGATGCTCGGCCAGATCGAGACCGGCAAGAGTGTGCCGACGATCGGGCTGTTGTGGAAGGTCGCGAATGCGTTGAATGTCCCGTTCGCAAACCTGCTGCATTCCGAGGCGCCGCGTGGGTCGGTGGTGTTGCGGCGCTCGGAGGCGAAGCTGCTCACATCGAGCCAGGGGCAGTTCAGTTCGCGTGCTTTGTTTCCTTTTGAGGGAAATCACGACGTCGAATTTTACGAGCTCAAGATCGCAGCTCTGCATCGCGAGTCGGCGGAGGCGCATGCGCCTGGGACTCGTGAGAATCTGGTGGTCGTTAAGGGCGTGGTTGAACTTACCGTAGGATCGGAGAAGCCGCAGACCTTGGCCGAAGGCGACGCCGTCCTGTTCGAGGCGGACGTGCCGCATGTCTATCGAAACCTCGTTGCGAGCGAGGCCGTGCTCTATCTCGTCATGACCTATGCGGACATTGCGTCGTAGCAACCTGACCGCAGAAACGAAAATGGCGAGCTGACAAAGCCAGCCCGCCATCTCTGTCAGTGAAAAGTCGCGATCAGGCCGCGGTCTTCATCGGCATGCACATCATCATCATGCCGCCGCAGTTCATCATCATCGGCATACCCATCTGCATCATGCTCATCATGTTATCACAGCACTTCATGAACATGTCCTTCATGGCGGGATCCATCGGCATCATTTCGCAGGTCATGCCGTTGGCAGTCATGGTGCACTTCATCTGGCAGCCCATCATCGGCATGCCACCCATCATCATCGGGTTCATCATGCCACCGACCATCATCGGGTTCATCATGCTACCCGATATCATCGGATTCATCATGCCGCCCATCATCATAGGCATCGGCATCATCTGCATTGCTGCGTTCATTGTCAGTCTCCAATTCATTCGGCAGAAACGATCTGTCCTGCCTGCTGTTGGGAGACTAAACGTGCTGACATTAGGTTCAATTGGAGAATGTCCTGCCGTCGCGCTTTTATCCAAGAAGACGGCCGGACGGCTATCCTAATGGCGAATGTGTCCGTGATATTGGATATTCGATTGCTATAGCAGACGTCGGTATACTGTAGTCGGGTCCTTCAGCGCGATAAGACGACTGGATCGCCCCGTTGATTCGATCTGCAAATCGGGACGACGCGGCGGCGTCTGTGCGTGCAGGATTGATGCCTGTACCCGCGCGACCAAGCGCGATGCGATGCGCTTCGATGAGCAGTCGGAATGCTGCGTCAATCGCCGGATTACGGCATGTCTCTTTTAGAAATTTGGCTGACGCGATCAAGACTTCCTCTTTTTCGCCAGCGCCTTTGCATCGCAGGCGAAGTCGCTACAACTGGCGCCAGTTGATGATGATGGATGAGGCATCATTGCCCGGCATCATGCGAGCGGAGCTGCATCTATGTCCCGACTTCCGTTGCTTACCATCGAGAACGCCCCGAATGCTGCGAAGGCTGGCTTGCAGACCGCTCAGATCAATAACGGCTTTCTTCCCAACCTTGTGCGGTTGCTCGCCAATGCGCCGGCCGCGCTGGAAACCTATCAAACCGTGTCTGCCATCAATGCGAGGAGCGGTTTGAACCTCGCCGAACGCGAGGTCGTGCAGATCACGGCGGCGGTAACGCATGGATGCGGATTCTGCGTCGCCGGGCATACGGCTATCGCCTACAAAAAGGCGGGGCTTTCGGAAGCGGTCGTCGAAGCGCTGCGCGACGGCCGAAAGGTTCTGGATGATCGGCTGAATGCCGTCGCCGATTTCACCCGCGCCGTCATTCGGAGCCGCGGTGCGGTTTCCGACGCCGAGGTAAAGGCGTTTCGCGCCGCCGGCTTCACCGATGCCAATGCTCTGGAGGTCGTGCTTGGCGTCAGCCTCGCGACACTGTGTAATTTCGCCAATAATCTCGGACAACCACCGCTTAACGACGAGTTGCGTCCCTACGCCTGGACGAACGCGTCGGCAGCTGCGGCCGAATAGTCCGCCGGGCCTGTATCGATGGTGCAACTTCCAACCGAACTGAAAAGCTGGATCGCGTCCAACGCCGATGATCTCGATGAGCGAGCGGACGGCGCGGCGAGCATTCTGCCGCGGCTTGCGGACGCGGATGTGCTGCGCATCGGCGTGCCGCGCGCGCAAGGCGGCCTGGGCGGACACATCAACGATGCCGTCGGAGCGATCGCCGCTGTATCCAGCCATTCTCTGGCAGTGGGTTTCGTGTTCTGGGGGCATCGGACATTCATCGAATATCTGCTGCAGAGTCCCAACGAAAGGCTGCGGGACAGACTGCTGCCGGACCTGCTGTCGGGGCGCCGCGCGGGCGCAACCGGGCTCTCGAACGCGATGAAGTTCCTGTCGGGCGTGGAGGCGCTCCAGATCAAGGCAGCAGTGCAGGACGGCGTGCGCACCGTCACCGGAAAGCTGCCTTGGGTGACCAATCTGCGTGCGGCGGGCTTCGACGTCGCGGCAGCAGTGCAGGGCGAAGGCGGATCGACGCCGTTCGTCGCCAGCCTGTCGTCGGACAGCGCGGGGGTGAGGCGCTCGCCCGATCTGGCATTGATGGGAATGCGCGCCAGCAGCACGGCCGCTGTCGACCTCAACGGCGTTCGCGTGAGCGAAGATGACATTATCCATCCCGATGCCGGCGTGTGGCTGCCGCAGGTCCGTCCGGCATTTCTCGGTCTGCAATGCGCCATGTCCATCGGTCTTGCGAAGCGTTCGCTGGCGGAGACTGAGCTTAGGCTCAACAAGAATCGCGACGTACTTGCAGCTGACGTCGACGCGCTGTCGCGCAACCTCGATATCGCGGAAGGGCAACTGGCGGTAGGATTGCTCGATGCACGCTTCATCGCGGCGCCAGCCCCGCTTTTCCGGATTCGGCTGCAACTCGCTGCCATTGTCTCAGGGGCCGTGCAGCTTGAGCTCGCCGCGTCCGGCGGCCAGGCCTATCTGTCGGAGCCCGGCCGGTCGTTCCAGCGTCGTCTGCGCGAGGCGGCCTTTGTGCCGATCATCACGCCGAGCCTGGTGCAGCTCAAGACGGTGCTGCGCGAACACGAGCGCCGTCAGGCGATCGTCGAAACCGCATGACGCAGGCCTTGCTGCAAGCCGCGGATATCGCGCTCCGCTATTCGCTGGCGGGCGAACACGTGCTGCATGACTTCAGCCTGTCGCTTCATGCCGGTGAGACCGTCAGCATTCTGGGGCCGAGTGGGGTGGGGAAATCCAGCCTGCTGCGTGTGCTCGCAGGTCTGATGCAGCCGGCCGGCGGGACGGTACAGGTGCACGGGAAGCCGTTGAACGGCGCGCATCCACGCGTCGCGATGGCGTTTCAGGATCCGAGCCTGCTGCCGTGGCTTTCGCTGGAGCGCAACGTCGCTTTCGGTCTCGACTTCAAACATCAGCCTCAGCTATCGGCGTCCGAGCGTCGCGCGCGTGTGGATGCCGCCATCGACGAGGTTGGTCTCGGCCATGCCCGCCGCCTTTACCCGGATCAACTGTCCGGCGGCATGGCGCAACGTACAGCGCTCGCCCGCTGCCTTGCGCGCACGCCGGAAATCCTGCTGCTCGACGAACCATTCGGCGCGCTCGACGAGGTCACGCGGGAGGAGATGCAGCATCTGCTGCTTAAAGTCGTGCGCGATCACCAGACGGCGGCCGTCCTCATCACACACGACATCGACGAAGCGCTGCTGCTGTCCGACCGGATCATCCTGCTCGGCGGCGCGCCCGCGCGTCAGGTCGGCGACTGGGTGATCGAGCTACCGAAGCCGCGGGACGAATATGTCGCAGGACTCGGCGCCATCCGGATCCACATTCTTAAGGCCTTGAAAGGCACATCGCGCCGCAACTGAAATGAGGTAACCGCATGTCCATGGATCAGTTCTCGCGCCGCGAACTCATCAAACTGTCGGCGCTGTTCACCGCGGCGGGGGCGCTTCCGTTGCTGCGTGCCTATGAGGCGAGGGCGCAGGAGGCTGATGCGCCGGTACGCATCGGCTATCTCCCGATCACCGATGCCACGCCGCTGCTGGTTGCCCACGGTAAAGGTTATTTCGAAGCCGAAGGCCTCAAGGCCGAGAAGCCGGTGATGCTGCGCAGCTGGGCCCAGGTGCTGGAAGCGTTCATCTCCGGCCAGGTGAACGTTGTTCACCTGCTGTCGCCGATGACGGTGTGGGCACGTTTCGGCAGCCAGGCGCCGGCCAAGGTCGTGGCCTGGAATCATACCGGCGGCTCCGGCCTTAGCGTCGGGCCACAGATCAACAGCGTCAAGGAACTCGGCGGCAAGACCGTCGCCATTCCGTTCTGGTACTCGATCCATAATGTGGTTCTGCAGGCGCTGCTGCGGGAAAACGGTCTGACCCCGGTGAGTAAGCGCACGGGTCAACCGCAGGCCAACGAGGTCAATCTCGTCGTCATGGCGCCGGCGGATATGGTGCCCGCGCTCGCGTCCAATCAGATCGCCGGCTTTATCGTTGCCGAGCCTTTCAATGCTACGGCCGAGACGCTCGGCGTTGGCAAGATCCTGCGTTTTACCGGCGACGTCTGGAAGGATCACGCCTGCTGTGTGGTCTTCATGCATGAGCGCGATCTGCAGCAGCGGCCCGAATGGTCGCAGAAGGTCGTCAACGCGATGGTCAAGGCGCAACTCTGGACCCGCGAGAACCGCGCTGAGACCGCGGCGCTGCTGTCCAAGGAGGGTGCCCAAAAGTACACGCCGCATACGACGGCAGTGCTGGAGAAGGTTCTCTCGCCGCCCGAAGCGGATAATGCCGCCTATCTCAAATCCGGCGCGATCCGGAACGCGGCGTGGCGCGAGCGACGTATCGATTTCCAGCCCTATCCGTTTCCGAGCTATACCGAGGAGCTGGTGCGCCGGTTGAAGGATACGCTGATCGAAGGCGACCGCGCGTTCCTCGACAGGCTCGATCCCGCAACCGCGGCACGGGAGCTTGTGGATGACCGCTTCGTCAAGGCTGCGGTGACCGCAGCAGGCGGCATGGCCGCGTTCGGGCTACCGGAATCGTTCACGCGAACGGAAGTGGTCGTCGCGTGACGAGCAGCCTGGAGGCCGGCATCGCGCCGGTCCGACACGATGCGCAAAGCGGTGACGGGAGCAGGCGACGCTGGTCCATCCGCGCTGCGCGTTCGCGTTGGACTGTGCGGCTATCAACAGTCTTGCTGGGCACTAGCGGGTTGATTGTCCTGATTGTCCTGTGGTGGATCGGGACGGATCTGCTGACCCCGAAAGGGAGTTTCGTGCGTCATTTCGCGCCGGGCACAGCGTTCGCCAGTCTGCTGACGCTGCTGACGCAATCTGACCTGTCGATCCATCTGCTCGTGAGTTTGCGCCGTGTCCTGGTCGGCCTCGGGCTCGCGCTATTGATCGGTGTGCCGATTGGCCTTGCGGTGGGCCGTTCGCAACGTCTCGATGCAGCGACGTCGCCGGCGTTTCAGTTTCTGCGGATGATCTCGCCACTGTCCTGGATGCCGATTGCGGTCATGGTGTTCGGGATCGGCGATCGTCCCATCTACTTCCTGCTCGCGTTTGCAGCCGTCTGGCCGATTCTGCTGAACACCGCGGAAGGCGTGCGACGGCTTGAACCGAATTGGCTACGCCTTGCCAGCAGCCTGTCGGCGACCCGTTGGGAGACGCTGCGTCATGTCATCATTCCGGGCGTCCTGGGGCATATCCTGGCCGGATTGCGGCTCGCCATCGGCGTCGTGTGGATCGTGCTCGTGCCCTGCGAAATGCTCGGGGTGTCGGCGGGAGTGGGTTATTTCATCCTCGATACGCGCGATCGGCTCGCTTACTCCGAGTTGATGGCCATGGTGCTCATGATCGGATTGCTTGGCTTTCTTCTCGACGCGGCAGCGCGCGCGCTGATCCGGCTCGCCGCGCCCGGCCGCATGCGCGTACCGGCATGACGGCATCACACGAGATCGAAGGGTCGAACGGTTCGATCCACCATTTTTGGAAGCAAACCAGGCAGCCATCGAGGAGTTTATAAATGTCGCAGAATCCGAAAGCCATTTTGCGGGTCGTCGAAACGCCCTTGTACGACAGCCACCCAGATGGATTGTCCTTCTTTCATACCGACGCACCGGCCCTTAGCTCCGATCCTTGCGGCCATGCGGGAGGCGCGCATGACTGATGTTGATGTAACAACGCCGCCGATCGGTCGCCGTCTCGACGCCATCGATCGCAGGATTCTCACCTTGATCCAGGAGAACTCGTCACTGTCGGTTGCCGATATCGGAGATATCGTGGGGCTCTCTGCGACGCCCTGCTGGAAGCGGATCAAGCGGCTGGAGGGCGATGGAGTCATCGTCGGCAAGGTTGCCCTGGTCGATCCATCCTCGGTCGGTCTGGATATGACAATATTTCTCGATGTCCAGAGCGACGATCATTCGGAGGCTTGGCTCAGGAAATTCTCGTCGGTCGTCAAGGATATGCCGGAAGTGGTCGCTTGCTATCGCATGGCGGGAGACGTGGACTACTGCCTTCGCATCGTCGTCAGCGATGCATCCGAATTCGAGGAATTCCATCGTCAGCTCAACGCACTGGTACGGATCAAGTCGACGCGGCCGCATTATGTGGTCAAGACGTTGAAGTCGTCGACTTCGCTGCCCATCGCACCCGAGCCGGCTCAACGCTGACACGTTATTAGCGTTCGAAAGGTTGATGGCGCGCGCAGCTCAAAGGAGACGCTGGGGGCCGCTCATGTGGTCGGCAAGGTAAGGGCCGGCGCTGCCACGGTGCTATCACCAACCTGGTGTTCATCCTGCCAAAGACGGATGACAACGAGGCTGCGCGTCAAAATGAGGCCGCTATTGCGCCCATGAGATCATATGCGCGCCGCATGCCGTAAACTGCCACGAACAGGAATGCGGGGATGAGGCCCGGCAACAAAGCCGTCCAGCCCGAGAATGACTGCCGCAAAATCGGCGGGTGGTCGCTCATCCCAATTGCTCCTCTGGATCACCTGCAGTAGCATCGATCCGAATGTTGCCTGCCAGCCAAGCACGCAGGATCCCGGGGTACGCGACGTCGGCACTAGAACGGGCGCACCGAAGCCGCGCCGAATACGATGGCGGCGATCAACGCGAGAGAGCTGTAGACGGCGACGATGTGAAACCTTACCGCGACACGGTTCGACGACGAACGGGCACGAAGATGCAAGCGGGCTTCGGCTGATAGATCTCGCACGGTCTTTCTCCAATCGATCATCTATCTATTTCAAGGCAGGTTGCTTCCGCGTTCAAGCGGGCAGAGAAAATAGCGATACGCGCTCTGTCTGTGGTGCAGTCAGCGGTTCAGAATTCTCCGCGCTGCCGGTTCCGGACAGTTTTATTCGCCTTCCTTGCGCATGCTTAGAGGCGGCATCTCGGCACAGAGACCGTGCGGCTCGGTACGGTGGCCAATTAGCGCTCCGCAGGGGATAGTCGAATTCAGCGGGGGCGGCCTTGCGCGCCGAGAGCCGCTCGCCAACTAATTCGGCGCCAATGCGTGTTCGCTCTGGTGTTCAGACAGCGCAGTAGACTGTTGATCCGGACGGAGAAGCAGAAGCAGGTGCCGCTTCAGACGCGCGAATTCAATCTCGGTGACAATATCAGCTGGCCGTGGACGCGCGAATGGCACTCGCAGATCCTCGACGATCCGCCCAGGGCGCCGGCTCATCACGATCACGCGGTCGGCGAGAAACAGCGCCTCCTCGATATCATGCGTGACGAAGATCAGCGTGGTGGGACGTTCGGTCCAGATGTCGAGCAGCAACTCATGCATCATCGATCGGGTCTGGGCATCGAGCGCGCTAAACGGCTCGTCCATCAAAAGTACGCGCGGCTGGTTGATGAGTACGCGCGCGATCTCGACACGCTGCTGCATGCCGCCTGACAACTGTGACGGATAAAACTCCTCGAAGCCGGATAGCCCGACCAGTGCGAGCAATTCGTCCGCGAGCTGTCGCCGCGCAACCTTGCCGACGCCGCGCATCTTCGGCCCGAAGCAGACATTCTCACGTACCTTTTTCCAAGGGAACAGGGTGTGCTGCTGGAACACGATGCCGCGATCCGGGCTCGGGCCGGTAATCGCCTGTCCGTCCACGGTAAGGCTACCGCTGGTATTTGCTACGTGTCCCGCCAACGCGCCGAGCAGGGTGGACTTGCCGCAGCCCGACGGCCCCAGGATGCAGACGAACTCGCCGGGCGCGACAGAGATGTCGAGACCGGCGACCGCTTCGAAGGCATCGTTGCCATGACCAAGCGATATGGATGCATCCTCGATCGCAATTCGCCCGAGGCCGACGCCGTGGCCGTTAACCCGCGGTGCCTTCATCGCGCCACCATCGGGCTTCGCCAGGGCATCAGGACATGTCCAAGCGTCGTCAGCAGCCAGCTGCTGCCCATGCCGAACAATCCGATCACCAGCATGCCAACGATGATGTCAGCGTAATTCTGCAAGGTGTAGGATTCCCACGTATAATAGCCGATGCCAAACTGGCCCGAGATCATCTCCGCCGTCACCAGGCAGAACCATGATGTTCCCATGCCGATGGCAAGGCCGGTGACGATACTGGGGGCTGCGCCCGGCAACACGATCTCGCGCAGGATGGCGGCGCGGCTGCCACCGAGGCTGCGCGCCGAAGCGACCAGGCGGCGATCCACATTGGCAACGCCGTGAATGGTATTGAGCACGATGGGAAACAGCGCGCCGATGAAAGTGATGAAGATCATCGACAGTTCCGAGGATGGAAACATCAGGATCGACAACGGGATCCAGGCGACCGCCGGAATAGGGCGCAGCAGTTCCAGCGGTGGCAGCAGCACGTCGCTCGCCGCGCGCGACCGGCCGATGGCAAAGCCAAGCAGAATCCCCAAGAGTGCCGCGACCCCGTAGCCGGCAAAGACGCGTCCGAGGCTGCTGCCGAGATGCGCCAGCAGCTTGGGCGACTGCAGCAGCACAATCAGCGACTGCAGGACCTCGGTCGGCGGCGGTACGTTACGAAAGGTGACGATCCCGAGATTGAGGCGCAGAGTGGACGCCACCTGCCAGAACGCAATGCAGGCCAGGATCGATCCCACCTGCACCAGCAGGCGGCCCACATGCATGCCCCCTGATCCCGTCGCCATCAGCGGCTCACCACTACGGCTTCACGCGCGCCGGCGAAATCGACCACCTGGCCGCCCTTGGCCGAGGCCCATTTTTCGGCGGCGCCGCGCGACAGGAAGGCGCCGAGTTCGCCATTGGCCGCGCGAACGAACCAGGCCTGCTGCGCGAACAGCTTGATGCCACTTTCTCGGTCCTGCGCGTAGACGACCCGTGCGCTCTTGCCGTCCTTTTCCAGCGCTGCCAGCGCCTTCAGGGCGTTCTCGGGCGATGCATAGTGCCGCACCAACGGTTCGTCCTTGACCCAGATCTGCGCGACCCGGCTGACATCCGTGATTTCGGCACCGGTCAGGGCGTCCTTCGCCTTCAGCGTGAGCTGGGCGTAATCCTTCAGCTCCGCGTCATAGTCACGCCCGGCTTTGACGAAGGCCGCGCGGATGTATTTGTCGGTGACGAACTTGTCGATATCGAGATCGCCGTCGGCGCGCTTGAGTAGCTTCAGCGTATCGATGGAGGTCTGGACCGCCTGGCGATATTCAGGCTTCCAGGTCAGGCCGCGCGTCTGCAGGCCGAGCGGGCCGTGGAACAGATAGTTCACCTCGGCCTCGATGCCGGTCACCTTGGTGATCAGTTCGCTGTATTTTTCCGGCTCGGCAGCGAATAGGCGATCCGCCTCTAGGCTGGCGCTCAGATAGGCCTGCACGATCTCCGGATACTTGTCGGCATATTCGCTATCGACCAGCGCGCCGTGGAAGGTCGGCGCATCCGCCTGCGAGCCGTCGAAGATCTTGCGGGCGAAGCCGCGCCACGGGAACAGTTCGGCGAACGGCACGAAATCGGCATGAGCCTCGATCTTGTTGGCCTGCAGCGCGGGCCCTGCGACTTCCGGCGCCTGGGTGATGATGTTGACGTCGGTTTCGGGATTCCAGCCTTGCGCCTTGATCGCCCGCAGCAGCATGCCATGCGACGTCGACGCAAACGGCACCGAGATGGTCTTGCCCTTCAGGTCGGCGATCGATTGCGCGGGCGAACTGGTCGGAACAACGATGCCATTGCCGCTCCCCTTGGTGCTGCCGGACAGTGTGGTGATGAAGAGGCTGCGGCGGCCGGCTTTCTGGAATGCGACGCCGTTGAGCGAGCCCGGGAAATCCGCCATCGCACCGAAATCGAGCTTGGCGGCCACCATCTCGTTGGTGAGCGGCGCCCCGCTGGTGAAGTTCTTCCACTGGATGTCGTAGGTGACGTCCTTGTACTTGCCGTCGCGGGGCAGATACTTCTCGAGCAGCTTGAGCTCGCGCACGATCAGCCCGCCGGTGGCGCAATTGATCGTCGTGTCCTGCGTACCCAACGCGACGCGAATGGTCTCGGCGCTCGCCGTTCCGGCCCACGCCATCGTAAAGGCCGCGATAATCCCCAATCCAAATCGTTTCATGGCATGTCCCCTTGTTATCCGAGTGATCGGATGCGCTCCGGCCAGATGTTGAACCGGCGCACGATGCCGCTGAAGCAATTAGTTGCGATGCGTGTCGGCGTCGCAGGCGAGCGAACATGACGCGGCGTTACGCCCGCGAGGGTCATCGAAAAATATCTTGCAGGAGTTCGCTGCATTGCAGACGAATTCTCTCGTGCTTCGTCGATCCGCGCATCAGGTGTTTCAAGTCGATCTGGAGATGCTCAAAAGAGTGGACTTCCTCTGCGCCGCACCATTAGCCTTGCTTCACGACCTTCAGCACAAGTGACAATGCGATGACCAGCCTGAAAGCGCTTTCGGACTCTCGTGAGGCGTATCTTCCCGCAACCGCCGTGACCTTGCGTGGCGGGCACGCATGCCGGACATCACCGTCATCTGCGGGCGTTGCATCCGGTCGCTCGATCACAACCGCGCCGGCTCTGCGGCAGAGCGATCTGTCGGCGCTGTTCATGAGCGAGACGATCGATGACCTGAACGATGGCGCCCATTTTCTCGATCGCCTCACGGTAGAGGAGCGCGCGCAGATCCGCGAGAACGGACGCCAGTTCACGGTGAGGCAAGGCGAGGCGATCTTCAGCCAGGGCGCGCATCATCAGGGAATTTTTATCATCGAGCGCGGCCAGGTCCGGGTGTTCTACACCGCCCCGACTGGGCGCGAGATCACCCTGGCTTATTGGACGCCGGGCCACTTCATCGGTGGTCCGGCGATTTCCGGTGGCGGTACTCATATGTGGTCCGGCGTCGCCATTGAGGATTGCGATATCACGCATCTCTCCAGCACCACACTGCAGGCGCTGCTGCTGCGCATGCCCACTTTCGCGCTGGCGCTGATCGACGGGCTGGTCGCCAAGGGCAAATGCTATTCGTCGATGGCGCAGATGCTGGGCACGCGGTCGGTGATCGAGCGCCTCGCGCAATACATCCTGAACCTCTCGGAGCTCTACGGCGTGGCCGATGGTGACGCGGTCGTGATCAACCGTAAGGTGACGCACGACCAGATCGCGGCGATGGTAGGCTCGACCCGGCAATGGGTCACGATGATGCTGAAGCGGTTCCACGCCAAGCGCATCGTCTCCATCGATGGCGGCGTTATCCGTATCCACCGCCTCGACCAGCTTGAACAGATCCTGCTGAAGGATTAGCGCTCAAGCAATCGGCCGAGCGCCCAGACGACGGTCTTGCGCACGTCCGGATCGGGATCGGCGGCATGCGCAGCGAGCGATGCCTGCGCGCTGATATCGCCGATGTCGCCCAGAGCCGCAGCTGCTTCTTTGCGCAACGAGGGTAGGGGGTCATCCAGAATACCGAGAATGGCTGGGACTGCATCCCGCGCCTTCAGCTTGCCGAGGCATTGCAGCGCCTTCTGGCGCACCTGCCAGAACGTGTCACCGAGCGCGCCTCTCACGGCCGCGGCAGCCGAAGTCTCGCCGATCCGGCCGAGCGTTTCCGCCGCGGCGGCGCGCACCTGCCAGGCGTCGTCGGCCAGCGCGGCCGAAGCCGCCTGCGCAGCAACCGCATTGCGGGCAAAGGACAGCGCGTTGACCGCAGCGAGCCGCACCTGCGCATCGGCATCACGCGCCGCACTGATCAGCGACGGCAGGGTCTCGTTGCTCTTGAGATAGCCGATGACGCCGACTGCCTGCACGCGCACGGCAGCATCGGCGTCCTGCAGTGCCGAGATAGCCGGGCCAAGGGCGATCGCACTCCGCAGCTCCTTCAGTGCTCGAAATATAGCTTCGCGAACAAAGGCTGACTGGTGCGACACCAGCGGCAGCAGGGCTGCATCGGCCGCGGTATCGCGCAGTTCGGCGAGGCTCTCCGCGGCGGCCGATGCGACGTCACGGTCCGCATCCGTCACGCCGCGCACCAGCGCCTGCGCGACCGAAAGCCCATCAAACTCGCCGAGCGCACGCGCCGCCTGCAGCCTGACCTCGGGTGCCGTGTCGCTGATGGCCGCGACCAGATGCGGCACGGCCTCGTCACTTGCCGTCTCGGCGATCTCGATCACCGTGAGGCGGCGTACCGAGGCATCAGGACTCCGCAGATTTTCTGCGATCTCGGCGACGTCGCTGAAGGATTCGAATGCGGACATGTCAGCGCAACAGATAGGGAATGTTGACGGTCACCGCCCCGGTCGGGCAATCGGTCTCGCATGGCATGCAGTACCAGCACTCGTCATACTTCATATAGGCCTTGCCGGTGAGGTCGCTGATCCGCAGCACGTCCAGCGGACAGACATCGACGCAGACCGTGCAGCCCTTGTCGGCGATGCATTTGGCATCGTCCACGACGACGGGCACGGTGGTGGGTGCATAGGCAATGGGCATGGCGGCTCCGTATCAGGCGTGCTGGCGTATGCGCTGGCGATCATAGGCGTCGCGTTCGCTCTCATCGATCGGGACGAGATAGGGCTCGACGGCACGCTTCTCGGCAGTCATGCGGCCGTCGCGCTTGCTGAGGATGCTGTGGCAGAACCAGTCCTCGTCGTTCTTCTCGGGATAATCGACGCGGTTGTGATAGAGGCCCCAGCGACTTTCGGTGCGGAACAATGAGGCGTAAGCTGCCATGTCGGCGCAGTCGAGGATCGACGACACTTCCAGCGCGCGCATCAGCTCGTGCGAGTCGCGGACCACCATCGCATTGTCGAGATCGTCGCGCACTTCCGCCAGGCGCGCCTGGCCGATCTGCATCTTGGCTGTGACCTTCGGCGGCTGCAGGTAATCATTCACGAGGCGGCGCGCCTTGTATTCGAGCTGGTTCGGCGGAATGCCGTCGTCACGCCGCGTCGGCGCGAGAACGCGCTCCTGCTCACGCACCACATCGTCGCGGTCATAATCGGGGAGATCGACCTCGGCGGCGAAATCCACCGAATGTTCGCCGGCAACCGCGCCATTGGTGAAGGCACCGAGCATGTAGTTATGCGGCACGCTCGCCATGTCGCCCGCCGAATAAAGACCCGTGACGGTGGTACGGGCGAATTCGTCGACGAACACGCCCGAGGCGCTATGGCCCGAACACAGGCCGATCTCGGAGATATGCATCTCGATCATTTTCTCGCGATAATTCGTGCCGCGATTTTCGTGGAAGCGTCCGCGCGAGGGCCGCTCGACCTTGTGGAGCACCGCTTCGATCTGGCCGACGGTGTCGCTGTGCAGGTGGTTGAGCTTGAGGAACACCGGCCCCTTGCCCGACTGCAGTTCGTTGTAGAACTCCTGCATCATCTGGCCGGACCAGTAGTCGCATTCGATGAAGCGGTTGCCCTCGCTGTTCGCCGTATAGGCGCCGAACGGACCGGCCACATAGGCGCAGGCCGGGCCGTTGTAGTCCTTGATCAGCGGGTTGATCTGGTAGCACTCGATATTCGCGAGCCCGGCGCCGGCATGATAGGCCATCGCATAGCCATCGCCCGAATTGGTCGCATTCTCGTAGGTGCCCCAGAGATAACCGGACTGCGGCAGGCCGAGACGGCCGGCGGCGCCGGTGCAGAGGATCACGGTCTTGGCGCGCAGCACCAGGAATTCTGCGCTACGCGTATTGACGGCGATGACGCCGGCAATGCGGCCGTCCTTTGCCGTCAACAGCCGCGTCGCCATGTAGCGGTTCGAGATCAGCACCTTTTCGCGGCGCAGTTGGCGATACAGCGCCTTCTTGACCGTCTCGCCATTCGGCATCGGCAGCACATAGGAGCCGAGATGGTGAACCTTCTTGACGTCGAAATCGCCATTCTCGGTCTTCTGGAACTTGATGCCGAAACTGTCCAGTTCCTGGATGACGTCGAAGCAACGCGAAGCATATTTGTAGACGGGCGCCTGATCGCAGATGCCGTCATTGGCGATGGTGATTTCCTTGGTGTACTGTTCCGGCGTTGCAAAGCCCGGCACTACCGCATTGTTGAGCCCGTCCATTCCCATCGCGATGGCGCCCGACCGCTTGACGTTGGCCTTTTCGAGCAATACCACGCGCGCCTTGGGATTGCGGCGCTTGGCCTTGTAGGCAGCCATCGGGCCGGCGGTGCCGCCGCCGATCACCAGCACGTCGCATTCGATTTCTGACAGGCCTTGCTTGATCTCATCCATCGCCTGTTTCCTTACGCTGCCTGGCCGGCGAGTTGGCGCAGATACACCCACGGATAGATGCCGCGATCGTGCCCGTCGGAGAAGAATAGCCGCAGCGCATAATTTCCGATCGGCTCGACGCCCTGCACGCGAAGTGCCGGCGGCAGCGTTAACGCCACCCCCTCGGCTTGGCGCCGGATCTCGCTCGCCGCCCGGCTGGCCTGGCGCAGGGTCACTGCATCCAGGCGACTGGTTTCGCCGTCGTCCCAGGTGACGGCGAGAACGGTGTGGTCTTCGATCAATGTGACGTCGGTCGGCTGCATGTGGAATCTCCAGCTTTGCATCGATCTGTAACCGCCGGTCGCGGACACGGCTCGCAATAAATTGCTTTCTGCGCGGCGTCGGGCAGATCAGGCGGCTGGTTCCGCCAGTTTGCGCTCTTTCCTGTTCCCGGCCGCCCCGCGCAGCGACTTCTCAGCCCCATACCAGGGCAGCAGGCGGCGTACGGCGCCTTCGAACAGGAAATCTGCAACCACACCCATGATGCCGAGCACAATCAGGCCAACGAACATGTAGTCGACGCGAAACACCTGCTGCGACATCTGGATGAGGTAGCCGACGCCGAATGCAGCGCCGGCGAGTTCGGAGGCGACCAGCAGCACCAGCGCGACCGACAGGCTGACACGCAGGCCGGCGATGATGAAGGGCAGGGCACCGGGAATGACGACAAAGGCGAATTTGCGCCAGCCGCGCGCCCCGAGGCTCGCCGCGGCGCGGCCGAGCAGCGGATTGGTGTCGCGCACCCCGAGATAGGTATTGACCCAGACAGGGAAGAACACACCCCAGGCGATCAGGAACACCTTGGACAGTTCGCCGATGCCAAACCAGAAAATCGCGAGCGGCACGAAGGCCAGTGCGGGAATGGCGCGAAACATCTGCACGAGAGGGTTGATGGTTGCGTTCAGCAGCGGCAGTTGCGCCATCGCGACGCCGACTACAATAGCGAGGAGCGAGCCGACAACGAAACCGAGCAGCGAGCGCCACAGGCTGGCGCCGAGATGGCGTAGCAATTCGCCGGATGCCAGCAGCTCCCACCCCGACAGCACGATGGTGGTTGGCGCGGGCAGCATGATGTTGTTGACGAGGCCGCTGCGGCTGATCGCCTCCCAGATCGCGAAGAAGCCGACGGTGCCGAACGCGCTTGCGACGGTGTTTCGCTTCAGCTTGAATGCCATCGCCTATTCTGCCGTATCGAGACCGATGGCGCGGGCCACATGGTCGTAGAGTTCGTTGAAGGCTGGCGAGGTGCGCCGTCGCGGCCGTTCGAAATTGACGGCGATATCCTCGACCACGCGGCCGGGATTCGGTGACATCACGATCAGCCGGGTGCCGAGCACCAGCGCTTCGGCGATGTTGTGCGTGACGAATAGGATCGTCTGCGCGCTCTGCTGCTGCAGGTCGATCAGCCTTGTCTGCAGCGAAGCCCTAGTCATGGCATCCAGCGCGGCAAACGGCTCGTCCATCAGCAGCAGTGCCGGCCGCGTTGCCAGCGCGCGGGCGATCGCTATCCGCTGCTTCATGCCGCCGGACAGTTCGAACGGATATTTGTCGCCGGCTTCCGGCAGTCCGACCTGGCGAAGCAGATCGCTGGCGACGGCCTCGCGTTCCGCGGCCGGGCGCCCGGCCATGCGCAGGCCGAAACCCACATTGGCCTTCGCGGTCAACCATGGAAACAGCGAGTAGTCCTGGAACACGACGCCGCGCTCGGGGCTCGGCCCGGCGATCGCATGGTCGTTGATCAGCACCTCGCCATGCGACGGTTGCACGAATCCGGCGAGGATATTGAGCAGCGTGGTCTTGCCGCAACCGCTCGGGCCCAGAACGCAGACGAATTCGCCGGGCTGGATGGTCAGCGACACCTGGTCGAGCGCGACCGTGCGGCCGCGCCCGGAGTCATAGACATGTCCGAGATCGTGACAGGCGATCAGCGGTCGCTGGACCGCGGATGCCGTGGAAACGTCCACTCTCACATTCATGCGACGACTCCGGTGACGCCGTTTCTATTTCTCACGCGCCTTGTCGAGCAGCGAGCCGACTACGACGGTGTTAAAGTCCGGCACCTTGACGTCCGGCCGCACCAGCTTGTTGTCGATCGCCCATTTCGCCTGCGTCTGCAGTTCGGCGACGAGATCCGCGCGTTCGAGATCGATACTGAAGCGGGTGCGCGGCAGGAAGTTGCGGACGATCTCCGGGTCGACCTTGATGCGCTCGGCGATCAGCGCTGCTGCGGCATTCGGATCCTTCTTGATGAGGTCGTTGGCATCGATCAGCGACTTCAGCACCTTCACGAGCAGGTCGGGATTCTTGTCGATGGTCGATTGCAGCGCGATCACGGTAGAAAATCCGACGTAGAGTCCGGGCGAGCGGATCGCATGGACCTTGTCGCCGCCCTGCCTGAGCGCCAGCGAGATATGCGGTTCGGTCCAGATGAAGCCGTCGACCGCCCCGTTCGACAGGCTGGTGACGAAATCGCCGGGATTGAGGCTGACGGCGGTGATGTCCGCAAAAGTCAGGTTCGCTTCCCTCAGAAGCTTCGATAGGTAGTAGTGCGCGTTGGTGCCTTGCGAATAGCCGATCTTGCGGCCCTTGATATCCTTGATCGTCTTGATGTCCTTGACGGCGACAAGGTCGAAGGATTCCTGGCGATTCAGCGTGGCGATGATGCGCACCGGCAGGCCGTTGAGATTCGCGAACAGCACCGGCGTTTCGGCTGCGGTCGCCACCACTACGCCGCCGCCGACCAGCGCGTCGAGTGCGAGGCGGCCGCTGGCGAAGATCGTGGTTTTGGGCGTGAGGCCCTGCTTGTCCCAGGTCTTGGCCTGATCGGCGACGAAGAACTGGCCCCAGCCCATGGAGAGGCCGGCGCCGATCGTCACATCCTCCGCGCGCGCCGTCGCAGCCGAGGCAACGAATGCCGCGCCCAGCACCAACGCGGTGCGGGCCAATCGCCTGGCATGGCTGAAAAACTGTTCTGAATTCGTCACGTCACAAGCTCCTTGTTGAGAATGGGGGGCGCGATGCCAAGACCGCGCGTACCGAGCGGCAGTCCGGAATGCTGGTGAAATCGGCCGGCCAGCCGTGCGAGGCTGCGGTCGGACAGAGCCGGGCCGATCAGCGTCACGCCTTGGGGCAGGCCGTTCGGTAGGAAGCCCGAGGGCACGGCGACCGCAGCGAGATCGGCCAGATTGACGAATGTGGTGTAGGTGCCGATACGGGCATTGAGGGCGATGGGATCGGCTGCGATCTCGCCGATCCTGTAGGTAGTGGGCGTCGTTGGCACGAAGAGAATGTCGATGTCGCGCCACCCGGCGTCGATTTTCTGCTTCAGTTCGGCGAGACGCTGCTGACCAGCAAAGACCTGCGCGCCCGTGATCTGCGCACCGCCCAGCAGGATGTCGCGGGTGATCGGGAACACGGCATCGATGTCGCGGTCGAGAAACGGCTTCAGCGCGCCGTAGCGATCAGCGAGCCATGGACCGAGGAACAACATGTCGTTGATTTCGCGAAACGGCGCGAAGTCGATCTCGACGCGCACGCCGCCGATCGCTGTGAGGCGCGCGACGGCGGCATCGAACAGTGCGGCCGCCGCTGTGTCGCCGAAGAACTCAAGCCATGGCGCCGCGGGTACGCCGAAGCGGAACGACGGCCATGCGTCCGCTTCGCGTAGCGTCAGCGGTCGCGCGAACGGGTCTTCGGGATCATGCGCGCGGATAACGTCGAAGCCAGCCTGCGCGTCGGCGACGGTGAGCGCGAACACCGAGATCGTTTCGATGGAGCGACAGGCCGGCACCGTGCCGACACCGCTGATGAGGCCGCGCGTCGGCTTGAGACCGACCACGTTGGTGAGCGCGGCGGGCACGCGACCCGAACCGCCGGTGTCGGTGCCGAGCGCCAGGCTGACGAGGCCGGCCGCGACCGAGACGGCGGCACCCGAACTCGATCCGCCCGGAATGTAGTCGGCATCGAACGGGTTGCGTGCCACGCCATAGGGCGAGCGGACGCCCACAAGCCCGGTGGCGAACTGATCCATATTGGTCTTGCCGATCAGGATCGCCCCGGCCGCCAGCAGCCGCGCAACCGCAGGATTATGCCGGGTGGGGACATAGGAATAGCCGGGGCACGCCGATGTCGTAGGAAGCCCGGCGACATCGATGCAGTCCTTCACGCTGAACGGCACACCCCAGAGCGATGCGGCCGCGCGATCGGAGGTCGACTGTCCTTCGAGCTCACGCGCACGGGCGAAAATCGCGTCGCGTCCGATATGCCAGATCCAGACGCCATCATCCCCGCGCGCTGTGATTGTGTCGAGGATCGACTCCACCACTCGCGAAGGTGTGAGTGATCCATCCGCATAGGCGGCCGAAAGCTTCGGCAGATCGAGTTCGATTTCAGATGCAGGGTAGCTCACGTGGGATCCTTCGGTGTTGCGAAAGGCCGCGCGATCTCGAATGCCCGCGCTGCGCGCAGTACCTTCGCATCATCAAATTTCGCACCGATCAGTTGCAGGCCGACCGGCAGACCCGCCGCGGTCAGTCCGGCCGGAATCGATGCCGCTGGCTGCTGCGTCAGATTGAACGGATAGGTGAAGGGCGAGCGAATGGGCCGCGCGGCAAGATCGGCCTGCGATGCATCGATGGCTGAAGCAGGAAATGCCGTGGACGGCGTGATCAACAGATCCCAGGACTGATGGAAGCGACTGAAGTGCCGACCCAGCGCCTCGCGCCGATCGATGGCCTTCACGTAGGACACGACGTCGATCGCGCGGCCCTGTTCGGCTGCGGCCAGCAGGCCGGCCTCGCTGAGATTGCGCCGTTCCGGGGCGAAGCTATCCACCAGTTTCGCGGCACCGGCCTGCCAGAAAGTCAGGAAGATGGGCAGCGGATCCTCGATGCCGGGATCGACGCGCTCGACGATGGCGCCGAGATCGACGAATACCTCGACTGCTTTCTCGACGATGGCTGCGACTTCGGGATCGACCGTCGCGTAGCCGAGGGCGGGGCTATAAGCGATACGCAAACCCTTGACGCCATCCTCGATCCCGCTTTGCCACGATCCATTCTGGGGCGGCAGCGCGTTCCAGTCGCGCAGGTCAGGCCGCGCGATGACGTCGAGCAGCAGCGCGGCATCACGCACCGACCGGGTGAGGGGGGTGACGTGAAACAGCGTGCCGTTCTGCGACGGCGGATAGACAGGTACACGGCCATAGGTCTGCTTGAATCCGAATGCGCCGCTATGCGCGGCGGGAAGCCGCGTCGAGCCACCGCCATCGGTCGCTACGTGCAGCGGGCCGAAGCCGATCGCCGCCGCTGCGCCCGAACCGCCGCTGCTGCCACCCGGCGTATGCGCCGTGTTCCAGGGATTGCGGGTGATGCCGGTCAGCGGGCTGTCACCGAGCCCCTTCCAGCCGAATTCGGAAGTGGTGGTCTTGCCGAGCACGACCGCGCCGTGCTCGCGCAGGCGCGCGGTCGCCGGTGAATCTTCGTTCCATTCCTGGTTCGGATCGACCGCACGGCTGCCGCGCAGCGTTGGCCACCCCTTCGCCAGGATCAGGTCTTTCAGCGCAATTGGAACGCCGTCGATCAGACCTGCGGGTTCACCGCGGTGCCAACGTTGTTCAGATTTTTCAGCGGATGCGAGTGCAGAGGCTGCGTCAAGCAACGCAAATGCATTGATTTTCGGCTCCAGCCGTTGAATGCGATCGAGAATTGCGCGCGTGACTTCGACAGGTGACAGTTTTCGCTGATGGTAAAGCTCAACAAGTTCGACAGCGGAAAGAAATGCGACGTCTGCGCCGCTCGTTGCGTCCGATACATTCGCCTGACCAGCAGTGCTCTGGATTGCCATGCCTCATCCCCTTGTGTGCTTGACAAGACAATGGGTAGGCGTCGCGACATCCCCCTTGCAGCAATTAATTGCCGAATAGAGCTGCGAAGCGATATTCGAACTGCGGCGCCTGTCGTGCGCAGTTTTCGAGAACAAAGATATTGCGAAAGCATTCTCTCAGAGAGCAGATCGACGCCTGCTCGCCAGATCGGCGGCGGTGAGGTGTGGGCGCGGAATGCCGCGGAAGCGGTGCATCCGCTTTATCCGGATGCAGAGTGGCTGTCGTCGCCTTCCTCCGCACGCTTTGACGCGCGCGCTGGTGGCCGTACTTCTTCTGGAATACGCCTGCCGGCGTTCGGTGCCGTCGTGGGCGATCAGCGCAGGCTGTCGGCGACGATCTTGCGCGCCAGCGCATTGTCATGAGGCAGACCGATCGATATCCGCAGCCAGGTCGGCATCGCGGGATAGGGTTGCTTGATCGCGATACCCCGTGCCGCAAGGGCTGCAGTTACATCACCGTGTCGCCGGCCGGCATCGAAGAACACGAAGCTGCCCTGTGCTGCGGAAAAGGAAACGCTGCTCGCGCGAAACAAAGCGTGCCAACTCTCGCGCTCGGCGGCAACCGCGGTGCGCACTGCGGTGATGTGTGCGCGATCGCCTAGACTTGCCTGAGCGGCGACGAGGCCGAGGCGGTTGAGGCCATGAAACGCGCCAATGCCGATCTGCCTGAGCGATCGGGCAAGTTCGGCGGGCGCCAGCACATAGCCGATGGCGAGACCGGCGAGGCCGTGGATCTTGGCGAAGGTCCTGAATACGACGACCTGACGGCCGTCACGCACGAGGCCAGCCACGGTGCGCCGTTCCGGATCGAGCGTGTAGTCGAGATAGGCTTCGTCGACGATCACCAGCGCGCGCTTCGATAGATCGTGGACGAATTTGATGAATTCCGCAGCTGGACTCACTGTGCCGCTCGGATTGTGCGGGTTGACGAGATAGACGGCGCGGGTTCGCTCATTCACTGAGCTGGCGATGGCCGTAAGGTCGTTTTCGAGCCCATCATTCAGCGGCATGGCGACGGCCTTGCAGCCAGCCGGCACAACGGCATCGACCAGCGCCGTATAGCCCGGCTCAGAATAAATGAACTCGCCGCCGGGGCCGCCCTGAGCGGACAGAAACATTCCGAGTACGTCGAGAATTTCGCCGAGTACGATCTGCTCCGGCGCGATACGTTCATGCGTGGCGATGGCGGTGGTGAGCTGGTCCAGCTCGTCGCCGACATAGCGGTCGAGATGGGCAAGGTTCTCCTCGATCGCACGAAGCGCGCGCAGCGAAGGGCCGAACGGGCTCTCATTGTGCGACAGGCGGATTATGGCGCGGAACTCGTCGGTCATGGCGACGGACTATACGCGCTTTGCGGCGATCCGGCATCAACGTGCGTCATGGACGATGTGCCCGTCGACAATTGTGAGCAGGCAGGAGAGATCCTTCAGCTCCGCCGGTGGCAGTGTCGTCGGGTCGTCGGACAGAACCGCGAGATCCGCAGCGAAGCCGGGTTTCAGGCGGCCCTTCCAGCCTTCGTCAAAAGTGAGCGCAGCGCCAGTGGCGGTGAAGAGTTCTAGCGCCGTATGGGCGTCGAGCCGCTGACCAGGCCCTATCACACGGCCGGTGGTGCGCTCCTCGCGGGCGCAGGTGGTCCACAGTGTAAAGAACGGATCGTAGGGAATGTTGTCGGTGGCGATGGCCAGGGGAATCCCGGCATCAAGGATGGCGCGATGCGGCACCACGCTATTTCCGCCATCGGCCTCGTCCAGATATTTGCTGCCGCCCTTCCAGAGATAATAAGTCGAGATCGTCGTCACATACACGCCGAGCTCCTTGAGCGCGCGGATGTCCTCAGGCTGTGTACGGCCGATATGTTCGATGACCCAGCGGCGCTTAGCGATCGGATGTCGCTCGTTCACGGCCCGCAGAACGGGGACGATCTCGTGCAGCTGGTCGCCGACGATTGTGTGCAGGCGCAAGTCGAATTCGGCGGCGAGAAAACAGGCCTCGCGGAAGTCGGATGGCGTCACCGCCTGTTCGACGAAGCCGGACCAGCCGGTGTCGGGCAGATGCGCGCGGGCGCAGCAGGCCACGACGGAATCGCCGCCATAGGCGATATGGATGCCGGAGACGCGCAGCCAACGGTCGCCGAGCCCGCTACCGCGTGCGGTGGCGAGCCAGTCGCGCATGATGCGACGGGCCTCCGTCAGGTCGTTCCAGCTCGGACTCAGCACGAGGCCCGCGCGGACGGTGAGTTCGTTCAGCTCCCAGAGCCGGCGATAGACCGAGATGGTTTCGGCGGCCGAGCCGTGGCCTTCGTAGATGCTGGTGGTGCCCTTGGCATTGTAGAGCCGCTGCGAACGCTTGACGCCTTCGAGGCGATCGGCGAAGCCGAAACGCGGCACCGCGGGCAGGATGTCGAATTCCACCGTGGGGCGGTTGTTGTGCTCGACGATGATGCCAGTCGGTCTGCCCTGCGCATCGCGTTCGATCTCGACGCCGTTGACGCGGGGGCGTGTGTCCGGCCCGATGCCGTTCAGTTCGAGCGCGCGCGTGTTGAGCGCCGAGTGGCCGGGCGGCTTGCCCCAATTGCCGAACACGCCCTGGATATAGACGGGATGATCCGGTGCGGCGACGTCGAGTTCGTGGCGGTTCGGCAGGCGTCGTTCCGCGAGCGAGGAGACACCATCGAAAAAGAAAGGCGGTGTGCCTGCCGGCATGGTGACGATCCATTCGCCCGGCGGTGTGATCGCAGCAGCCTCGCGAATGCGGGCGAGGATGTCGGCGACGGATTTGGCGCCGGCGAGCGAAGGGCGCAGCGTCTTCAGCCCCTCGCGCTCCATATGCGCATGGGTGTCGTTGAAGCCGGGGATGACGCAGGCGCCCTGCAGGTCGATCCGTTCTGCATCCGGAGCGGCAGTGCGCACCGTGTCGCGGTCACCGACCGCCACGATCACATTGCCGTCGATCGCGATAGCCTGCACGGTGGGCCGTTCGCGGTCGAACGTCCAGATCTTCGCATTCTCGAAGATCTGCTGCCGCGGTGCCGGCGCCGTCATGACGCCGCGTACCAGGGGAACAGCCAGCGCGCCAGCGCAACGAAAACGCGGTCGGCGAGAAAGCCGAAGGTGCCGAGCAGCGCGAGGCCGATGAACATGATGTCGACGCGGAACAGCTGGTGGCCCTGCGACATCATATAGGCGACGCCGGCTGATGCGCCGGACAGTTCGGCGGCGACCAGTACGATGAGCGATACCGCGATGGACTGGCGGATACCCGAGAGGATGAAGGGAAGCGCGGCCGGCAACACCACCAGCAGCAGCGTGTCGCGGCGGCTGGCGCCAAGACAGGCCGCAGAGCGCAGATAGATGAGATTGATGTCGCGCACGCCGATGAAAGTGGTGATCCAGATCGGGAAGAATGCGCCCCATGCCACCAGCACCACTTTCGACGGCTCGCCGATGCCGAACCACAGCACGCAGAGCGGCACCAGCGCGATGGTCGGAATGGCGCGAAAGCCGTGTAGCAGCGGCTCGGTGAGATATTGCAGCCAGCGGACGCGCGCGGTGACGAGGCCGAGGCTGATGCCGGCGGCGAGCGCGATGATGAAGCCGAGCCCGGCGCGCTGCAGGCTGATGGCGATATTGCGGCCGATCTCGCCCGAGGTCAGCATCGGGATGAAGGCCTGCAACACGGTGCTTGGCGGCGGGAACAGGACTTCGTTGACCCAATCCGAATAGCGCGGGATCGCCTCCCAGATCGCGATGAACAGTACGAGACCAAGCGCGTTCAGCGCCAGACGCGTGAGCTGGGCCTTCCGCCGCACGCGGTCATTGGCGGCACGGAACTGGGCCTCGAAGGAGGGCGACGCCGGATGCGCATCGTCGGCCAGATCGATATCTGAAATCGTCGTCATGCGGCCCTTCGCGTGCCATTGGTCAGTTCGCCCGAGATCGAGCCGTAGAGTTCGCCGAACGCTGCCGAGCCGCGGTCGCGGGGATAGTCGGCGTCGATGATGCGCTCCGAGACGATCGTGCCGGGATGCGGCGCCATCACGACGACACGCTGCGCGAGGAAGATCGCCTCGTCGATATTGTGGGTGACGAAGACGACCGAGACGCCGGTTTCCTTCCAAAGCCTCAGCAAATCGTCCTGCAGGGTCTGCCGCGTCATCGCATCGACGGCAGCGAACGGCTCGTCCATCAGCAGGACCTTCGGTTCGACCACGAGCGCACGTGCGACGGCAACGCGCTGGCGCATGCCGCCGGAGAGTTCGTGGGGATACTTGTCGGCGGCGGCGAGCAGGCCGACGCGGCCGAGCGCATCGAGAGCCAATTGCCTGCGCGCGCCGCGTGACAGCGGCTTGGCGCGCAGGCCGAATTCGACGTTCTGCCGCGCGGTCATCCAGGCGAACAGTGCATATTCCTGGAACACGACGCCACGGTCGGGGCCGGGGCCTGCGATCGGCTGCTGTTGAAATGTGACGCTGCCGCGGCTCGGCTGCAGGAAGCCAGCGATCAGATGCAGCAGCGTGGTCTTGCCGCAGCCGGACGGCCCGATCAGGCAGACGAATTCGCCATCGCCGATCTGCAGCGAAACGTCGCGCAGCGCCCAGGTGGGGGCGGCGTCGCGTCCGGCATAGACCTGCGAGACGCCGGTGACGTCGATCAGCGGCGCAACGCTGCGGCTCATGTCAGGGTTACGCGGCCCGGCTGCGCTGCCTTGACCGGTCCATCCGCAACGAGGCCGCGCAGCAGCGGACGCAGCTCGCCTTTCGGTGGCTTTGCAAGCCCGGCATCGATCGCCCACTGTGCCTGGCTGACGAGATCATCGACGAAGCGCTCGTCAAAGGTCAGCTTGAAGGTGAAGGTCGAGGTCGCCTCGGCGATGTCGCCGGCCGGTGTCTTGATCCGCTCGGCGATGGTCTGCGGCCAGTTCTTGTCGTTGGCGATGCGTGCTTCGGCTTCGAGAAACACCTTTACCGCGGTGTTGACGAGATCCGGCTTCTCCTTGAGCACGCGTTCCGTGGTGAGCAGCAATTGGTGGCTCTGAAAGTATTTCTCGATACCGTCGAGTGTCATTTCATCGACCTGACCGTTCGACTGCTTCTGCGCTACGCCGACGGTCTGGCTGGTCCAGGCAAAGCCGTCGATGTCGCCGCGCGCCAGCGCCGTCGTCATGTTGTTCGGCGCGAGATCGACGACGGTGACGTCCTGCAGCTTGAGGCCGGCGAGTTCGAGATATTTGGCGAGAAAGAACTGGCCCGACGTGCCGATGCGGGTGGCAATCTTGCGACCTTTCAGACTGGCGGGATTCTTCGGATCGACAGCGCCACCTTTGCGCACTGCAAGCTTCATATCGCGCGAGTAACGGCTGTAGTTGATCACCGCCACGGGCCGCAGCCCGGTCAGCGCGGCGAATACCAGCGGCGTATCCGTAGAGGCTGAGAAATCGGCGGATCCGGACAGCAGCGCCTGCATGGAGTCGCGGCCGGTCTCGAAGGACGACGTCGTGAGGTCGACATTGGCTTTTTCCCACAGGCCGGCTGCTTCGGCGACATAGGGGAGGGCCCAAGTGTAGCCGGTGCTGCCATAGGCGAGCACGGCTTTGCTACGTGCCTGCGCAATGGCCGGGGTGCCGAGGAGACCGGTAGCGGCGATGGCGCCTGCGCCGATTAGAAGATTGCGGCGGTTGAGCGAAGGAAGGCGAACGCCTCGGCGGGAAATTGTCACGTGTCGGATCCTGGGTTGGTTGGCCAATGTCGAAGTTGTAAATATCCGCGCGCGTCTGCGATGCATCCGCACGCACATCGCGAGGCGGCTTTCGCTGCTGTGCTGGAGGATTCGCGGAAACCGTTGCGCCTGCAATAGTGAGCGGGCCGCGTATACCCACGGAAGATACGTTGCGCAGATGGCCAGCGGCAATTTCGGATATCCTGCGCTTCTTGGACGAAGCTTCTGTCCGAACGGGTATCAGGAGAACAACGCGACTGCTCGCAGGGAAGCGCGCCGGTCGCCTTGCACTTCACCGCACGAGTTGGCCGTCCGCCCATTGACGGATCAGCGCCAGCACGCGTTGCTCAGCCTTGAGAGCGAATTGCAGTTGCTGACGATCCGGGCGCTGTGTCCGCAGCGTTCGTCGCAGCCGGACACAGCGGTCCAGCGAGCGCGAGGCCTGCGCGCGCGCCCGCGTCGCCAATGGAATAGCGTCGTAGTCGGCGAATGCCTCCCGCGTGTCCGCTTCGTCGATATCGACGGGATCACGCTCATAGCGTCGCTTGAGCGGGAGATCGCTCATCTCTTTCTCCCGCCCGGTACGACACATACAACCTGAACCGTTGCCTTATGCTTTTGGCGTTCCGTCGGCATGTCGCGGTGTCCAGAATTTTTCGAGCTTGAGACTGGCCAGCGCCTCTTTGATCGGCGCCGCAAGCACCCAGTCCTTCACATCGATATCGCTGCGGATCAGTTTCTCGGACTTGGAGAAGTCGACGACATCCTGGAACTGGGCCAGCAGGAATTCGTCGACGAGCGGATTGAACGCTTCCTTGAGTGACTGGCCGCGGAATTCCTCCTGCAGGGCCTCGTAGGGCGTGCCGGATTTCGACCAGATACGCAACGCCTCGTCGCGATTGGCTTCGTCGCCGATCCACGCGACCGCCTTGAGGAGGCCGGTGACGACGCGGCGGGTGGCGTCGGGATATTTCTCACGGAATTGATCGGTGACGAGAATGCCGCCGAATCCGGTGGCCTTCGGGCCGATGTCCTTCGAGGTGTAGAAGATATCGACGATGCCCTTCTCGCGCAGCGACAGCACCGAGCTCGAACCGATGCTGGCGTCGACGCTACCAGCCGCAAGTGCTGCGAGCTGGTCGGCGGTCTTGAGATCGACGATCGTGAGGTCCTTTGCCGACAGGCCGTTTGCCTGCAGGGCGCGCAGGAACGCCCAGTGCAGGATAGTGCCCTTCTGGAAGGTGACCTTACGTCCCTTGAGATCCTTGATCGAATGGATCGGCAGTCCCTTGCGTGCGGCGCCAAAGATCGTGGTGGGACCGTAATTCAAGAGCACGCGGGTGGGCAGACCGTTGGCGCGGCCGATGACGTTCGGCAGTGCGCCATATTGGGCGAAGTCGATCCGACCGTTGGCGATGCCTTCATTGACCGCAGGGCCTGTGCCCGCGAGATAGGTCCATTCCAGCTTGACCGGCGTGTCCTTGAATTCGTTGGCGATGAAGTCCTTGGCCTGGGCGACGCCGAAGGTGGCGACACCGTAGGGCTGGCCGAAGCCGGCACCGAAGGCGCCGAAGCGGATCGTATCGGGATTTTCGATGGCGGCGCGGGCAGTCGTGCCGGTTGCCAGCAGCGCGGCGGCGCCCGCGGTAAAACTGCGTCGGGTGATCTTGTGCATGATGGTTGCTCCTGGTTTCAATGTCGGAGATCGGCGAGAACGCGCTGCTTTAGCGCGACGAAATCGGGTGCTGCGCGGTCGCGTGCGGCCAGCTCGACAGGGATGATACTGCGGATGCGGCCGGGGCGCGGTTCCATCACCACGATGCGGGTCGAGAGATACACGGCTTCCTCGACGTCGTGGGTCACCATGATCACGGTGGTCCGCTGCGCCTGCCAGATGTCCAGCAGCGCGTCCTGAAGCCGCGTGCGGTTCAGCGAGTCGAGAGCCCCAAGAGGTTCGTCCAGCAACAAGATTGCCGGTCGCCGAACCAGCGCGCGCGCGATCGCCGCACGTTGCGCCATTCCGCCAGATAACTGCGCAGGGCGTGCCCGCTCGAAGCCGGATAGGCCGACCAGCGCAATGGCATCGCGAACGCGTTGTATCTTCTCTTCCACCGGCAGCGGGAATGCATCGAGCGCCAGCGCGACGTTCTCAGTCAGCGTCAGCCACGGAAACAGACGATGATCCTGGAACACGATGCCGCGATCGGCGCCGGGGCCGCTTACCTGCGTGCCGCCGAGCAGGATCTCGCCGCGATAGACGTCATCGAGCCCGACGATGAGACGCAACAACGTGGACTTGCCGCAACCGGAGGCGCCGACGATGCTGACAAATTCGCCGGGTAGTACGGACAGCGACACATCCTGCAGCACGGGCAGGGGCGTCTCGTCGACCACATAGGTCTTGGTGACGTGCCGGATCGCAAGTTCTGTGAATTCTGTCATGCGTTTTCCATCACGTCAGGCCGGAGGCGCGCATCAAGGCCAGCGACGACAGCCGGCGGCACAGGCGTGTCGCGAGATAGCCGGTGGCTGCGAGTGCTGCGACGCCGACGATCACGATGTCCATGCGAAACTGTTCGCGTCCTTCGGAGACGAAGGTGCCGATGCCGCGTCCGTTGCCGATCGCATATTCTGCGCCGACGGTGCCGATCCACGCGCTGATCAGTGCGATCTCGATGCCGATGATGATGACCGGAAGGGCGGCGGGAAGCAGCACGCGGCGGATTTCCTGCCGGCGCGACAGGCCGAGCACGCGCGACACTTCGCGATAGGATATCGGCACGTTGCGAAGGCCGCTGGCGGTGTTCAGCGCGACCGGGAAGAAGGCGGACAGAGCGATATAGACGATCTTGCTGGCCTCGCCGTTGCCGAACCAGGCGGTGAGCAGCGGAATCCATGCGAACAGCGTGATCTGGCGCAACGCATGGAAGGAGCCACCGCTCGCCCGCGCGACGGTGGAGGACAGACCCATCGCAGTGCCAAGTGCGAGACCCAGCACGATACCGATGCCGGTGCCGCCAGCATAACGCAGCACGCTAGCCCCAATGGACCGCCAGATCTCTCGGCCTGCCGCATCGTCGAACGGTGCGAGCAGGATCCGTTCGGGCTGGATGGCGAGCGGGCCCGACAGCCAGCCGGCATGTACCGACCATGCCCAGCCGAATGCAAGGGCGAGCGGCAATACCAGACCGCGCGACCACGGCAATGCACCGCTGCGCGTCGCTCGCAGAGCTTCGGAAGGCGTCGCGCCACTCATGGGCGCGACTCCCAGCGCTGCAATCGCTGCTCGATGCGCGCAAGGCCGGTGTCCATGGCGAGGCCGATCAGACCGATTACCACCATGCCGACGATGACGATGTCGATCTGAAACAGGGTGCGTCCCCATACCATCGTGTAGCCGACACCTTCAGTGGCGGCGAGCATCTCGACCACGATGAGCGCGATCCATGCATGGCTCAAGGCCGTGCGCAGGCCGCCGAAAATGCCGGGAACGGTTGCGGGCAAAACGAGGCGACGCAGATAGGATCGCGCCGGCAGCTGCAACACGCGTGCAACCTCGCGAAACGGAGCAGGGATCTGTTTGACGCTTTCGGACGTCGCGATGACGGTCGGGACAAAACTCGCCTTTGCGATGAGAGCGAATTTGAGCGTCTCATCGAGACCAAAGATCAGCAGCAGGATCGGCAGCCAGCCGAGCGACGGAATTTGCGCGAGCAGCCTGAAGGTCAGTCCGCAATAGGCCTCGACAGTGCGCGACAGGCCGAGCAGCGCACCGAAGACGAGGCCGCTACCGGCGCCGATGGCGAAGCCGATTCCGATCCGCCACAGGCTGATGCGAAGCCCGTCAACGATCTCGCCGCCGCGGATCAGGTCGATGGCGGTGGTCGCCACGAGCATCGGTGGCGGCAGGATCTGCACCGGCAGGAGCCGCAGCGATGCCGCGCATTGCCATGCGATGAGGACGACCAGCGGAATGGCAAGCGGCAGCAGCCGATGGCCGACCGCGCGCGCCTTCCAGATGCGGCGAACGGCGGGCAAGCGATCAACGACACGATCGACGGCCACGGATCTGACGTTCATGCGAAGCTCCGGGACGCGCGATGCGTCCGACACCGTCGGGTATTGTCAGGGGCCGAAGAGCCGATAGCTGCGATCGATGCCGCGTTGGTCCCGCGTTTCCTTGGTCCAGCCGACGGCGCGTCGATAACTGCCGAGTGCGTCGGACTGCTTGAGCTCCGCAGCTGCGAGGCTTACCGGCTCGTCCGCGAAGGGCGAGACGTAGAGCGAGTCTTCCGGACAGTAGAGTTCGCACATGAAGCAGGTCTGGCAGTCGTCCTGCCGGGCGATGACGGGTATACCATCGGTCTTGTCAAATACGTTGGTCGGGCAGACGCGGACGCAGATATTGCAGGAGGTGCAAGTCTCGGAATCGATGACCTCGATCATTCTGCAGCCTCCGCAAGAGATGCTTCGGCGTGCGGACGGGTAGCTGTCCAGACTTCGTCGAGGCCGCCGGTGGTGATGTAGTGGCGCTGCGACGGATCCTGCTCGGGGAAGTCGTCTCGCCGATGCATGCCACGGGTTTCCTTGCGCGCCAGCGCGCTGCGATACATCCAGCGTGCCGTCGCCAGCATCGCGGCGCTTTCGCGCGCACGGACCGCGTCAATGCCCGACACAGCGCCTGCCTTGGTGGCATCGTGCCAGAGTGTGTCGAGGCGCGCGAGCGATGCAGTCAGGCGCCCAGCTTCGCGGAAATAGTTGATCTCATACGGGAAGACCTCGTTCTGCACGGCTGTGGCAAGGGTCGCGCCGTTCAATGTCGAGCGCGTGCTTTCCTGCAGGCCCACGGTGCCGGCGCCCGTTGCATTCCGGCGGATACGACGCGTGCCCTTGACGTAACGTGCCGCGCCCTGGCCCGACCAGTAGCCCGATGACATCGCCCAGGCCGCATTGTGGCTGCCGCCTCCGGTAAAGCCGCCGCAAATGAGCTCGCGCGTCGCGGCATCGCCGGCGGCATAGAGGCCGGGCACGGTGGTGGCGCAGCTGTCATCGACGATCCGCAGGCCGCCGGTGCCGCGGATCGTGCCTTCGAGACGCAGCGTGACCGGAAAGCGCTGGGTGAAAGGATCGACGCCCGTGCGGTCATAAGGCAGGAAGAAGTTCGGCTGCGAGACGCGCATGGCCTCCTGAATGTCGGCATCGGCCTTGTCGAGCTGCGCGTAGACCGGACCTTTCAGCAATGCGCGCGCGATGGCCGAGCGGCCGCCCTTCGACGCAGCACCCGGCACCGGCGTCCCATCCTCATAGGTGAAGGTGCCCCAGCCGAAGAACAGTGTTTTGGTCACCGATCCGAACGCGCTCGATATCGCATAGGGATTGGAGAACTCCATGCTGGTCAGCTCGGCGCCGAGTTCGGCGGCCATCAGATATCCGTCACCGGTGAGAACGTTCGAGCCCAGCGTCTTGCTGAGGAAGGCGCATCCGCCCGTCGCGATGACGACGGCACCAGCGCGCACGCGCCATGGCTTTCCACTCTGGCGCTGCAGTCCTGCGGCGCCAGCGACGGCGCCGGCGTCATCGACCAATAATTCCAGCGCTGGACTATGATCCAGGATCGTGACACCCGCGGCCTTGGTGCGCTTGCGCATCAGCCGCATGTATTCCGGCCCCTGCAGCGAATTGCGCTGAGATCGGCCGCTGTCATCGGTCGGGTAGGGATAGCCCCATTCCGCCAGTCTGTTGCTCTGATCGTAGGTGCGGTCGAGGACGCGGGACATCCAGCGGCGATCCTGCAGATAGCCGCCCATCTTCTCGCGATTGGCCATGGCGGCCTCGCGCTTGTCAGGCGATGAATCGATATACCAAACGCCGGTGCCGGATGGTGCTGTGGCGCCGGAGGTTCCGCAAAAGCCTTTGTCAACGAGCACGACGCGCGTGCCTTCGCCGGCAGCGCTGATTGCCGCCCAGGTGCCGGCCGGGCCGCCGCCCAGCACCAGCACATCTGCATCGAGCTCGACGGCGTCCGCTATGCGTGCATCGACGCGAGGCGCGTTGTCGCTCATTTCATGTCTCCGCTGCAAATCGAGATGCGCCCGCAAGGCGTCAGAAGCTGCCGTGAATGTTTGCCCACAACATTCGCTCTGGCAATTTCAGATATTGCTCCAAGCGGAGGACAAACACGCCGCAATGGCGCGGGGTGAAGAAAGAACTATCGCGTCCTTGAGAGACCGACGTCGCGATCCGCGATTGAGTGCGGTCTTCGTTCAGCAAGAACAAGAATTTCATTTCGGCGAATGAACGTTATCGAAAACGATCGAGATGTTGCCGCCATCATTGAGAGGTTGAAACTAGCTTTGTGTCATTGATGCTCTGGAATGACGCTCTTGCGATCGCCAGCTCTGGGTCGATTGGCGTGCGATCAGCCGACTTTCTGCCGCGCCATCCATTGCGTCGGCGTAAGCCCGAGCTCGGCACGAAATGCTGCCCGCAATGCGTGTGCATCTGGAAATCCGCTGCGAAGGGCGACATCCTCGATGCCATGCACGCCGGATGTCAGCATTTCTTGGGCGCGCGACAGACGCACCTGCTTCAGCCATTGTCCGAGGCTGCCGCCGGTCCGCGAGCGGATATGACGCGACAGGCTTCGGCGGCTCATGCCGGCACGCTCCGCCAGTTCGTCGAGCGACGGTGTCCGGGTTGGATCTGCGCGCAGTCCTTCCAGAATCTCGGTGACACGCCGATCGGAGGACGATCCGAGCGCCGGGCGCTCAAGCACCTGCGGTTGCTGGCCCGAGCGTTGCGGCGCAAGGACGAGGTGACGGGCAACGCGGTTGGCTTCGCCCAGCCCGGACACGCGGGCGAGCAGATGCAGACAGCAGTCCAGCCCGGACGCGATGCCCGCCGAAGTCAATATTTGCCCTTCGTCGATAAAGAGTGCGCCGGCATCGACATCGACCGTGGGATAACGTAGCGCGAACGTCTTCGCTTGAGCCCAGTGCGTCGTCGCACGACGTCCATGGAGCAAGCCGGCTTCGGCGAGACCAAAGGCACCAAGGCAAAGACCGACGACGATCGCCCCGCGTTCGCCTGCCATTTGCACTTCCGCGATGATATCCGACGACAGCGGTTCGTCGACGTTCCGCCAGCCCGGCAGGATCACGACGTCGGCCTCGCGGGCCGCCTTCAACGGATAGCCCGCTTCGATCGTCAACCCGCCTGTCGTCTTTAAACGAGGCTCGTTTGAGCAGACGTCGATCCGATGACCGCTGGCCAGAAACGGTTCGCCGAACACCGCGAGCGGCGTGGACAGCATGAAAGGACTGATGTGATCGTAGGCGAGGACGGCGATTCGCATTGGCCCAATCTACACCAAAAATGTCCATCGGGCCACTGACAGACGCAGGTGCGCGCGGGTAAAGGTCGCTGAAACCTCAGGAGCCCCATTATGACCCGCACGCTTCTCGTGATCGACGTCCAGAACGAATATTTTGCCGGTGGCCTCCTTCCACTATGGAAGCCCGATGAAATCGAGGCCCGCATCGTGTCCGCCATCGCGCGGGCAAGAGCTTCAGGGGACAACGTTGTCCTCGTCCGACACGTGTCGAAGGCTGACGCCGGTCTGTTCGCGGCAGGCGGTTCAGGCAGTGCCATCCGACCAGCGATTCTTGCTGCCGCAGCCGATGCTCCGATCGTCACCAAACAGTTCGCCGACGCTTTCCAGGAGACGGAACTATCGTCTCATTTGGCTCAAACCGACGAGCTGCTGATCTGCGGAATGATGACGCAGAACTGTGTCGTCTTCACTGCCTTGTCGCGCGCGGCCGACGACCTGTCCGTCCGGGTCATCGGTGAACTCTGCAGTGCTCCGACTGAGACAGTTCACAATATCGCGTTAAATGCTCTGGGATCGAAGGGGCTTATCGCCAGCGTAACGGACCTATGGAGTTCCTGAACTATCGACAGATAGTTCTGTCGATCTGGCAGCATCATTTCGTGATCAACGAGAAATGGCAGCAATCACGGTTCAATCGACGTCGAAACGGTCAGTTGGATCCACTGTTCACTCCTGGCGAATGGGGAGCTGCGCATGGATGCGCTGAGCGGGCAGCAAATCGGGATGCGGCCATTGCCATACTGACAAAGAGAATTTCTATAATGATCTCAAGGGAGCAAAAAGCTGGGAAATATCAGAACAGCGCTTGAAAACGCTGCGAAATCCGGAGATTGCCAACCTGAATACACTCCGGCTGTTATCTCAAATGGCCACCAATCAGGCTGCCCTCCGATCGAAAACGGTGCTCCTACGGTAGCGGAGCATCTGACCTACGCCACCAATGCCGAGCGCTCACGCCATCATACTGAGGACAAACAGCGGTTCGTCGTGTCGGTGGTTGCGTGTGATTCCCTCCCTGGGCACCAAAGCTCCCGAGGCCAGCCGATGGTGCTGGCAAAGCCAGCGAGCAATGTAATTCCCGTAATCGCACGGCGCGCTTGCCGAGTTTGACCGTCTAGGCCCCTCTCCCGTCGGGCGGCGAGCGCTTTGATCGTTCTCGCTCAGATCGTCCATTTCGGATATTTGAGAAAAGCGAGTAGTGGGACGTCTGCTCCCCGCGGTACAACGTCTCGCTGTTGTGCTGGGAAATTCCTCATGCGGAAGACTATGGCGCTCGATCGACGAAGTGTTCTTGTGTTTGCTGCGATCTTGGCCCTTCCGCGCCTGGCCGTCGCGCAGGTGGCGCCCGAGCGGCGGCGCGTCTCATTCCTGCTGAGCACCGCCTATGACGAGCCTATGACCGTTGCACGCCTGGCAGCGATGAAGGCCCGACTTGGCGAGCTTGGATGGGTCGATGGGCGTGTGATCGAGTATGAAGCGCTGTCGTGTCTGAACGATCCGGTCCAACGCAAGGCGATGGCCAAGCAGATCGTGGCACGGACACCGGATCTGATCATCACGGGTGGCGTGCTCGATGCGCAGGCCATTCTGAGCGAGACCCAGACCATTCCGCTCGTCTTCTCAACGGCAGCGGATCCGGTCAGCAGCGGATTTGTGCAGAGCCTGGTGCGCCCGGGGGGGAATGCCACGGGCTTCACGACCAGCCATCCATCGATGGGGAGCAAATGGCTGGAAATTCTTCTGGAGCTTGCGCCTCGCGTCAAGCGCGTCGGTGTGATCTTCAATCCGCTCTCCGCGCCGCGCAATGGCGACTACTATCTCGATCCGTTGAGGGAGATGGCGTCATCTTTCGGCGTTGACATCATCCCGCTTCCGATTTCGGACCCAGACAACATATCCGCGCAGATTACCCGACTTGGCGGTGCGCCGGCTGGCGGGCTTGTCGTGACGCCGGATGCGTTCACCGTCCTCAACCGCAAGGCGATCGTATCCGCTGTCGCGGCAAATGCGGTCCCGGCGGTCTATTCCTATCACTTCTTCATGACCGAAGGTGGCCTGGTCTCCTACGGGTTCAAGTATGAATCGGCGGCGTCGGAGCGCTCGGAGCTGGTGGAGGCGATGGTCGAATATATCGACCTGATCTTGCGCGGCGCCAAGCCCGCGGAGCTGCCAGTGCGATCGCCGCGCACCTATCAGCTGATCATCAATCTCAAGACCGCGAGGTCACTGAACCTGACGGTGCCGCCGGTGCTGCTGGCCCGCGCCGACAAGATCATAGAATGAGTGTGATCGGCGCCGATCGCGATGCACGACCGCCGGTGCGCGGCGGTCTGTTCCGCAAGTACCTCGTGTCCTTTCTGGTGGTCGTTTCGGCGGCGCTGATCGCCAATAATGTGATCGACGCGATATTCTCCTATCGCGAGCAGCAGCGCCTGCTGATCGCTGTGCAGCGCGAGCAGGCCAGCGCCGCGGCGGACAAGATCGATCAGTTCCTCAAGGAGATCGAGCGGCAGCTCGTCTGGTTATCCCAGCTCTCGCTGCAGATGCTTCCGCCGGAGGAAATGCGCATAACCGGCATTCGCCTGCTGCGCCTGACGCCGGCGATCTCCGAAATCGCCCAACTCGATCCGCAAGGTCGCGAGCAATTGCGCGTGTCGCGCTATGTGCGTGACATGGTCCGCAGCAATACGGACCTTTCGCAGTCTCCCGCATTCGTCGATGCGAAGGCACGCGGCATCTATTACGGGCCGATCTTCTTCTTCCGCGAGACCGAGCCGTATATCACGGTTGCCGTGAGCGGCGCGGATGGCGGCGTGATCATCGCCGATGTCAATCTGCGCTTCATGTGGGATCTCGTCTCGCAGATCAAGGTCGGCAATGAGGGCAATGCCTTCGTCGTCGATACGAGGGGGCGTCTGATTGCCCATCCCGATCTCCGCCTCGTGCTCAAGAACACCGACCTGTCGGGGCTTTCGCAGGTTGCGTCCGCGCTCGCGGGAAGCGCAGGCAGCGATGCGGATTCCGTCGTCACCGATCTGGCGGGAAAACGCGTTCTTTCGGTTCACACATCCATCGCGCCGGTCGGCTGGAAGGTGCTCGTTGAACTGCCAACTCACGAAGCCTATGCGTCGCTCTACGCGTCGATGCTCAATTCGGCGCTGCTGCTGCTTGTCTCGCTGTTCTGTGCGTTTATCGCGGCGCTGTTGCTCAGCCGTCGTATGGCCGATCCGATCCGTGCGTTGACGGAAGGTGCAGAACGCATCGGAAGCGGCGATCTCGATCAGAAACTCGTCATTCGGACGGGCGATGAACTGCAGACTTTGGGTGAGCAGTTCAACCGGATGGCAGAGCGCCTGCGGGAGTCATATCTGACCCTTGAAGGACGGGTTGTGGCGCGGACGACCGAGCTCGCGCAGGCGCGCGATCAAGCGATCGAGGAACGGGCAGAAGCGCATCACGCGCGACAGGCGGCCGAACTGGCCAATGAAACCAAGTCGCGCTTCCTCGCGGTCGTCAGTCATGAACTGCGGACTCCACTCAACGGCGTGATAGGCGTGCTGCAATTGCTCGATAATAGCCGCCTGGACGAGCGTCAGATCCGCTTGCTCACGGCCGCCAAGGTCTCGGGCGATACCCTGCTCGCACTGATCGAATCGATTCTCGACTATGCCCGCCTCGAAGCAGGCGCCGACAAGCTCGAATTCCGCAGTTTTCGCCTGGATCAACTGATCGAAGCAGATCTGGATCTGTTGAGGGAGGAGGCGGAGGCGAAGGGATTGACGTTGAGCCTGTCGATGCGAGGCGATGTGGCCGCGGATGTCGCCGGCGACCCGATCAAGCTGAATCGATTGGTGCTCAATTTACTCGGCAACGCTGTCAAATTCACCGCGCAAGGTAGCGTCCAGGTCGATCTCGCATTCGATACACTGGATGCTCCCGGCATGCTCCATCTGTCGGTTACGGATACGGGTATCGGAATCGCGCCGGATATTCAGGAGCGCATCTTCGAAGACTTCGTGCAGGCTGACAGCGATATCGAGCGTCGGTTCGGCGGGACGGGGCTTGGCCTCGCCATTTCCCGCCGGTTGGCGCGGCTGATGGCCGGCAATCTCTCGGTCCGCAGCGAACTCGGCAAGGGAAGCACGTTTACTCTGTCCATTCCTCTCGATCGGGCGCAACTGGTGCCGGCCGTTGTCGAGACGAGACCTCCGGCGACGAAGCTGTCCGTGCTGCTCGTCGATGACGATCCGGTCAATCGCGACGTGGGGCATGCCCTCCTTGTTCGTCTCGGTCACGAGCCAGTCGTAGCATCGAGTGGGGCCATGGCTCTGGAGCTCGTTCGCTCAGGTGCCTTCGACGTCGTACTCATGGATGTGCATATGCCGGAGATGGACGGCATTGCCACGGCCAGGCTCATTCGGAAACTGCAGCTTGATCGATCGCCACGGATTATCGCACTGACAGCCGACTTGTCGGATCGCACACAGGGACGGCTCACTGCCAATGGCATCCGCGCGCGCGTCGGCAAGCCGATCACGCTACAGGCGCTGCAATCAGCCTTGCAGGCGGGTGTCGACGATCTGCCAGGCGCCCCGGTTGGTGCGTCCGAGCTAACCGCTGGTTCTCTCATCGATGACGATTTCTTTAACGATCAGGAAGAACTGCTAGGGGTGCCCCGGTTGCGTGGTCTGCGCACCATCTTCCTTGACACCTGCCTTCCGCTGACGCGGAGCATGGTGGAAGCGGCCAGCATGGGGGATCGGCATCACATGCAACGCCTGGCGCATCGGATCGGCAGTGCGGCCAGTGCGCTCGGTCTCGAACGTCTGTTCTTCCAATGCAACGGGATCGAGGCTGATGCGGCGCGATTGCCGGCAGATGCGCTTGAAGCTGTTGCCGTCCAGCTGGAGGCAACCTGCCGTGAATCTATCGCTGCGCTCAATGAACGTTTGCGAGAGTCCGAACAGGCCTAGCGCTTTGATTCGAGCATGAGTTTGTAACCTATGCCCGTCACGGTCGTGATCAGGGGCTGGTTGCTGCCGCTGGCGAGTTTGCGTCGGAGTCTGGCAACGAGGGCGTCGACGGTACGTATATCGACATCGGTCTGCCGATTGCTGACGACTTCGATCAGATACTCCCGGCTGAGCGGCCTGCCGTCGGCGCCGACCAGCGCTGCGAGCAGATCAAATTCGGCGCGCGTGAGATGCACCAGCTCGCCGCCGAGCGTGGACAGTTCGCGTCGCACGAGATCGATGATCCAGCGTCCGAAGACGATCGTGGTGCCGGCGGTCGCGGCGTCACGCTCGATCGCGCGGCGCCTGAGGACCGAGCGAGCGCGCGCGAGCAGGTCGCGCAGGTTAATCGGCTTCGTGACGTAGTGATCGCCAGCCACCTCGAGGCCAAGGATCCGATCAACTTCGGTATCGCGGCGCGTGACGAATATGATGCCGGCCTGGCTTACGCTCTGGATCTCTCTCGCGAGTTCGAACCCATCGCCGTCCGGAAGCTGAACGTCGATGAAAACGAGCTCGGCGCCGTTCTTCCTGATCTTCTGACGGCACTCAGCGCAATTTGCCGCTTCGGCGACGTCAAAGTTGTGATCGGTGAAGTAACCGGCCAGCATGGCCCGCGTCACGGGGTCGTCCTCGACGATCAGGAGCCGGTCGCGGCGCTGCGAATCTCGGTTAAATGAAGGGACCGGCGCCGACATCTTGTGCTCCTGCCGTATCAATGGAATGGCATCTGACCGAAAGCAAGTGATCTGTCCGTTGTTGCCATCTCTGGAGTCTAGTAGCGGATCGAGCCGCCGGCGAACACCATCCAGCCGTCGAGGCTGGAAGCGCTGGCGCGTCGTTCGCTCAGCTCCACGAAGCCGGACAGCGACGGGGCGTCGGGTGCCTGCGGCGCGAGCTGGAAGCGCATACCGCCACCATAGTTGTTCGCGCGAATGACGGGGATTTCCAATACGGTCGGCATTTCATAGCGGCGCTCGCCAGTAGCTGCAAAGACGTAAGCTACGATTGCATGCGGTTCGGCGATGAACGGGAGCTGGGTGCTCCAGCCGAACTCTCCGCGTCCCACCCAGCCTGTATCGCCGGCGAGCGTGCCGGCGGCGAAGCCGGACAGCATGTTGGTGCCAATGATCGGAAACTGCTCGGATGTGAGCATCGGGCGACCGAATGATGTCTGGCCTGCGAGTCCTGCCGAGAGAAACAGATTCTCGGGAAGCGTTTGCATGACGTCGATGCGACCGTCGAGCTTGCTGAATTCGGCGTCTGCGCCTTGCCGCGAAAGTGGGAGCAACGGCGTTGCATCGGCTATGGAGCGGGCCCCAAGCGCATTGATGCCGTGAGAATAGGTTGCCGTGTAGCTGAGGGTGGTTCCGCTTTCGCGTAGTCGCAGGATGCCGTCGAGGCCGACGCGTGGCACGCGCGTACGGTCAAGCGATAGCGGCGTGGCCGGTGTCGTAATCAGCGTGCTGACCTGTTCCTCTGTGAGATCAAATCGCGCATTGAAGCTCAGTTCGGTGTCGCGGCGTTTGACAATATCGTAGGCGAGTTTTGCGCGCCCTTGCCGGAAAACACCCTGTGATGCGAATATCGCATCAACCCGCGGGGTCGTGCGACCATCGGTGACGCCGAGTTCGAACCGCCAGCCGTCGATACCGAGTGGGACGGCGAGGTTTGCACCGAGATAGCGGCGCGTAGGATAGGGCGTCACGAAATCATTGTCGGGCAGTCCGGCGATGGAGATCGAGATCTGTTCGCCAAATCCCGTCAGATTGTTGAGCGAGAAATACGTTGCCGCCTGCCACTCGCCAAAGGATTTGGGCATGCCATTGTCGAGATAGAGGCTCGCCGAGACTGGCCTGTACCGGCCGCTAAGCACCAGAACAGAGCTGCCGACGGCCGAGCCGGAAGCAAAAGTGGCATTGAGAACGAGACCCGGTGTATCGCCCGCAATCAGCAATTGCCGTTCGAGTTCGCTCTGCGTGAGGCGTCGCTTGTTGAGCAACGGCGCCAGCACGGCTGCAACGCGAGCAGCCGATGTTCCGGACAGGGTGCTGGTATCGAATTTCTCGACATAGCCGTCAATGACGCGCAGCTTTACACGTGCGCGCCGATCAAGTTCCTGGGGCAGGATGACGACGCGCACGAGCGGGTAGCCTGCGCGCACATAGGCTTGCTGCAACTTGTCGGCAAGGCCGAACAGATCTGCGACCGTAACGGACCTTCCCAGCAGCGTCGCCGCGGCTTCTTTTCTCGCTATGGCGATCTCATCAAATTCGCCTTCGATGTCGATCCCGGTTAGGATGAAAGTCAGCTTTTTGGCAGCGTCCGGCACGGTTGAGCCGGCGGCGATTTGCGGCAAGGTAATACGCGTCGATGCGGGCGGCGTGGCAATCGTGGGTGGTTGTACGAGGCTTGGTGCGGGAGCGGGGGATTGAGCGAGCGCGCCGCTGCACGGCGATCCCAAGGCGATTGCGATCAACGCCAAGGATTTCTTTGTCGAACGAATAGACATCAAGACAGCCCCAGAACTTCCCACGTGCAGTGCGCATGCATCCGTCGGTCATGCGCAATCCGACGACTGGCATCGTCAGGCTGCAGCGACGCGGCGCATATATGCATGGATAGTTTGGGCATGCATCAACCATAACGGTCGTTGATGGCCGATGTGAACGAGCGTTCACACGGTGTTCGAAACTGATTGCATCCAGCCCCTAATAAGACGCTGGTATCATGGGCATCGGCCGCGTTTGCGCAGCCCGGGGCGGTTCTGCGCTCAACCGATGCAATTGATCGCTTAGGAGTTGAGCAGGTGAGAGATCGTTTCGGCACTTCCATTCGTTGTGATTCCGCTTCGCATGCGCTCAAGCGCGCGATGGCACGGTTGATCCTCGTTGCCGCGATTGTCGCGGGCGTGGTCGATGTTTTGCCGGCCCGGGCGCAGCAGGAAGCACCGAAATATGAAGTCACCGGATTCCGCGATGCCCGTTTCGGCATGACGGAGGCGGAGGTGCGGGCCATCGTGACGAAGGCATTCAATGTCAAGGGGACCGACATCGCGAGCAGCGTGAACAGCATCGAGGGCACGAATGTCCTGACCGTCGCTGTGCCGTCGCTCGATCCTGGTCCGGGCGCTGCACGGGTCGCCTACATCTTCGGCAACAAGTCGAAGAAGCTCATTCAGGTCAATGTCGTCTGGGGCGAGGTCGCCTCCACGCCGCCGGTCGATCCCAATGCGATGATCACTGCCGGCACGCGTCTTGAGCGCTATCTCGCAGGCTTTGTCTGGAAGAAGGACACGCTCCGCTCCGGCATTCCCGTTGGCGACAATACGATTGTGCTGTTCGCCGGCGAGGATGAGAAGAAGGGGGCGGTCCGGCTGATCGCCGATGGCGTCAAATACCAGATGCAGCGCGAAGGCAATCAGACCACGTCGCCGGACCCGAAGGGGCCGCCGAAGCTGATCATCAACTACATCGCTGAACGCGACGATCCCGACATTGCGCGGATCGAGCGCGGCAAATTCTAAACAGGGCAGACAAGACGACCTCGGGAGCGCCGGTCAACGGCGCCCGTGCAGGTGACAGGAGCTGGGCATGACACAGACATATGACGTGACGCCGATCCGCGGCAGCGTGAGGGCGGCTTTCGCACCGCTGGTGTTCGGCTGCGTGGTGTTCAGTGGCAGCATTGCACTGGCGCAGACGCTGCCGGGCGGAGGCACCGTGACCCATGGCACCGCGAGTATCGCCGCGCCGTCGAACGGGACGCTGAACGTCAACCAATCCTCGAACAGCGCCATCATCAACTGGAATTCGTTCTCGATCGGTGCCGGTGGCACCGTCAACTTCAACCAGCCGAGCGCGGCGGCTGCCACCCTCAACCGCGTTACGGGTACCACGCCCTCCAGCATCGCCGGCACGATCAACGCGCCCGGCACCGTGCTGCTGGTTAATCCGAACGGTATCGCGATCACTAATACGGGTGTCGTCAATACTGGCTCTTTCGCGGCCTCAACGCTCGACATCAGGAACGAGGACTTCCTATCGGGCAAATACAAGTTTACCGGTAACGGCTCCTCGGCTGTTGTCACCAATGCCGGCCGCATCAACGTGTCCGACGGCGGCTTCGCAGCGTTGCTCGGTGGCCGCGTCGCCAATGACGGCGTCATTTCGGCGCGGCTCGGCAAGGTCGGTCTCGGCTCCGGCGAGATGATTACGCTCGATCTGTCCGGCGACGGCTTCCTGTCGGTCGCTGTACCGTCCAACCAGCTTGGCAATCTCGTCGATGGCACCGGCAAGGCGCTGGTGACCAATAGCGGAAAGATCCGTGCCGATGGCGGACAGGTGTTCCTCAGCGCCGCCACGGCGAACAACATCCTGCGCGATGCGGTGAACGTCCCGGGCACGATCCGCGCCAATTCGGTCGGCACCCGCGCCGGGCGCATCGTGCTCGGTGGCGGCGAGGGTGGCCGCGTCAACGTGTCCGGCCGTGTGACGGCGACCGGCAAGTCGCGCAATCAGGTGGCTGCCAAAAAGACAGGCGGCCAGATCGACATCAGCGGCGCCGAGATCGCGCTGGCCGGTGCGCGCATCGACGCGTCGGGCGCGGCCGGCGGCGGCGGCGTTCGCATCGGTGGCGATGCCTATGGTCGCGGCGATTTCCAGCATGCCGTCAAGGTCACGGCGGATTCGGCGACGGTGATCCGCGCCGACGCGCTGGACAGCGGCAAGGGCGGCAAGATCGTGCTGTGGTCGGACGGTCTCACCAGCGTGCGCAGTACGTTGTCGGCGCGCGGCGGTGTCAATGGCGGCGACGGCGGCCTCATTGAGACCTCGGGCAAGCAGCTTGATTTCGCCGGCATCCGCGTCGATGCGTCAGCGCCGAAGGGCCGCACCGGCGACTGGCTGCTCGATCCGGTCACACTGACCATCGATTCCGCGGCGGCGGCGACCATCGGCGCTAATCTCGGCGCGGCCAATGTCACGCTGATCACCACGGCATCGTCCGCGAGCGGCCCGGGCAACCAGACGCAGGGCGCCGGCGATATCATCATCAATGCGCCGATCTCCTGGACATCGGCCAATACGCTGTATCTCAATGCCTATCGCGACATCCAGATCAACGGCACGATATCCGGCCGCAACGGGACGCTGTGGCTGACGTCGCCCGGCAGCATCTCGCAGACCGCGCCGATCATGGTGTCTAACCTGGTGCTCCCGATGACGTTCACGTCGGTATCACTGACCAGCGCCGGTAATGTCGTCGGCCGGCTGTCGAGCGATACAGCGAGTGTGGGCTGGGGGAACGAAGACCCGCAGCCGTTTACTCCCGGTTCGGTGGCCTTCACCAACAACGGCAATCTGGTAACCGGCGACCTCATTGGGCGCGATATATCGCTGGTGATCGGCGGCTCGCTCACTTTCGAAGGCAGCATTCGCGCAACAGGGACGGCGGCCTCGACCTCGACATCGATCGTGGCGTCGGGCGACGTCACTGCCGGAAGGATCGGCAGCATTGTCGGCGGCAATATATCGATCACGTCGGGTGGTGCGATCACCACCAACTCGCTGGGCTCGTTCGGCACGATCAATCTGCGGTCGGCCGGAAATATCCAGATCAACGATCACATTTCCAACTTCAACAGTGCGCTGACTTCGGTGACGCTCCGCTCCGACAACGGCCTCGTCAACTTCGCGTCCAATGCGCGGGTGAATACGGCCACGCCCGTCGAAATCTTTTACAATCCCTATGCGGCAACCGGCAGCTACGCCAATACGATCAACTATTCCAGCATCACGCAGAGCGGCTACGGCGCGACCGTGGCAGCGTATATGCTGGTGAATGATGTCTACCAATTGAAGGGAATCGAGATCCAATCTCGGCGGTACCTACGCGCTGGGCCGGGACATCGATGCCAGCGTGACGTCGACCTGGACCTGTCTGAGCGGCATCTGCCGCGGCTTCGATCCGATCGGTGCGTTTGGAGATGGTCGCCCCTATCAGGGCTTCACCGGTACGCTCGATGGCCGCGGCTATGCGATCCTGAACATGTACCAACGCCGCGGCGAAGGGCAGGTCGGCGGTGGCGATGTCGGCGTGTTCTACCAGAACAATGGCACGATCCGGAATGTCGGTATCATCGGCGGTTCGTTCAGTGGCAATGCCAGCTATGTCGGTTCGATCGCCGCAGAGAACAATGGCACGCTGACGAATGTTTATTCGACGGCGAGCGTGACCAACATCGCCAGTTCGCTGGGCGCGGGCGGTCTGGTGGCACGCAATAATGGCATCATCAATGGCGGCTCCTATTCGACCGGTGCCATCCGCGGCTATGTTGTTGGCGGCATCGCCGGCTACAATTACGGTACCATCCAGGACTCCTATTCGGCCGGCTCGGTCACCGGCGCGACGGCAGGTGGCATTGCCGGCATCAATGGCGAAGGCGCCATGGTCCGCTGGACTTATTCGCTTGCCAGCGTGAACGGCACGAGCTGGACCGGCGGTCTTGTTGGCGAAAATCAATGGAGCGTGATGGGCTTCGCGTCGCTTCAAGATTCGTATTTCGCGGGCGTGGTGTCCGGCACCAATGTGGGTGGCATCGTCGGGCGCAACCAGTTCCGCGACTGGGATACGATGGAAAGCTTCAATTCCCAGCACAGCCAGTCAGCACGCATCTGGCATGTTTACTGGGATCAGGCCACGTCCGGCACCAGCCGCGCCTTCGGTCGCTCCTATCACGACATGCCCGGCGGCTGGACGTCGGAGCAGATTCAATATGTTGCTGCGCTGAACACGAATTCCGACAACAGCCCATATTCGCTTAACTCCTACAGCAATTTCAACGACCCGAACTATCTCAATGGATACCAGGAAGGCAACTTTCACTCCCACTGGTACATGGTGGACGGCTATACGCGTCCGTTCCTGAAGGCCGAATATTCGACCAACATCCAGAACCTGCACCAGTTGCAACTGGTGAATATGAACGGTGCTGCCAGTTACAAGCTTGCGCGCGACATCAACGCGTCGGCAGAATTGTCCACCGGGATGTGGAAGGGCAACGCCTTCTCGCCGATCTCGCCGATCAGCTATAGCGGTTACACGACGAAGTACTTCATGCGCCTGCAATTTGGCGAGAATCGACCGTCCGATTCGTATGAGGTCTGGAACAATGGAGTGCGCGAGGTCTACACGACTGTTTATACGCTGGGGGAGACAGGATATTCGCAGTCGGGACAGTACGCCGACTACGCGAAAACGGCAGCCTCGTTCACCGGAACATTGGACGGCCAGGGTCACGCGATCAGAAACCTCTTCGTGAATATGACCGACGGCAATCATGCGGGCGTGTTTGCCTATCTGGCATCCGGCAGCGTGGTGAAGAATCTCGGCGTCGTCGATAGCAGGATCATAGCCGACTGGGGATCTGCCGGCTCGATCGCTGGCGTGAGCGACGGCACGATCTTCCGCTCATGGGCGTCGCGCAGCGATGACGCGAGCGGGGTCTATTCGAACTGGGCCGCCGGCGGCCTGGTCGGCTACAATCGCGGCACGATCGAAGAGTCCTACAGCACAGTCGCGGTCGAGGCTGTTGGCCAGCAGTCTGATTACGTCACCTTTGTCGGCCAAGGGGGCGGCCTCGTCGGCGTCAACGTGAACGAAAACGGCGGACCCGGGCGGATCGTCAATTCCTATGCGACGGGCCTCGTGCGCGGCAATGGCACGATCGGCGGTCTCGTCGGTACCAATGCGACCAATGACGGCACGGGCACCATCATTAATTCCTATACGACCGGGCGGCTCGACCGAGCCTGGAACTATGGGGTGCACTTTGTCGGCTCGGTCGTCGGGCGCAATGTAAGCGACAACGGGCGGACGGGAACGGTCACCAATACGTATTACGATTCCAGCGTCTCGAATCCGTCCTGGCTCAATCCCAATCGTGGCCAGACCTTCGTCGGCACCGGCCTGACCACGGCGCAGATGCAGGATCTCAACACGTTCCGCACCGTCTATACCGGCTGGGATTATCGCAACGTCTGGATCCCGTCGAACAGCGCGGGCCAGTCGGACGGCGTCGCGCGCTATCCGGAATTCTACTGGGCCAATCACGTCGCCGTCGTCGAGACATCGAATGCCACGCGCATGTATGGCGATGCCAATACGACGCTGGCGGCGATGATCTACGGCCTCAAAAACTACGATACGCCGAACAAGATTCCGCTTGCCCTGAGCACCACCGCCAATCAGTCGTCGGGCGTCGGTACCTATGCCGTGACGGCGGGGATGACCGTCCTGCCGCCGCAGGCTGTCGGCGCTGGTGCCCCGAGCCAGGGCGGGTTTGGACCGCAATATCTCGGCATGCGGATCAACAACGGGAACGACATCCTGTGGGATCGGAATTCGACCGCGCAGCAGATCGCGGATCGCATCAATCAGTTCACCTCGCAGAACGGCGTATCCGCCACGGTCAACGGCAATGGTGCGATCGTTCTCACCGGTACGTCGGACTTCTTCCTGGTTCCGATGGGCGTGACTATTGGCGATGGCGTGGCGTGGCTGCGCATGACGCCGTATGTGACCAACCGTCCTACCCAGCTCCAGCCCGTCAGCAATGACGGATCGACCTATCGCATCGTCAATCTGCCGAGCGGGCAACTGACGGTGACGCAGCGTGCGATCACGGTGGCGGCCGATGCCGGTCAGGGCAAGACCTATGGCGACACAGGTTCCGCCCTCACCTGGCAGGTGACCAGTGGATCGTTGGTGAATGGCGACAGTCTCACCGGCACGATCGGCCGCGCCGCGGGCGAGAATGCCGGCAACTATGCCATCAATCAGGGCTCGCTCGCCGCATCCTCGAACTATCGGGTGAGTTTCGTCGGGAACGATTACAGCATCGCCAAGCGCACCGTGACGCTGTCGCTCACCGGCACGGTGGAGAAGCAGTATGACGGCACCAACACCGCCGCGCTCGGCACCAACAATTTCACGCTGAGCAATGTGGTGGTGGGCGATTCCGGCCTGCTGTCGGTGACGAACCTGCCGACCTCGGGCGCCTATGACAATGCCAATGCTGGAAGCGGCAAGACCGTCTCGTTCAATCTCGGTTCCGGCGGCCTCACCGGCAGCGCGGCCGGCAACTACACGCTGGTCGTCAACAATAGCCGCAATATCGGTAACATCACCAAGGCGGCGCTGACCATCACGGCGAACGACCAGTCCAAGACCTATGGCGATACGCTCGCCCTCGGCAGCAGCGGTTACAGCATCGGCGGCACGCTTTATGGCACCGACCGCGTGACCGGCGTGACGCTGGCGAGCCTCGGCGCGGATGCATTGGCGAATGTGACGGGCGCGCCCTACGGGATCACGGCCAGCAATGCGCTCGGCAATGGCCTCGGCAATTACACAATCAGCTATGCCGGCGGTTTGCTGTCGGTCACTGCGGCGGACATCATCGTGTCGGCGAATGGTGGCAGCTCGGTCTATGGCCAGTCGCCGTCCAATCCGGGCCTCTCGGCGAATGGTTTGAAGAACGGTCAGGATGTCGATGCCCTGACCGGCCTGAGCAACTCGTTCGGCATCCTGCCGACGACGGGCGTGGCTGGCGGTCCGTATACGCTCAGCGTGGCGGGAACACTGACCAATGCGAATTATCGCGTGGCGGCGCGCAACGACGCCAGCTGGACCGTCACACCGGCGTCTATCGTGGTCTCGGCCAATGGCGGCACATCGGTCTATGGCAGCTCGCCGCTCAATCCTGGTCTGTCGGCCACCGGCTTGCAGAATAACGAGGGCGTCGACGTTCTTGCGGGCCTTCGCAACTCGTTCGGCATTACCGCGACCAGCGGCGTGGCACATGGGCCATATGCGCTCAGCGTGCTCGGCACGCTGGCCAATCCAAACTATCAGGTCTCCGCGTTCAATCCGGGTAGCTGGACCGTCACGCCAGCCTCCATTGTTGTCACGGCCAATGGCGGCACATCGGTCTATGGCAGTTCGCCGCTCAATCCCGGCCTGTCGGCCATCGGTTTGCAGAACGGTCAGGGGATTGAGGTTTTGACCGGGCTCGTCAATTCGTTCGGCATCACCGGCCGGACCGGCGTCGCGGGCAATCCCTATTTGCTCGACGTAGCCGGAACGCTGACCAATCCGAACTATGCGATCTCGGCCCGCAACAGTGGCGTCTGGATCGTGACGGCCGCGCCGCTGACAGTCACCGCAGATCCCCAGAGCAAGATGTTCGCAGAGCTTGATCCGGCGCTGACCTATCGTCTCACCGGCGGCACGCTGTTCAACGGCGACCGCTTCTCCGGCTCGCTGGAGCGCGCGCTGGGTGATGTGGTGGGCGACTATGCCATTCGGCTAGGCTCGCTCGGCGTTTCGCCGAACTATGCGCTGAGCTATGTCGGGGCGGTTTTCACAATCAAGTCGTTCGACGTCTCGCTCGCGCCAAGCCCCGGTCAGATCGCCGTGGTCAACCCGGCCGCGCCAACGGCCAATACGATGTCGCCGTCTCCTGTCGGCAGTGCGAGGTCCTCCTTCGATAGCCTCTTCCAGGAGCCGCCGAGATCGCCGGCTCCAACCGGAATCGTCGCCGGCAGTGCTGGCGGGAGAACCAACACCAACGGATCGTCCAATGATGACGTGACGAACTCCATCGGTGGTGAGCGACGCGACGAGAGAAAGCGGAGGAACGGTCGGTGAAACGACTCTCGCCGGCAGCTCCGCGTCCTCTGAATTGCTCCCAACTCGACCGGTAGTTGCGACGAGAGACGTCCGCTAAAAGAAGGGATTGGAAATCTTGGCGCCGCGCGATCGCTCTTAGCTCACGCCAAGCCTAAAAGCACTAGAGTTGCCTATGCGTGCGGATTCGACAGCATCGCAACATTCTTTCGCGTGTTCTGAAATGCGACGGCGATGGCGCCGAACGACTGGCATGCGATGCATCGCGAGATCTAACCCGCAGTTGCTCCAAGAACGATCATGCCATGGGATGACCTCTTCTGGCGCGAAGCCGTCATTCGATCCCTCTGCGATTCCATGAGGGAGTGTCGGGGATGCGCATATGACCGGCATTCTGCCGACCTAGTACGCGAGATGACGCCGTGTCTAATAGCACCGCTGCCAATTCGCGTCCTCAGCGGCTGTTGCAAGCCATCCAACGATGCAGCAGTGTGCTTGCGAGAAGCAAGCGCCAGCGGACAGGGTCTGGTCCCTTATGATGCAAAGCGAAGGATGCGCTCGGCCATTCTCACATTGGCGAGATCGAGCATCCGGCCGTCCAGTGTCACGGCGCCATGCCCGTCCCGTTCGGCGGCGCACATCGCTTCGATGACGCGTTTCGCCGAGGCGATGTCGCTGGCTGACGGGACGAATGCCGACCGCGTCGGCTCGATCTGGTCGGGATGGATCACCTGCTTGCCGTCATAGCCCATGCTTGCCGCCTTGACCGCAGAGCCGAGCGTGCCTTGGTTGTCTCGGAATGTGCCAAAAGGCCCGTCGATCGCCCTCAGCTGGAAGGCGCGCGCGGCGATCAGAATTCGCATCATTGGATAGGCGAACAGGTCGAGCGCTGTTTCCCGGTGCTCCTCCGCTGCGGAGGCAACGTGCCTGTAGTCGCGCGGGGACAATCCGATCTCGTCGCTGCGCGCGCCGATCGAGGCGCTGAAATCGCCGACACCGAAATGCAGCGCGGCGACCGTCGCATGCGCAGCGGCGAGGGCATCGACATTGACCACGCCGAGCGCCGTTTCGATCAGGAGCTCGAGCTCCAGCGGATGGTCCCGGCCGCCGCGATGCTGCGATAGCCGCTCGCCGATGCCGATCACATCGACCACGCGTTCCGCTTTCGGTAGCAAGACGGTATCCAGTCTTGCGAGGCCGGACAGTTTTTCGACTTCCTCCGCGATGGACGGGCTGTCGATCGCATTGATGCGAACCGTGACGGTCTTCTGCCCCCAGTCCAGACGGGTGATGGCATTGATCGCCGTCCGCAAGGCGGCGTTCTTTTCGCCGACGGGGACAGCGTCTTCGAGATCGAGAAACACGGCGTCCGCCGTAGATCCCGCGGCGCGCTCGACCATGCGTTCGCGATGCGCCGGTACGGCAAGATAGGTACGCGTCAGTCGAGGGGCGGTCATAAGCGGGCTCGTTCTCGGAGTTCGGACAGGATCGCGTCGGTGTGCTGCCCGACCGCGGGGACCGGACCCATCTGCGGCGTCAGGCCGGGGATCGTGATGGCCGGGAGATAGCTGGTGACAGCGCCATGCGGCGTACCGACATTGACGACGCGATGACGACTATGCAGTTGCGGGTGATCGAGAAATTCCTCAACGCTGTTGAGGCGCGCATTGGCGATCGAGGCCTCCTCTAACTGGGCCAGCAACTGGTCGCTGGTGGTGCCGGCAATGCGGCTTTCGATCAGACGTTCGAGCTCATCGCGGTTGGTCATGCGATCCGGATTGGTCACGAATCGCGGATCGCTGGCGAGATCGGCATCGCCGAGTACATTCGTACAGAGCGACAGCCATTCGCGTTCATTCTGGATTCCGAAGAACACGGTCTTGCCATCGCCGGCGCGAAATGGACCGTAGGGCGCGATCGTGGCGTGGCGCATGCCGGTCCGTTTCAGCGGCTTTCCTGCGCCCGCTGTATAGAGCGAGGGATAGCTCATCCATTCGGTCATCGCATCGAACAGCGACACCTCGAAGGCGGTGCCGCGCCCGGTGCGTTCGCGCGCATAGAGCGCCATCAGAACGCCGTTCAGCACATACATGCCCGTGGCGATATCCGCGATGGCGATGGCGCCCTTGGCGGGATGGTCTTCTGAACCGTTGATCGAGAGCAGGCCGGTCTCGCATTGCACCAGCAGGTCATAGGCCTTTTTGTCACTATACGGTCCGCCCGATCCGTAGCCGGAGATGTCGCAGGCGATCAGGCGCGGAAAGCGCTCAACCAGCGCCTTGGCATCCAGCCCGAGCCGCTGCGCTGCACCTGGTGCCAGGTTTTGCAGAAAGACGTCGGCGCCGGCGAGCAGGCTTTCCAGCGCGTCGCGGTCCTGCGGCTGCTTGATGTCGAGCGCCAGGCTTTCCTTCGACCGGTTGGTCCAGACGAACTGGCTGGACATGCCGTTTAGGACGAAGTCGTAATCCCTGCAGAAATCGCCGCGTCCCGGCCGCTCGATCTTGATAACGCGGGCGCCCCAATCCGCCAGATGTCGGCTGGCCAAGGGCGCAGCAATCGCCTGTTCGAGGGATACCACGGTGACACCCGACAGGGGCAAAGCGCGCTTTTCTTGGTCCATCTGCTGTCCCGACAGTTTTGCTCCGCGCACTCTTAACCGCGTCGGTGCACGCTGGGGGCATACTGGTTTGCCATCGCAGGTATAGGCTGAACCAATGGCGTGTCAGTCAGGGGCCTTGTCCCAGATCGCGGCATGTTCGCGCGCCAGTGTGCGGATGGTCTCTTCCGCAGCCAGTGCGGCCGCGGTCTGCGGAATGCCGGTGGGCAGGCAGAGACCCACGGTGCGATTGATGGCGGGGTTCACCAGCCGTCTCGACAGGATGGGTGTTTCTGCGACCCGGGCGACCCCGGAGGAGTTGATCGTCGCGGCGGTGCCGTTGCGTACGAGTTTCATCATAACCGGCAGGGAGTCGATGTCGGATATCACATTCAGTGGCACACCAGCTTCCGAGAACGCCTGCTCGACGAGAAGGCGCAGCCCGTTGGTTCTGTCCGGAAGAACCATCGGGACATCGGCCAGGGATGCGAGATCGCAGGTCGTCGCTTCGGGATCGCCTATGCCGGGGGCGCCAAATACGGACAATTGCTCAGTAAACAGCGGCCTGACGGTCATGCCCGGCGCGTCGGAGCCGCGAAACAGAATGGCCATGTCGAGGCGGCCATTGGCCAGCAACTCGTTGAGATAGCCGCTGAAGCTCTCGAAGAGCTGGAGCTTCACGCCGGGATGGTCGTGCCGCAGGCGCTCCACCAGCGGCACGGCGAGCACCGAGGCGATGCTGGTGGGAAGGCCGACAGCCACGGGTCCGACTGCGCCGGCGCCCTCGTCAGCAATGTCGGCCGTGAGCTCCTGCATCTGCCGCAATACGATGCGGGCATGACGATACAGTTTGGCACCCGCATCGGTCGGCTTCACGCCCGTCGCGCTACGCAGCAGAAGCGGCACGCCCAGGTCGTGCTCCATCGCGGCGATCTGCTGGCTCAGCGAGGGCTGCGACACTGCGAGCAGCACCGCGGCCTTCGACAGGCTGCCCATGTCGACCACGTTGACGAAGTAGCGAAGCTGTCTCAGTTCCAAGGCATCGATCCAGTGAAGATGCGGGCAAGCTCGTCTGCTTACACCGAACCGCACTTCGCTGGCCATTGCCAGCGGCGGCGGCGATGGGGCCGGTGCCCGATCTTATACCCCTCAGAGCAACAGCCTATGGGACGGAGCCCCGGCGAGTATGCCAGAAGGACAACAAAGGCGCGCGAAGCGTCGCATCGGCAAATATCAAGGGGAGGCTCTACGTGCGCCGTCTGTTCATTGCACTGCTCTGGATCGCAGCTTCGCTTACGTCGGCACGCGCGGACAACTATCCGGACCGCCCGATCACGCTGGTCGTGCCCTATGCGGCCGGCGGCACCACGGACGTGCTGGCTCGCATTCTCGCCAAGGCACTCGGCGCCGAACTCAAACAGACGGTGATCGTCGAGAATGTCGGCGGCGCTGGCGGCACGATCGGCACCCAGCGCGTGGTTCGGGCCAAACCCGATGGCTACACGCTCAATTTCGGCAATATGGGCTCGATGGCGGCGATCGTGCCACTGTACCCGAATCTGGGCTTCGATCCGCGCAAGGACCTGACCGGCATCGGCGTGTTCGCGAATGTCCCGATGATGCTTTCGGTCAGCAAAAAGAGCGGCATCGAGAATCTGAGTCAACTGGTCGAGCGTCTCAAGGTGCCGAACAACCGCATCACTTTCGGGCAATCCGGGGCGGGCTCGACCGCGCAGCTCGCCGCAGCGATGTTGCTCTATCTGACGCAGACCAACGCGATGCTGGTGCCCTATCGTGGCTCGGGGCCTGCCATCCAGGATTTGATCGCTGGCAATATCGAGGCGGTGATCGACCAAACCGTCACGATGATTCCGGCGCATCAGAACGGGCTGGTGCGGGCCATCGGCGTCACCGGGCCGCAGCGATTGGCGCAGGCACCCGACGTGCCGACCTTCGTCGAAAGCAATCTGCCGAAATTCGATCTGCAAGTGTGGAATGCGCTGGCGGCCCCTGCCGGCACGCCGCCCGAAGTGATCGCCAGATTGGAAGCGGCGCTCGCCAAGTCGCTTGAGAATGAAGACGTCAAGGCGCGCTTCGCCGAACTGGCGGCGCAGGCGCCATCTGCGCAAGGTCGCACGGCCCTGCAGCAACTCATCAACTCGGAGGTCGACCGCTGGTCGATCATCGTGAAGGAAGCGAAGCTCGAACCCTGACACGTGTGAGATGACTTTATCTCTTGCGAGATCGCTGCGTGGCTAGGCGGGATCGATGACTATCTCGAGATTAAATGTCTTTGCATGGGCGGGATCTGATTGGCGCCGTTGAGCCCGAATGCGCGCCCGCGAGCAACTTAACGTCACGCGTGGGCACTAAGTTCTTTTGAGTTGGACAGGCGCTTATGGCGCAGAGCGAATATCAAAAGCGTCGAACCGGTGTATTCGCGTTACGCTTCACCAGCAGATTAAGCGAGCTCAGTTAGTCTTGAGGTTGTAGAGCTTGCGCAATCTTTCTTGCGTGCCGTCAATCGCGCGGACTGTATTGAGCTCTGCGGTGAGCCTCAATTGCACGTCGGCTGCTCGGTGAAGTGAGAGAATGCCCCAGTTCGTCTCAAAGCGAGGGTCTGCGATCTCGTCAATGATCACGGCCGTGACGTCTTCGCACCCGTAGCAACTGCGGATTTGCAGCAATGCCGCATGTTCGAGGTCATGTCTGGAGAGTAGCGACTTCGCCATAGTGGGTATCCCTTGCGTCATCGCTTGATTCAATTCGAAGACGAGATTGTGCCTTTGCTTTTCGGAAACGGCAAGTATGGCAGACCACTCTTAAATCATCACCAGCTTGATCTCACCGTCGTTGGCTGCAACCAGTTCCATCTGCTCGCGCGCCAGTTTTTCGATCAGCGGCCTGTTGGCGTGGAAGTACCTTTTGGCCTGATCTTTGGTTGGAAACTTGGTCGTCAGGGTACACGCAATTCGGCGGTTGCCGTGCCTTATGTCGAACGCCACGCGCTGAAAGTCATCAGGCGCCTGAACCTGTGTCGAAATAGCAATCATGTTTGGATCCATAAAGCTCGGCGAAAGCCCGAACTCAACGAACATTACGACGTCTATGTGTTCAATGTATGTGGACGAGGGCGGCAAACAGCCTGAAGGCGATCTCGCTCTCGCTGCGGTTCCCCGTCGGTTAGCGCAGGATAGATTGGTATAGAGCCAAGTAGCGATCTGCCATTCTATCGACGGTAAAGTGCTCAGAAACCGCCGCCCGGCAGGCGCGTCTATCCAGTTCACCAATGCGCTCAACGGCTTGAACGGCTTCGAGGGCGCTATTGACCAGGAAACCTGTCACGCCATCTGTAATCAATTCGGGCATCGATCCGCGGTTACGCGCGATCACCGGTGTTCCACAGGCAAGCGCCTCAACAACTGATAGCCCGAATGGTTCGTCGAAATTGATCAGGTGAAGCAATGCCCGTGCAGATCCCAGAACGCGTGTCCGCTCCAGACCTCCGACCGGACCGAGATAAGTCGCGGACCTTCCCAGTGCTGGCAACACATGACGTCGATGATAGTCCGCATCCTGAACGATACCGGCCATGATGAGGTGGCGGCCTGCCGCTTCGGCAGTTGCTATCGCTTCGGCAGCGCCTTTATCGGGATGAATGCGACCGAAGAATAGAAGATCGTTGCTGCCACTCGGATCGAAGGGAAACTCGTCGATAGGAATGCCGTGATGGATCGTTGCCGCGTAGCGAAGGTCGGGATGGCGATTGGCATCGCTGATTGCGACATAATGGACATGATCCTCATATTCCTTGAAAACCGGAACAATGCGGGCTGATGAAAAGCCGTGAATGGTTGTGACGACTGGCGTGTTCACAAGGCGAGAGAAGCCCAGCGGTACAAAATCTGCCTGATTGTGGATGATGTCGAATTCGCCGGCCCGCTCAAAGACATTCGCAACATGCAGGAGTTCCCACGCCTTGGCATCGAGCGACGGGTCTTCAGAGTACGGCGCCGGGACGACACCGGCGAGATTTCCCGACGTCAAACTGTCCTTCGTGGCAAACAGTGTGACGTCAACTCCCCGCACAAGCAGCGCCTCCGTCAGCAAGCTTGTCACGAGTTCCCACGGGCCGTAGTGCCGGGGAGGAGTTCGCCAGGATATAGGCGCTAACATCGCGACGCGCATCGTGTTTAGCCTCGCAGGATGGATGGCGGATAATCGGCTACGTCAATCCGGGCACGGCGGATATATGGCCGACGGATTGGTGGAGGCCCGCTGTAAATTGGATTGACGCGACGACTCAGGAGCGCATGGTGAATGTCGTCGGTGGCTGGTTCGATGGTGTCATCATCGCTGCAGAATGAGAGGCGCTCCGCCTGTCATCTGTCAAGAGCAAGCGCACTGATCGCTGCAGAAGGGCGCGCGGCGCCTTCAGATAAACAGGCAGGAAGCGACCTTTTGTAAATGCTGTTTCGAAAGTGAGGCTCGATATGGTGGCTATGTATCGCCAACCAAACTTGGAAGTCACAGTCACTCCACATCCTTTGCTTTTCTGGGAATGGCAGGTGCAGGAGGATGGTGATCTGTTCGACAGTGGCTTCAGCAGCACGCGATGGAAGGCTCGGTATGATGGAAACGCAGCGCTTTTCGAGGTCCTGGCAGGCGGATTTTACTCTGAGCCTCTGTTTGACTGATTGTTAAAAGTGCCGCAACGCGGCCTTGCCCGCAAGGCAATCCGATCTTGCTGGGCTAGCGCGGTTCTTCAATAGGTGCCCAGTGCGTGGGATTGATCCGGGTGACGTTGACGCATCCTGCTTCAGCCAGGGTAATAATCCAGTCGCCGTCGTTCCACCATGCGCGGCAGGCGGTTCGCATTTTTTCTGCCTCGGATTCCATGGCATGATCCGAATTGTCATCGTATCCGCCAGCCAGGAATATTGGCGTTCCGTCTTGTGGTGCGGTGTCTATAGGTAGCCAATTCAACGGTTCATGTCCTTGCAGTGGTGGGGGAAATAAAGCTGATGTTGTCCGCGCGATGACTGCGTGCCGCGCACGCGTTTCACGTTGATTTTGCGACAATGTGGGGTGGACGTCGGTGTTTGAAGGTTGAGATGCAGAGGATTCCTTTTTCGGCTTCGTCGGCAAGAAGTATAAGCAGCCGGTACACCTCGGGACTGCTTTGGGCGGCTGCCAAACGTCTGTACCGAGCGGCACGCGTGCCGTTCATGGAAGGCCGTCGTCAGATGCTGGGTGTCTGCCAGCCTGATGGAGGTCATGTGGTCGTCCGAATGACTGGTTGCGAAGCGATAATGGCATCGAGTGCTGCTCTACCGAGTTGCCGCGCTTCATCTTCGTAAAGCGGTGATGGCATGTCGCCCATCGTATCCCAGGTCTTTCTGATTGCCTTCGCAGCGACCTCGACCGCTGCATCATATTCGGACTGCTCGTTACATCTGGCGTGCTGTGGCGTGTGTTGAAGATCATTCACGGAACTGAATTCCAGCTCTGACATTGAGAGCTCCCCTCAAGCTGAGATCGCGCAAGATCTGCTTCCGTTCAATCGAGGATTTGGCGTCACGCAGATTATGACGCGTTCTGACCGGAGGTGATTTAGCCCTGCTGAATAACGACGGCGCCAACAATTAAGAAGAGCCAAGAGAAGGGACAGTAGTACCAGAGGCAGAGGCCGATCCCGGATATTGATCGTCCAACGCTCTGATATGGCCCCCCCCTTGTTGAGGGGGAAACAGTGCTCATAGACGCCGGTAAAAGCCGAGGTTCTTGCGATGATCTTCAGATCTTACGCTTCCAGCTGGAAATTACGAATGGAAGATATTATTTTGGAAGCACGAATTGTGTCGCTGCCAAAGCGCCGATCGCGAGTTAGTAGCTGGATTACTGGATAGGTCTTCACACTTCCGGCTTCTGTAGCCGATGCTTCTTCGCATCTGCGATTAGTTGCAGTTGTCCGGCTTTTCGCATGGCAAGCGTTCGCTCGTCTCCGTGAGGGAGTTGAGCAGCTGCCGCAAGCGCGATCATGGCGGCGTGCTCAGCATCAAGGTGAGAAGCTTTCACCGTCCGGACCTGTATTGTTGCGATTCCAAAGTACATTCGGAGGTAGGCATGGCAGTCCCGAGACATTGGGCGGGAGCGCGACCGAACTCTCTGTCACCGGTGAATGCCTAAGGACGGGCGATGATGCGGTGCAGTAGATTCCCTTTATGTTCGGGAGTCGACCTAATTCGAAGGTTCAGATTTGCCGCCCGGAATCGCTGAGATCAATCCGCCGGACTGCCCGCGCCTTGGATGGCTGGTTCAGGAGAATAGGGGGGATACATACGGCTGCGGTATGATGGGGCTGAAGAAAGCCGGATGTCGTCGTGCGGGTCTGCGTCCGGCTCTAGGCTGAGCGGCGCAGACGATATTTTCTGTCAACGATAGGTGGCGTTGCAACGAGCTTTACAGTCCACTTTGCTGCCGATGCATCCATCACGACAGATCTCACCGATCCCGTGACTGTTTGCCCGTTCAGCTGAAGTGCGCGCGGCAGCCCGTGATATTGAGCCAGACGAGCGCGTCTTGCCTCGACGAGGTCCGTGATTTCGATGACCTGCATCTGCGACTCCAGAGTTGGCGCGGTGCGCTCGACAAGATCCGCGCTACAGGACGGGTAGCATCGTATGGTTAATGAAATGCGTCAGATCGTCTTCAGCAGTTCCGATGCTGAAGGCAAGTCAGCGGGCGGGATTGCCATCCAGACTTTGGGACCCCGTATGAGCGCTCGCGGCCCTTCATTGTCGCAAATGAGCCACTCGGTTTCGTCCCAGATGACGAGGCATGGAAATGCCTGAGGCAGCTTGTCCTTGTTTCCGCGTATCCATGTTCCACCCGCAACGATGATCCTTTCATCGTCCTTCGGTGCGGTGCTGATTGGTTGCCACCCGTCGCCCATTTGATCGCCCTTTGTCTACGCTTCAGTGCGACTCAAATGCGAGACCGCAACGTCCAGTTAAAGCGTGCAGACCTAGGCTGCCACATGAAACTTGCTTCCGATCGGCAGGCAGCTAGGCGGCTACGGAAGGGCTGTGCATCAAGTCGCATGGTGTCGCGACGAATTTGATTGACCGTCACGGGCATAGGCGCATGGTTCCACCATGCCCTTCAATTTCACCTCCGACGTTAAATCCAAGCAAAAAGATTGCTGGCTCATTTTGAACTTCAGCGGAGAGGAGATTTCCCTGTCGTTCGACGATGCAATCGAGCTTAAGATCCAGATCAATCACGTTCTGGAAACGGGAACTCCCAACGAACGGAAGATCGTGAGCGAAGCTGACAGCTGGTCGGCGCTGTGCGTGCCAAATGCGGGCGGTTTCGGGGTTGCCTTTGTCCTGTCGGCGACGTCGACGATAAAACTATGGCTGGATGCCAGGCAGGCTGAGCGCTTTTCTGCAGAGCTTCAGACATTTATCGACCTGGTTGGGAGTCGGAGTTGAAGGGTTTCTGGCATGGCTATGTCGAACTGGTATTGGCCGGCGTGACGTACGAAGCCAGTTACGACATCCTGGATGGCATGGTTCAATTGACCATTGGCCAGTTGATCGTGGTCGCAGAACCGCTGCCGGGTGCGACGTATGAGGAAAGTGCGCTCTACGCTTTGGAACAGTTCGCGACCGGAAAAATCGTCGCGCGGGGCTAGAGCCGCTCCCCGGGGGCTGGGTCAGCTCGCCGCCACTTCGCCCGCTTTTGTCGTCTCATAGGCAATGTCTGTCTTGTTCATGACGAGGGGCGATAGCCACCCGAGATCGACAAGGCGCTGGTATTTGCTGCGGTCGATATTGCCAGCCGTATATTTTGCGCCGCCGTGCAGGACGATCTCACGGATCAGTTCCAGGTCTTCACGTGTCATGATTGCTCCATCTGGCATGATCGCCGATGCGCGTCGGAGCGCCCCGGAAGGGGATTGGACATTTTGATTGAACTTGACGGTTCTCGGTTGCTGCGAACGCAATAGCGCGGTCGAGCACATGGCCATGCGCCGGGTGCCCGTGACCTCAGATGCCGCAGCTATGTTGACGATGCGCTCTGTTCGACTATTTCTTTCGGGGCTTTTCCGCCTCGGGGTGCATTAGGCCCTTCATGGTCGGAGCTGCCGCGATTGTCTTGGCCTTGTCCTTCTTGGGTTTCTTTACTTCACGATTGTTCCGTTGTTCGCCTTTGGCCATGGTTTCGTCCTCCGCCCGCACTGGGCTTCAGTGACATTAGCACGTCGGTTGGGATTCCCGGAGATTATGTTGCCTAAAGCCGCTGTCGCATCGCGGCATCGCGGGCGGACGACCGCCACCCGTCGTCCTGGCAGCGGACAGCCGCATCAATTCAGGAGATGGAAGTTTGCTTGATTGACTCCTCCCTGAATTCAGGGTTGCTATCGTTGAGAGACAACCGGGAGAACTGAAGTGACCACTGGCGTAGTAAAATGGTTCAATGCGACGAAGGGCTTCGGCTTTATCCAGCCGGACGATGGCAGCAAAGACGTCTTTGTTCACATCTCGGCCGTCGAGAAGGCGGGGCTGAGCACTTTGAATGAAGGGGCCAAGGTCAGCTTCGAGGAAGTGGCTAACCGTGGCAAGACGTCGGCAGAAAACCTGCGGGTTGGCTGATCGGGCCTCTTTTGCCCGGCGCCGCAAGTCTGGTGGCGTCCGGCTGTCGCCCAAATGACCACATAACTGGCAGCCCGTCGGACTTGTCCCGGCGGGCGTTTTGCGATGAGTTCAGCGGCTGGTTGGTGTCGCGTCGGCTTTCGCGAATGATGGTCAGGAAGGCTCGTTGGGGCTAAGTAAATTCAGGCGGCAGTGCAGCTATCCATATCGTTGTGCATGATTGTCTGGCTGGGGCGGCTATCCCATTTGACCGTGACGCTGCTCCAGTCCTTGGCGATCACGGTGCCAAAGTCATTCTTATCGTTCTTCCAAAAGACTGTCGTTCCGAGAACGAGCGCTCTTGATTTTTCACCGGTCACTGTGCGTCTCCCAAGAGTTCTATTTGCTGTTTGGTGAAAGGTGCCGACCACGGATGAGCTGGGCGTGCTGAGAAGCCACGTCCGATTGCATCTACGGGAAAACTAAGTCAGCTCTTATTTGTCCATCGCTGCGAGCAGGCTTCTTATATCGATCGTCGCGATGTTCGAGTAACTGTCCGAAATCGCATACGGGAAGATAATTTGATCGCCATGCCGCATTGCGCCGCATGTATAGACGACGTTCGGCACATATCCTTCGCGCTCGGACGGCGCAGGTCGAAGGAGCGGTTCGTCCAGGCGCCCCAGCACCTTCGTCGGGTCATTTTTGTCGAGCAGTGCTGCTCCTATCGAATATTTGCGGACCGGGCCGACACCGTGTGTCAGCAATAGCCAGCCCTCGTCTAATTCGATAGGTGAGCCGCAGTTGCCAATTTGAATGAACTCCCAAGGGGCGGCCGGCTTCAGGATCGGCGTGCCGCCATCCCATGTATAAAGATCATCCGAATAGATCAGGTAGAGGTTTTCATTGTCTTGCCGCGCGATCATCGCGAACCGCCCGTCGATTTTCCGGGGGAAAAGTGCCATGCCCTTGTTATGTGATGCGCTGCCTCTGAGGGCTGAAAAGCGAAACGTGACGAAGTCGGACGTCTCGATGATCTCCGAGCGGATCGCCCTGCCGCTATAGGCCGTGTAAGTCGCGTAATAGACCGTTCGCTCGGAATGCTCGAATTTCACGAAGCGCGCATCCTCGATGCCGTTCGATTGCGACTCCGTAATTGGAAAAATGACCCGCTCGCTGATATCCTCGCTGCTACGAAACGTGACGGCGACATCCTCCCCGCCAGGCCCAGACCCGAGGTGTTGAACTGCCGGATTTGATGCGAGGCGTGCGGTCGGGTCGATGCTGACGGTCCCGTCGGTATCTACAAGGCCTGTGCGAAATGTCAGGGATGACACATGGCCTTCACCGACTGCGCGCAGGCTGAGGATGAAGCGCAGGGCGCCAGCTGTCGTTCCCGACTGATCGGGGTGAGGCACGATGCTCGGATTGAAGAGGGCTGACGCTTCAAACGAGTATTCACTCAGGAAATAGGCGCCGACTAGCTGACGCTGAATCGTCGTGAACCGGCTATGGTCGTGGAACGCATCTTCCATTTCGTCAGCCCGGGCCTCGAATGTCTGAAGCAGATTCCGGTGGCGGCCCAGAAAGTTTTCAAGCACGTCGGCCAACTGATGTTCTGCCTGCTCGGGACTGAGCGCAAGAATCCGGTCGACGATATGATTGGCGCGCGTTTTATCTGTCGGATTGAGATCGCGTGGCTCCGTTGCTGGTTTAAACGGTCGTACGATGACTCGGGATGCATCGGGCCGGAGATAGAGCGCCTGGCGATTCAGTATCGGAGATGAGGGCAAAAGGAATCTCAATTGTCTGCTGAGAGGGGAGCGCGCCGTGATCAGGCTACGCGGGTCGCGGACTTGGATTGATCCTCGGCGATACGTGCCATGTGCCGAATTTCGGATAGTCCGAGCAGGTAGGATACGACTGACTCGCCACCGCGGTTCTCATTCGCACGGTCCGGATGCAATCCGTCACGGCAGCTTCCTGTCTCAAGATCGACGAGCGGGATAGAAAGGTCATTGCTGCCGAGGAACCACGCGAAGACCCGGGCGGCTTCGCTCTTCCATTCGATGTTTTGGTCGGCGCGCCACGCCGCAAGGCTGGCCGCGATGGTGGCAGCAGCCTCGACAGGCTGTTGGTCGAAGCTGCGCGGCTGGCGCCGGATGTCGTGAAATCCCTCCGTCCCCACCGGCCTGAACTGACCGCTGGCCGAGGTCTGCTGTGTCAACAGCCAGCGCAGGCTTCTCAGCCCGGCATTGAGATAGTCCGGCCGTTTCATTGCAGTGCCGGTGAGAATCAAAGCCTGGCAGAGTCTAGCGTTGTCATAGGAAAGTCCGTTTTCGAACCACACCCAATCGCTCGTCTCGACTTTCTCAAGAAGCGAGACGAGCCTGTCGGCCAGAATCGTCCGGATTGCATTGGCACGGCTATTGTCGGTGACGGTCGTGCAATACGCATCGAGTCCCAGCAACACGAACGCCCAGGCACGGGGCGAGAGGAAATCGCCGACCTTTGGTAAAGCCTCGGCAAAGAGTGCTGCGGCCCAGGTCCGCCGAGAGGGGTTTGCATCCGAAAGAGCGCAAACGCCCAGCGCCCAAAGCGTGCGCCCATGACTGTCTTCCGATCCGCTTTCTTCCAGCCAGCTGCGATCGAAAGCCATGAAATTTCGAAACCGGTGCGTCTCAGGATTCCACGCATGCTGGACGAAAGATGCAAAGCGAGAGGTCAGGACCTCCGACAGACGCAGTTCCCCCGGCGTGTTCAATGCGCATGCCAGCAGCAGCGCGCGGGCATTGTCGTCGATGCAATAGCCATGCAAGCGATCCGGAACACAGTGGACCGCATGCTGGAATAGCCCGGTATCGTCGCACATCGACAAGAAGTGACCAATGCGCATCTCGGGAGGTGCGCGACTATCTCGCAGGAGCGTACTCGTATCCGACTTTGCAATGGTCTTGAGCCGGTGGCGCCGAGCCGCGTTCTCGAAAACGGACATGTATCGATCGGCCGTCCGTTCCCAGGTCATGGAGCGGCTGCTGGCATAGGCGCGTTTGCGCATCGCTTGGCGCAGTGGCGCATTGATCAGAAGCTTTTCGATCTCGGTGCCGATCGCATCCGCATCCGCGAATGGGACGATGATGCCGCGGCCATCGGCAAGCAATTCACGGGCATGCCAATAGGGAGTCGATACCACGGCCTTTCCCAAGCCAAAACTATAGGCCAGGGTGCCTGACGTCATCTGAGATTCGTTCAGATAAGGCGTGACATAGACATCGCACATCGAGATGAAATCGAGCAGGGTCTCCTGATCAACGAAACGATCAAGGAAGACAACGTGATCCGCGACGCCAGCTTCGCGGGCCCTTGCAATGAGGGATTCTGCGATAGGTCTCACCTTCGTCATGTACCAGATTTGGATGGGTTGCACCCAATACGACATAGACCGCACCGGGACAGGTGCTCAGGATGGACGGCATCGCATCGATCATGAATTCGATGCCCTTATTGGGCGAAAGCAGGCCGAACGTCAGAATGACAGACCTGCCGGCAAAGCCGAGCCTCGTTTTTGCATCGTCGGGTTCCACAAAAGCGAATTCCGGAATTCCATGTGGAATGATCTCGATCTTCTCTTCGGCGACCTGATAGATGGTCCGAAGCAGTTCCCGACCTTTCTCCGCCATCACCACCACCTTCGACGACATCTCGACAACGCGTGTGAAGACATCTTTTTGTGCGGCGGTGGGCTCTGCAAGAACCGTATGGAGCGTCGTCACGATCGGCATCTTGAGCAGCGAGAGAAGCTGGATGATATCGCTCCCGGCTTCGCCGCCGAAGATACCGAATTCATGTTGAAGCGACACAACGTCGAAATGGCCGTTGTTCAGGAATTCCGCAGCACGTATGTAGTCGTTGATCAGCCCGTCATTGATCTGAATGCCAACGGTGGCTGGATAGTCATAGAAATGACCGTGATCGGTCATCGCCACGATGACGGTTTTGGAGTCTGCGCGGGCGGCTGCTACTGCACTTTGCAGATCGGTAGTGAACGTGGCGATCCCACATCGGCGTGGAAGTGAATTGCCAATGAATGCAATGCGGCTGAACACCGTCAATCTGCTGCCTCGCGATTTCAAAGTTGAAAGGGCAATCGCTCAAAATTGGCAATGCTGCGCCAGCCGCGGCATATCGGACAATTTCGTGACAAAAGCAGCGCGCTCGGCAGGGACCATCAGGGTCATCAAGGCGCGCGAGCGCAGGGTGCGCTCTTTCTTTGCGAATAGCCATCAGTATCTTCGAGGGCTGGGAGTTGGAACAAATCGGTGGGAGGTTGGCGAGAGAGCGGTGATAATAAATCGGTCTTTCAGTGCCAGCCGTGGTAACGCTCGGGCTCACATAGCGGGAGTACGATATGGCCAAGGGAAATCGCGAAACCAAGAAACCGAAGAAGGTGCCGGTCAAGACGATCGCTGCTGCAGAGAGCCTCAAAGGCGGCGGTCCCAAGATCATGCCCGCGCTGGGCGCGGTCAGAAAGAAGTAGTGTAGATTCTGTCGTGCTAGTACCGGACGTTCCAGCAGCTATCGAACTGCACGCCTGTTGACGCAGTGATGATGGATCAGAGTCACGAAATCGCAAGCTCACAGATCGAGGACAACATGTCGATCAAGACGGCTATTCGAGATGCGTACGGTACACCAGCGATGTTCGCCGGCTCCAAGACGGGGCAGGAAGATGCACCGTTTGTTTTCATCAATGTTGGCGGCGAGGAGCGCCGGATGAGATCTGCCGAGTGGGAGGCGCTGCCGCCATGGCTAGGGGAACGCCCGATCTGGGCAGGCAAAGGCTGATATTCGAGGTCCTTCCTCGTCTGCTGGAACGTAAATCCTTACGGCGACTTGTCGGGCGTGAATAACCTCAACCAGAGAATGCGAGGCCCCTGCATCAGCGGGGGCTTTTTATTGGAGAAACCCCATGGCTAAAAAGCCCAAGCTGCTCGCCGACCTTTTCCACGATACCCTCAAGGATGTGTATTTCGCCGAGAAGAAGATCTTCACAACCCTGCCGAAGATGGCGAAGGCCGCTCACGACAAGGGCCTGAAGGCGGCCTTCCTGAAACATCAGAAGGAAACCGCAGGTCAGATCAAGCGCCTAGAGAGCGTGTTCAAGATTGCCGGCAAGAAGCCCGTCGCGAAGACCTGTGCAGCCATCATGGGCATCACGAAGGAGGGTACCGAGATCATGACCGAGTACAAGGGCATGCCCGCGCTCGATGCCGGCCTCCTGGCAGTCGCTCAGGCGGTGGAGCATTACGAGATGTCTCGCTACGGCACGCTCCGTACATGGGCGCAAGAACTGGGCATGTCGGATGCGGCCTCGTTGCTCGACGCGACTCTGAAGGAAGAGAAGGCTACGGACGCTGCGCTGACCAGTCTGGCAAAGTCGGTCGTCAACGTCGAAGCTGAAGCCGAGATGTGACACAGATACCCGGCTGCTTCGGCGGCCGGGATCTGCCGGTGATTGAGAAAGTCTGGAACATTTGGCGCTGGCGAGCTTTACATTGGACAACCGCCGCACCGCGCGTCGGATACAGATGGCCTCTGCCATCATAAAGGCCAGCCATGAACATCCAGGTCGTCGATCGCGCCCTCGACATCTACGGGGCGCTCTCAGGTCATTCCGAGGCGCTCGGAGTTCGGCAAAAGCTTTCCATGCACCTCGACGAGCTGGTGGACAGCGGTGAGAAAGATCACCACCGTTTGACGGTGTACGGTCTGACATTCCTTCGCGAGTACGACCGACAGCGCAACAGCTAGCTTGTCTGAAAAGCTGCGGTGATCATAGCCGCTATCGTCGCGACGATGATCGCGGCGATGAAGCGGAAAGCTCGCGTTCTGCCTATTTCGTGCAGCGCGTTCCGGCCGACATAAAGCATTGGCTTCGCGGTGTCCGTACCTGATCCACTGCAAACTTAGAAATTAGAGACTGCTTCGCAGTATCGTCGGTTGGCTTGCTCGGGTCTTGAGCATCGACGGCTAGCCTAGCATTTGGGTGTCGCCGCAGATCGAAATAGCCTGGCCCGAGATCGTACGTCCGCGTGGGCTGGCCAGGAACAGGATCTGGTCGGCGATCTGCTCCGGAGTGACGTAGTCCTTGATTGACGTATAGGAGAACGCCGTTTTCTCCATCTCCGCAAAGGAAATGCCGCGCTGCTGCGCCTTGGCTTCCAGCACGCGGCGCTGGCGATCGCCGGCGACGAGGCCGGGCAGGATCGCGTTGACGCGGATGTTGTCGGGGCCGAGCTCGATGGAGAGCGATTTCGTGAAGCCGATGACGCCCCATTTTGCTGCGGCATAGGGCGAGCGCATCGCGAAGCCCACGCGGCCAGCTGCCGAGGACAGGTTGACGATGGAGCCATTGCTGCTCTGGCGTAGCAGCGGTACGGCGAGGCGCGTGCAGTTGAACTGGCCGGTCAGGCAGATGTTCAGGCAACGGTCCCAGTCATCGGGATGCATCTCCTCGACCTTGGCGGTCGGGCCTGCGACGCCGGCATTGTTGATGAGGACATCGAGGCCGCCGAGTTTAGCTGTTGCCTCATCGAACAGTCTTTGAACTGACGCACGATCAGCGACGTCGCAATGTGTCTGTGTGATTGCGGGATCACTCGCTGTGAGTGCGGCAAGAGCAGCCTGGTCCACATCGCAGACATGAACCTTGGCGCCTTCACCGGAAAAGGCGCGGGCGATGGCGAGGCCTATGCCATTGGCGCCCGCGGTAACGATGACGCGCAAACCCTTGATGTTGAGATCCATGGTGGCTCCGGGGACTTTGTGAGAACTAGGCGGCGAGGCCGCCGCGTGACAGGATGAAATTGGCCGCGCTGGTGATATCGGCAGCGATCCCGACTTTGGCAGCTTCGGCATCACCGATCTCGATCGCCTTGCGAACGTCCGCATGAAACCGAATGGCTTCACCTTTGGCCAGGCGATCGGGATTGCCGCGCAGATCGAGATTGATGACGGGGCCAGCCTTGAGCCAGAGCGCGCGGATGATCTCGACCAGGATCGGCGATTGCGCGGCCTCGTAAACGGCAAAGTGAAACGTCTTGTTGAGTTCGACGGCGCGCGGCAGGTCGGGTGCCTTCAATTCACTTTCTGCGCGCATGGCCGCTTCTGCGGTAGCGATGGAAGCGAGATTAGTGTCGCCACGTAGTCGCGCTGCCTCTGCTGCGGCATGACCCTCGATAGCGATACGCACCTTCGTCAGATCGCGAAACTGCGTGGCCGACATCACGGGCACGCGCACGGCACGGTTTGCCGCGACTTCCAATGCCTTGTCGGCCACAAGCCGCGACACCGCCTCGCGCACCGGCATTATGGACACGCCAAGCACCTCGGCGGCCGTACGCAATGACAGCTTTTCGCCAGGCGCGAGCCTGCCCGAGATGAGCAGATCCGCCAGTTGCGCATATGCGCGCTCGCCCAGCGTCTGGCGGTCGAGCGGCTCCACAAGGGTCAGTGCAGTCGGCAGGTTCAACGCGGTCTCCGGGTATCGTCGCGAAATTGCAGGGAGGGACTCGACAAAGTCCCCGTCTTTTGCAACTCTAACTGTGATCACAGATCACGGCAAGCGGACAAAGCCCTCTCAACAGAAGAGTGCGGCGCCTGCCGGAGGGGAAACAGCCGCGCCGCGCGGCCGTATCAGGGAGACGAATCTGATGTCGAACACCAATCAATTCACGCGCCGCAGTCTGCTGAAGACCGCAGGCGGTCTCGCACTTGCTTCCGGCCTCTCTGCACCATCGGTCCTGAGCGCGCAGACCTCCGAGGTCATCCGCATCGGCCATCTCACGCCGCGCACGGGCTTTCTCGGCCCGCTCGGCGAATATGGCGTCATGGCCATCGACCTCGCCATCGAAGAGATCAATGCCGCTGGCGGCATGATGGGGCGCAAGGTTGAGCTGCTCAAGGAGGACTCGATCAATCCTCAGACGGCTTCGACCAAGGCGGAGCGCATGATCGAGCGCGACAAGGTTGCCTGTATCATCGGCGAAATTTCTTCGGCATCGTGTCTGACCATCGCGCAGGTCGCCACGCGCAACAAGACGCTGTTCATCAACACCGGTGGAAATTCCGATGCGCTACGCGGCAAGGACTGCCAGCGCTACATGTTCCACGTCGAGTCGCAGAACTCGATGTATGTGAAGACGGTCGGCCGCTCGTTCCTGCGCGACGGTCTGGTGAAGGGCAAGAAGTGGTACTCGCTCACGGCGGACTATGCCTTCGGCCATGACCTGCTCAGCGTGTCGAAGCGCTTCATGCAGGCCAATGGCGGCAATTTCGCCGGCGACGACCTGGTGCCCACCGACGCCACGGACTTTTCTGCCTATCTCCTCAAGATACGCGAGGCCAAGCCTGATCTCGTGGTGATCAATCTTGCCGGCAACCAGATCACCAACTTCCTCAAGCAGTATGCCGAATTCGGTCTGACTTTCCCGGTCGGCGGTTTCGGCTTCGACACGGCTCTGGCCTGGGCTGCAGGCAAGGGCAATTTCGTCGGCACCTGGCCTGTGGTCTGGCATCATCTGCTGGACACGCCTGGCAGCAAGGCCTTCGTCTCGGCCTTCACCAAGAAGTACAACAAGCCGCCGGAGAACCAGGCCTGGGGCGACTACATCGCCACCAAGATCGTGGCACAGAGCATCAACGAGCTGAAATCGGCCGAGTCGCCGAAGATCATCGAGTATTTCGAGAAGGGCGCGAAGTTCGATTTGCTGAAGACACGTCCCGGCTACTTCCGCGCATCGGATCATCAGCTGATGCACGAAATGTATGCGGTGACGGCGCTGCCTGCCGACAAGATCAAGAACCAGTGGGACATCTTCTCATCGAGCCCGGCCGTCCCGGGGCCGGATGAACCGCTCGAAGTTATCGCGTCCACCGCGGAAGAGAACGTCTGCAAATTCCCGAGCTAGCAACAATGTCGGCGTTTCGCTTTCGGGCGAGACGCCGACATTCTGCTCGCGAGTTGCTTCGGTCTCGTCCTTCCGACCCCTGTCAGATGCGCGCCGGCGCGCGACTGCGGAGCCCATATCATGTCCGCCATGTTGCTCACCCAGCAGATCCTCAATGGGCTGCTTGATGGTGTCTATTATCTTCTGATTGCGCTCGGCTTGTCGCTGATCTTCTCGCTCGGCGGCATCGTGAATCTCGCGCATGGCGCGTTCTATGCGATCGGCGCCTATCTTACCCTTGTCATTTCGCCCTATCTCGGCTTCGGTGGCGCATTCGTCGTGGCCCCCGTTGTCGTTGCGCTGCTCGGTGTTGTCATCGAGCGGACGTTGTTCCGGCGCTTCTATCGGTCAGATCCCATTCTCTCGCTGTTGCTGACTTTCGGGCTCGCGATGGTCGCCGAGCAGGCCTTGCGCATGATCTTCGGCGCGCCGCCGTTGTCCTATTCGATCCCGCCAGCGCTGCGAGGTCAGGTCGCGATCGGAAGCTTCATCTATTCGTTTTATCGCGTGGTGTTGCTCGGCATTGCCGTGGCCTGTGTGGTCGGGCTCTGGGTGCTGCTGCAGAAGACCTCATTCGGCCGTGTGGTCCGGGCCGGCGTGCAAAATCCGGACATGGTCGGAGCGCTCGGTATCTCGCTGCAGCCCTATATGTCGGTCGTCGCAGCCCTGGGTATTGGTCTGGCGGGACTCGCGGGCGTGTTGCTGGCGCCGATCTATTCGATCCATCCGGCGATGGGGCAGGAGATCATCACGCCCGCCTTCGTGGTGGTAGTGATCGGCGGCCTCGGCTCGTTCTGGGGCGTGGTGATCGCTGCGCTGCTGGTCGGATTGGTCAAGGGCGTCATGGTCGGCATCGGCTATTCGGCGGCGTCCACGGCGGCGATCTATTTGTTGATGCTTCTGGTGTTGCTGTTCCGGCCGCGCGGCTTGTTCGGCGAACGCATCATGCGGTTCGAGTAAGGCGATGCCAATGTTGAATCGTCTTCCCGTTCCATTGCTGATCGCGGGCATCGGCTTGCTCATCCTGCCGCCGATCTTGCTGGCGCTCGGATTGACCGTGACGTCGGCGACGGAGATCGTCGTCTTTGCACTGGCCTGCATGGCTCTGAATATCCTGGTGGGGCACACCGGTCTCGTCTCGTTCGGTCATGGCGCCTGGTTCGGCCTCGCGGCTTATGCTGCAGCGCTGATCCAGCGCAACTGGATGCCGAATTCATTCGTCGGGCCGACGCTGCTTGCACTTGTCGTGGTGGCCATCACGGCGGCTGCCTTTGGCTACCTGATCCTGCGCCGCCGCGGCGTGTATTTCTCGCTGCTGACGTTGGCGCTCGCGGCCATGCTCTACAGCGTCTCGTTCCGCTGGACCGACGTCACCGGTGGCGAGAACGGTCTTGGCGGCATCACCCGGCCGGCACTGCTTGGCTTCGACCTCGATGCGGGTGCGACCTATTACTGGTTCGTGGCGCTGATCGCGTTTCTCGTGCTGGTCCTGCTGTGGTGCTTCCATAATTCCACGGTCGGTTCGGTGCTGGTGGCGATCCGCGAAAACGAACAGCGTGCACGCTTCCTCGGCTACCCCACCAATCGCTACAAGCTCGCCGCCTTCGTGCTGTCGGCTACCATCACCGGGCTGGCTGGCATTCTGCTGCTCTACAAAAACCGGATGACGTCGGCGGATCCCATTTCGGTGGCGTTCTCCGGCGAGTTGCTGGCCATGGTCGTGATCGGCGGCATGCGCAGTTTCCTCGGGCCGGCGTTGGGCGCGCTCTTCTTCATTCTGTTTCGTGAGTTTCTCGGCATCTATTCTGAGAACTGGTTGTTCTGGTTCGGTCTCGTTTTCGTTGGCTTCATCATCTTCTCGCCTACCGGCCTGATCGGCATGGGCGAGCGGCTGATCGCGCCATTCCGCAAGAAAGTGGAAGAAGACGCGGCGATGTCGGCGCGGCGCATCGAAGTATTGCCGTTGCCGGAATTCCTGAAGCCGAAATCGTCCGTCGATGGCGCTGTGCTTGCCGCCAGCCATATGGTGAAGAGCTTCGGTGGCATCAAGGCGGTGCAGGGCGTCGACATCGCCATCGCCGATCGCACGCTGCATGCGCTGATCGGTCCGAACGGTGCCGGCAAGACCACCGCGTTCAATCTGCTGTCGGGCATGTACAAGCCGGATCAGGGCAGTGTGTCGCTGATGGGCAGGCCTATCGCCGGCCATACGCCGGAAGATATTGCGAGGGCAGGTATTGGGCGTTCGTTCCAAATCACCAACCTGTTTCCCGCGCTCAGCGTTGGCGAAAATATCCGCCTCGCGGTGCAAGCACGGCATCCGCGGCGCTTCGATCCCGTGACCAACGCGCTATCGATTGGCGCAATCAACGCGGAGACCGATGCGGTGATCCGCTATCTCGGCCTCGCAGGAATCGAGAAGGCAGAGGCGGGCATGCTGTCTTACGGCGGTCAACGCCTGCTCGACATGGGCGTCGCGCTGGCCACGGCGCCGCGCGTCCTGTTGCTTGACGAACCGCTTGCAGGCCTCGCTGCTGCCGAACGTGAACGTATCGGTGCGATCATCAAGCGCATCTCGACCGATTTGCCGGTTCTGCTGGTCGAGCATGACATCGATCGGGTGTTCCAGCTGGCCGACCACGTCACCGTCATGAATGAGGGACGCGTATTGCTGGATGGCTCCGTCGAAGAGGCGCGGTCCAGCCCGAAGGTGCAGGAAGTCTATATCGGGTCGGGTACGACGGCTGTGGCTGCGCGCCCCCGTGAGACCGCGGCGGGGGCGAAGCCGCTGCTGTCGGTGAAGAATGTCGATACGTTCTATGGCAAGAGTCATATTCTCAACGACGTCAATTTTACCCTGCACGAGAACGAAATCATCGCATTGCTCGGGCGCAATGGCGCGGGTAAGTCGACCTTGCTCAAGTCGTTGATCGGGATCGCACCGGCTTCGAATGGCTCTATTCAACTGGCGGGCAGCGAGTTGATCGGCCTGTCGTCTGCGGAAGCCGCGCGGCTCGGCATCGGTTACGTACCGCAGGGACGCGCCTTGTTCGCAGGCATGACCGTCGAGCAGAATCTCGAACTTGGTGGTCTGAAGCGGCAGACTGGCAATGGCGTGCATTGGACCCGCGAGCGCATCTACGACTATTTCCCGCGCATTCGTGAGCGTCTCGACAGTCCCGCCGATTATCTGTCAGGCGGCGAGCAGCAGATGGTGGCCGTGGCGCGCGCACTGTCGGGCGACGTCCGCGTCTTGTTGCTTGATGAGCCATTCGAAGGATTGGCGCCCGCGGTCGTGGAGCAGTTGTTTGAAACCTTTGACCGGCTCCGCAAGGAAATTGCCATTATCATCGTCGATCATAATCTCGATCTCGCTTTGGCTTTGTCCGATTCGACGGTGGCGCTGGAACGGGGCAAGGTCATTCATCAGGGGCCGTCGAAGGCCCTGCGTGACGATCTCGATCTGCGCCGCAAGGTGCTGTGGCTGTGAGAACATCAATGACACTGAATAATCGACATGTAGCGATTGTTGGCGTTGGCTTGATTGGGCGGGCCTGGGCAACGATCTTCGCCCGCGCAGGTTGGACCGTGCGATTGACCGATCCGCATCGCCCGACGCTGGATGCTGCGCCCGGGCTTATTCGAGATGAACTGCATGCGCTCGCCCGCCACGGACTTGCCAATGATCCCGACGGCGCCGCCGCGCGCATCTCGATCGCGGAAAGTCTGGCCGATGCGGTGAAGAACGTTTCCTTCGTGCAGGAGAACGGCCCTGAAAATGTCGATCAGAAGATCGCCATCTTTTCCGAGCTGGATCGTCTTGCGCCTCCGGGCGCATTGCTCGCGTCATCCACCTCGGCCATCGTCGCCTCTCGCTTCACGGAAGCGCTTCCGGGGCGCGCGCGATGTCTTGTCGGTCATCCCGTCAACCCGCCGCATCTGGTGCCGTTGGTCGAACTATGCGGCGCATCCTGGACCTCGCAGGAGACCATCGACCGCGCGCGTGAGATCTATCGCGAGATTGGGCAGGTCCCCGTGACCGTCAACCGCGAGATCAACGGTTTTATTCTCAATCGCCTACAGGGCGCTTTGCTCGCCGAGGCGTTTCGTCTTGTCGGCGAAGGTTACGTCTCTGCGGAGGATCTCGATCACACCGTGAAGGACGGCCTGGGTCTGCGCTGGTCGTTCCTCGGGCCGCTGGAGACCATCGAGCTCAATGCGCCCGGCGGCATCCCCGATTACTGCGCGCGCTACACCGGTTTCTACAAAGAGCTGGCCGCTGCATCGGCAGGACCCGAAGTCTATCAAAGCCCGAATGTCGACCGGGTGATAGCAGCCTGGCCGCATCAGCCGTCGCCCGACCGGATTGCCGCGCTGACGCAGCAACGCAACGAACGCCTCGCAGCGCTGGCGGCTCACAAGGCCGCGCAGCGCCCCAAATCCTGAACCGTACGATTTCTCAACAGCAAGACGGAGACTGACATGAGCCGCAAAGTCATTATCACCTGTGCCGTAACGGGGGCGATCCATACGCCCTCGATGTCCAAGGCATTGCCGGTGACGCCGCAGGAAATCGCCGACGCCGCCGTGGATGCGGCGGAAGCGGGTGCCGCCATCGTGCATCTGCATGCGCGCAACCCGAAGACCGGGCAACCCGATCAAAGCCCTGAAGCATTCGCGCCGTTCCTGAAGATCATCAAGCAGCGCACCAATGCGGTGATCAATCTCACCACCGGCGGAGCGCCCACCATGACGGTGGATGAACGCGTACGGCCTGCTGCGGTCTACAAGCCGGAAGTCGCCTCGCTCAATATGGGCTCAATGAATTTCGGATTCTTCGGGATGCTGAACCGCTTCAAGAAGTTCGATCATGACTGGGAATTGAAGCACCTGCAGAACAAGGACATCGTGTTCCGCAACACGTTTCAGGACATTGAGTACGTCCTGAAGACGCTGGCCGAGACGGGCACGCGCTTCGAGTTCGAATGCTACGACACGGCGCATCTCTATAATCTCGCTTACTTCCTCGAACAGGGGCTGGTGAAGCCGCCGCTGTTCATCCAGACGGTGTTCGGTCTGCAGGGCGGTACAGGTGCACATCCCGAAGACGTGCTGCACATGAAGCGCACGGCGGATCGTCTGTTCGGCGACAAGTATGTCTGGTCGGTGCTCGGTGCCGGTCGCAATCAACTGCCGATCGCGGCGATGGCTGCGGCGATGGGCGCCAACATCCGTGTCGGTCTGGAAGATTCGCTGTGGGCGGCGCCAGGTCGCATGGCCTCCTCGAATGCCGAGCAGGTCACTCTCGCGCGCAAGATCGTCGAAGGCCTCGGCCTTGAAATTGCAACCCCGGATGAAGCGCGCGAGATGCTTGATCTGAAGGGTGGGGACAAGCTGGAGGTTTAAGCTATCTCTGGAGGAGGCGGACAGTGCAAGAGATGTCCGCCTCCTCCGCTTTAGGGGAACCCCGTTGGCAGATGCCCGCTTCTGACACAAAGTCGACGTTGTGGGTTACCGCTCTTGGCGGAAGGCGGACATTTGGCGTGCTGGACGTCGCGCAGATCGCATACTTTATCGTTCATGAATTTGGCATTTCTCAACCAAATCTCTCCGTATAGTTCTGTTCACCATCTGCTTTAGGGAAGTAGCGAGCCGCATAAGAGATGCTGTGTCATGCTCGAAGATCAACTTCGACAAGGAGGCGTCAATGGCCCTTATCATTATGCCGTTTTTGGTGACCGCAGCGGCTGTCGGTATGTTTGTCCTGGCGACCGAACGCGCCGATGACAAACAATGCAGTTAGGCGCGCGGCTGGTCAGATTTAGAAATCTCCGGCTGATTGGAGAGCAACTGAACAGCTTGCGAGATCAACAAGGCTACATCGCTTAGATCCAGGCGTTGGGCCCGGCCTCGCATGATGTGCAGATCGTTTTTCAACAGAATAAGTTGAGCGCGGCGAGAAACATCAGACATCTTAGGTTCCCTAGCGTGGGAACCGCCCAGCTTCATCATATGGAATATAAAGTTCGGCCGAATTACTGCAGATGAATGTTCAATACATCCCATATGACGTCAGATCTGTCATGCAACGCGCTCTTGTCTGATCACTCGCTTGTTATCGTTTGGGCGTAGTCGCTTCTGGATTTGGCCGAATTGATAAGGAACGTCGGGGGCGTTTGCCGGTATGCGAGTCCGCCCTTGTTCAAAGCGAAGGGGCGCAAACCAGAATCACGTTTGCTCAATTAATCAGATCCAACGCCGGCTTATCGCGAGATCCTTGGTGGCTGTGTCGAGCGGCGCACGACGAGCAGGGGCGCTGTGACGACATAAGGCGCATCGCCGCGGACGCCTTCGATCAGGTCGAGCAGGAGTTGGCCGGTCTGTTCACCCATCTCGCGGTGGCTGATGCGGATCGTGGATAGCGGCGGATCCACCAGATCCACCAGCGGCATGTCGTTGTGACCGATCACTGACAGATCTTCCGGACATCGCCGGCCCGTTTCGCGCAACGCTTCATAGATGCCGAGCGCGAGGAGATCGTTGGCTGCGACGATGGCGGTGGCCTCAGGCTGTCGTGCGAGCAGTCTGAGTGCGGCAGCGCGTCCTGCCTCGCGCGTGAATGCTTCAGCTTCTTCGATATCATTGTCGGCCGGCGCGAAACCCGCTTCGTGCATCGCCTCCACGAAACCGCGGCGGCGGAGCGATCCGGTCGATAGCATTTGCGGGCCGGCGAGATGGAGGATGTGGCGATGCCCAAGTTCGAGAAGATGCGCAACCGCGAGCCGCATGCCGGCCACATCGTCCGAGACCACCGAAGGCACACGCGCTTCAGCTTCCGCGCGATTGACAAGCACGACAGGGATTTTCCAACTCAGGCAACGCTCGATCGAATTATCCTTGAGCGCGACATTCGCCAGCACGAGGCCATCCACGCGGCGCGCCACGAGCCGTTGAACGATGTCGTCGGCGCCCGTCCGTTGCGGTTGCGGGTCGGCGACGATCAGCGCGTAGCCGCGCGCCGATAGCACGTCTTCGAGACCGCCGATGATGGGCGAGAAGACCGGGTTAGCGATGTCCGGGACGATGATGCCGACCATGTTCGAACGGCCGCTGCGCAGACTCGCGGCCACCGTGTCCGGGCGGTAACCCAGCCGCTCCGCTGCTTCCAGAATCCGGCGCACAACCGGCTCGCCGATCCGTCCGCGGCGGGCAGGGTCGAGCGCGCGCGAGACGGTGGACGGGTGCACCCCCACTTCGCGCGCCACATCTTTGATTGTCGTCATCACTGCCACGATCTCCAAACTATCTGGTGCGGTTGACTTGCGCAATCGATTGCACTATGTGTGCAATCGATTGCGCAGCGTGGATAGCCAAAAAATTGCAATGTGAGGGAGTGGTCGATGATCATTACGCGCCAGGAGGACGTGACCGACGTTGTGCTTGCCGCGATGAGCGCTGCACCCAATGAGCGGCTGCGCACGGTCATGACCTCCTTCGTTCGCCATCTGCACGACTTTGCCCGCGAGGTCCGGCTGACCGAGGCGGAGTTCGAATTCGCCATCGATTTCCTCAACCGGATCGGCCAGACCACCACTGACAGCCATAACGAGGGCGTGTTGTTCAGCGACGCGGTCGGGCTCTCGACATTGGTCTGCCTGTTGAACAACGGCCAGGACGGCGCGAGCGAGACCGCTGCAGCGTTGCTCGGGCCGTTCTGGCGGGCGAACGCTCCGCGCGTGGAGAATGGTGCCTCCATCTTGCGTTCGCCGACACCCGGCGCACCGCTGTTCGTCGATTGCCGCATCACCGACGCGCTGGGAGCGCCGCTCTCGGGTGTCAGCGTTGATGTCTGGCAGGCCTCGCCATCGGGAATGTACGAAAACCAGGACGCCGGTCAGGCTGACATGAATTTGCGCGGTGTGTTTGAGACCGATGCGAACGGCCGCTTCGCGTTCCGCTCGGTCAAGCCTGCAGGCTATCCGGTGCCGACCCATGGTCCGACCGGGGAGATGCTGGCTGCGCAGCGCCGGCATCCGTTCCGGCCGGCGCATCTGCATGTGCTTGCCTTCAAGCCGGGCTTCAAGACGCTGATCACGCAGATCTTCGTCGATGACGACGAGCATCTGGAAAGCGATGTCGTATTCGGCGTGACGCGCGCGCTGATTGGCGATTTCCGCAAGGGCGAAGGCGCGCCGCCAGCGCCGGACGTCGTTGGCGAATGGTTCAGCCTCAACTACACATTCGTCATGGAGCCCGGCGAGGCCGTGCTCCCGCATCCTCCCATCAAGTGAGCTGTCGATGTCGGATATTCTCGCGAACAAGGTAGCCGTGGTGATCGGCGGTTCGGGCGGCATCGGCGCCGCGGCCGCGCAAGCCTTGGCCGCCGAAGGTGCCCGTGTCGTCGTGACCTGGCGTTCCGGCGAGGCAGCCGCCAACGCGTTGCTGGCTGGCCTTCCGGGCGAGGGCCATCTCGCCAGACGCGCGGTAATTGAAGATAGCGCAACGCTGACGGCGCTTGCCGGCGAGGTGGATCGAGCGTTCGGCCGCTGCGATATTCTCGTCAATACCGCGGGCTACACGAAGCCCATTCCGATCGGCGATCTCGACGCGCTGACCGACGATTTCATCGACGACATGTTCAAGGTCAACTGGCGCGGCCAGTTTGCCGCCATCCGCGCTTTCGCGCCGCTGCTCAAGGCCGGAGGCGACGGGCTCGTCGTCAACGTCTCCTCGATCGCGGGGCTGAATGGCGTCGGCTCCAATCTGGCTTACGCGGCGATCAAGGCCGGGATCGACACCATGACCAAGTCGCTCGCGCGGGCATTGGCGCCGGCGGTACGCGTGATGGCAGTGTCGCCGGGCGTCGTGGCCACTGACTTCGTGCCGGGCCGCGATGCGGCCGCACTCGAAAAGGTCGCGGGGACCATTCCGCTCAAGCGTGTTGCGACGGCCGAGGACGTCGGCCGCGCGATCGCGGCCTGCGCCACCCACCTGACCTATTCCACCGGCTCGCTGATCGTCGTTGACGGCGGCCGAGCGTTATAAGGAGAGATTGATGCGCCCGATGCTCGACAAGATCGTCATCACTTGCGCCGTCACTGGCAACCTGACGCGGCCGGACCAGACCCCGCATCTGCCAATCACGCCGGAAGAAATCGCCGACGCCTGCCTCGGTGCCGCTGAAGCCGGCGCGGCAGTCGCGCACATCCATGTGCGAGAGCCCGGCACCGGCGCGCCGTCGATGAAGCTCGACTATTATCAGGACGTCGTGGCGCGCATCCGCGCGCGCAATCGCAACCTGATCCTGAACATCACCACCGGTCCCGGCGGTCGCTTCGTGCCTTCGCAGGACGATCCCAAGGTCGCCGCCGCCGGCACCACGCTGATGAACCCGGAAGAACGCGTCGCCCATATCACGGCGCTGAAGCCCGACATCTGCACGCTCGATCTCAACACCATGAATTCCGGCGGTCAGGTGGTGATCAACACGCCCGGCAATGTGCGCCGCATGGCCAAGGTCATCCGCGAGGCCGGCGTGAAACCCGAGATCGAACTGTTCGATTCCGGCGATATCGCGCTGCTGCACGATCTCCTCGCCGACGGTACACTCAGCGGCCCGGCGCTCACCTCCTTCGTGATGGGAGTGAAATACGGCTTCCAGCCGTCGCCGGAAACGGTGCTGTATGCGCGCGGTCTGCTGCCGCGGGATGCGCATTTCACGGCCATTGGCATCGGCCGCTCCACGTTTCCCATGGTGGCGCAATCGGTGCTCGCCGGCGGTCATGCCCGCACCGGTCTGGAAGATGCGGTGATGCTCGGCCGCGGCGTACTGGCGCCGTCGAACGCCGTGATGGTGGACAAGGCACGCCGCATCATCGAAGAACTCGGCGCGCAGATCGCGACGCCTGCTGAAGCACGCGCACTGTTCGATTTGCCGGGCGCCGCATAACACAGCATTCGAGGACTGAAATGACTGCAGCCGCCAAGACTTCCTCCAGCGTCACCGCAACATGCCTGCGGGTCGCCGCCAAGGCTGATCGCATCGAGAATGTGGCGCTCGGCATCGAGCAATGCACACTCGCCTGCGCCAGGCCAGGCGATGCGCTGGTTGAGATAAAGGCCGCCGCGATCAATCCGTCGGACGCCAAGGCGACGCTCGGTCTGATGCCGCATGCCGTATTTCCGCGTACGCCTGGTCGGGACTTCGCCGGCGTCGTGATCGACGGACCGGCCGACCTGATCGGCAAGGAAGTGTTCGGCTCGTCCGGCCAACTCGGGATCGGTCGCGATGGCACCCATGCGACGCATCTGGTGGTCGAAGCGTCTGCGCTGGTCGAGAAGCCGGCAAACATCAGCCTCGCGGAGGCGGCTGGCATCGGCGTGCCCTTTGTCACCGCGCAGGAAGGCTTTCGTCGCAGCGGCATGCCGAAACCCGGCGAGACGGTGTTGATCCTCGGTCTGAACGGCAAGGTCGGTCAGGCGGCGACGCAGATTGCGTCATGGCAGGGCGCTCGCGTGATCGGCGTCGTCCGCAAGGACGAGCTATATGCCGGCCATGCCCATGGCGAGGTGACCGTCGTCGATTCCAGCCGCAATGACGTCGCGGCGACCGTGCGCGAACTCACCGGCGGCAAGGGCGCGGACATCGTCTATAACACTGTCGGCGAACCCTATTACGAGGCCGGCACGAAATCGCTCGCGCATCTCGGTCGCCAGATCTTCATTGCCTCCACCAAGGCCACCGTGCCGTTCGATATCTTCGCCTTCTATCGCGGCAAGCACACCTTCTTCGGTGTCGACTCGCTGTCGCTGTCATCGCCGGAAGCCGGCGAGATCCTGCACGAATTGGTGCCGGGTTTCGCCAGCGGGGCATTGAAACCGTTTCCGATCAAGCCGGACGCGATCTACCCGCTGGAGCGCGCTGCAGAGGCTTATGTCGCCGTGCTCGGCTCCTCGCGCGATCGTCTTGTTTTTCAGCCGAATGGGTGAAGCCATGCATGTTGTCCGCCTGAACGATGCCCCACGCTACGAAGCCCCTGGCCACAATGACATGCGGATGTTCCGCCTGCAGGGCCGCGACGCCGGGCCCGCTGATGTGATGTGGCTCGGCATGAGCCAGATCCTGCCGGGCGGCAGCATTACGCCCTCGGCTTCGCCGGAAGAGAAGTTCTATGTCGTCCTCGAAGGCGAGGTGACCTTCGAGACGCCGGATGGCATCGTCACCCTCGGCATCTGGGATTCCTGCCGCATCGCGCCCAACGAGACGCGCGCGCTGCGCAACGAGACGAAACGACCGGCGGTGGTGTTGCTTGCAATGCCACTGCCCAACACCGCCAGAGGCTGAAAGCCCGGCACTTGGTTTTTTAAGGGAGATAATGATGGATCGCCGACACTTCATGATCGGCTCCGGCCTCGCCGCGACTGCGGCGCTGATGGGCAGCGGAGCCATTGCACAGACTTATCCGAACCAGCTCGTTCGTATTATCGTGCCGTTTTCCGGCGGCAGCATTACGGACATCCTTGCCCGTTCGGTGGCCGAGAAGCTGACCGCGAAATGGAAGCAGCAGGTCATCGTCGAGAACAGGCCCGGCATCGCTGGCGTCAGCAGCGTCGCCAAGGGAGCGACCGATGGCTCGCAGATCATGCTGACCTCAAACGGCCACAGCGTGGTCGGCGTGGTCAACAAGAACCTCAACTTCGATCCGATCAAGGATTTCGCTGCGATCAGTCGTGTCGGATCGACGCCGTCCATCCTGATCGTCCCGCCGGATGCACCGTTCAAGACGCTGGCCGAACTGATCACCGCGGCGAAGGCCAAGCCGGATTCGCTGAGCTACAGCTCGGCGGGCGTCGGCAGTGCCACTGGCATCGCGGCCGAACTGTTCAGGCATCTCACGCAGACCAAGATGGTACTGATCCCGCATCGCGGACTGCCGGAATCCCAGATCAGCATCATGCGCGGCGATACCTCGGTTGCCTTCACCTATTTCGGTGTCGGCGGTGATCTCATCCAGTCCGGCAAGCTGCGCGCACTGGCGGTCACCGGCAAGAGCCGCATGGCGCAACTGCCTGATGTGCCGACTTTCGCCGAGGCGGGGCTCCCCGAATTCAGCTATGATAGCTGGTTCGGCCTGCTCGCCGCCGCGGCAGTGCCCAAGTCGATCGTCGACCAGATCGCACGCGACGCCGCCGAGGCGCTCAGCGATCCGGCCCTGATCAAGCAATTCACCGGACAGGGCGTCGATCTTGCGAGCTCGACACCGGAAGCGTTCGAGGCCGAGTTGCGCAGCGATGCGGAGCGTTATGGCAAGCTCGTCGCGATGTCGACGGACGGGGCGGTCAAGTAAGAAGGAGGGCCTGCAGCACGCGACGCGACTGCAGGCCCGTTGGCGTTACTTCGTGATGTAGGCGTCGGGCGAGGGGCAGGTGCGATCCTTGTAGGGGACGAGCCACGGCGCGTAGTTCGCCTTGGTAATGATTGCGCCCGGAATCGTGACCTGCTTCGGCGCGCTCTGGCCGCGAATGGCGTTGAGGCCCACCGCGGTGGCGACGCAGCCGATCTTGAAGCCGTCGAATTCGGCGATCGCCAGCAGGTTGCCCGTCTTCACCGCCTCGACGGCCTCCGGTACGCCGTTGATCGACACCACGGCAACGTTCTTGCGGCCGGCGGCATTGAGCGCCTCGATGGCGCCGAGCGCGGACGCGTCGGCAGCGGCGATCACGCCGTCGATGGTGCTGAACTGCTGGATCAGGTTCTCCATCGTCTGCATGCCGAGCAGGCGCTGGAAGTTGGCGGGCTGTGAGGCCAGTATCTTGATGTTCGGATAGTCCTTGGCCGCGGCGTCGAAGCCGCGCTTACGCTCGTCGCCCGTGGTCGAGCCCTTGACGCCTTCGAGCATCACCACATTGCCCTTGCCGCCGAGGTGGTCGAACAGGGTTTTGGCGATGTCGTAGCCGAGCTTGTAATCGTCCTGGCCAACAAAGGAGAGATAAGGCGCGTCGCCGCCGCGGTCGTTGTAGTTGATAATCGGCAGGCCGGACTCGATCAGGCGCTTGATCGTTGGCAATTGCGCCTTGGCGTCGATTGGCATGAACAGCATCAGATTGGGCTTGGTCACGCCGACATCTTCGAGCTGCGACATGCCTTCGGTGATGTTGTTCGGCTTGGTCGGCGTGTAATATTTGACCGTCGCGCGCATCTTCTCGGCCATCTGCGCGACGCCAGCGCGCACACCCTCGAAATGCGGGTCCACCTGGTTCTTCGTGAAGGCTGCAATCACTTCGCCATCGGCGCGCGCTGCCGAATTGAACAGGGTGCCGCAAATGACGGCGGCAAGAACGCATCGGATAGATCTGGTGGTTCGCATGATGGCCCCTCTGGTTGTAATGACGAGACGTGTGGTGAGTTGGTGATGCCGGGTCTATTCGCTCCCTGATCGGCGTCGGCTGATGACGAGATCCGCAATGATGGCGACCAGGACGACGGCGCCGTTGACGAAGGGATGCCAGGTGGCGGCGACGTTGAGCAGATTGAGGCCGTTGACGATGATGGTGAGCAGGATGGCGCCAAGCACGGTGCCGACGATGTTGCCGTTGCCACCGAACAAGGATGTGCCGCCGACCAGAACTGCGGCGATAGCAGGAAGCAGCAACGGCTCGCCGATTCCGGGCTCGGCGGCATTGAGGCGTGCGAGATAGACGAGAGACGCGATGCCTGCCGTCAAGCCGCTGAGCACGTAGAGCAGCAGCCGACGACGCTCGACCGGGACGCCGGACAGCAGCGCGGCGGTCTGGTTGGCGCCCATGAAATACGCCTCGCGGCCGAAGGTCGTGCGGTGCAGGAGGATGCTGCAGGCGAGACAGACCACAAGCGTGATCCAGATCGGCAGCGGAACGCCGAGGAAGAAGCCGGTGCCGAAATAGCGAAACGACATCGGCATGCCGTAGATCGTCTGCCCGGCCATGAACCAGTAGGCGATGCCCTGCGCCACCCACAGCATGCCGAAAGTCGCAAGGAAAGGCGGCAGCTGCAGGCGGTTGATCATCAGCCCGTTAGCGTAGCCGATCAGCGTGCCGGCGCCGATCGCGACCGCGACGCCGTACCACGGGTTGCCGGTGGTCTTGATCGCGGCTGCGGCGAGACAGGCCGACAGCGTCAGATTGGCGCCGACCGACAGATCGAGCCCCCCGCCAATAATGACGAGTGTGAGGCCGGACGCCACGAGAAACAGCAGGCTCGCCTGTCGCAGCATGTTCAGGAGATTGCTCACCGACGCGAATCCCGGATCGACCGCGGTCAATGCGCCGGCAATCAGAGCGATCAGCACGAACCGGCCGAGCAGGGCCGCGGCGTCGGGCGACAGGGACGATGGGCGGATATCGAGCGTTGCCGGGACCGTCATGCCGTACGCCTCACGAATTGTTTGCGCGCCTGGTCGATCAGCAGCGCGAGGATGAGCAGGATGCCGATGCACACAACCTGCAGCGACGAGTCGATGGACAGAATGTTGAGTCCATTGCGCAGTACGGTGATGGCGAGCGCGCCAAGCACGGCGCCGAACAGCCAGCCTTGTCCTTTTTCGAAGGATGTGCCGCCGAGTACCACCGCGGCAATCGCTTCGAACTCCATGCCGATGCCGACGGTCGGATGCGCCGAATTGGTGCGTCCGATCAGCAGCACTGCCGAGAGGCCAATGATCGCGCTGCCGAGCACATAGACGGCGAGGTGGACGAGATTGGCGCGAATGCCGGCGAGACGCAGCGCGTCCTTGTTGCCGCCGATGGCGATCACGTAGTTGCCGAGCCGAGTGCGATAGAGCAGTAGCCACAGCGCGGCATAAAGGGCGGCTGCGATCGCGATCGGTGTCGGAATGAACCAAAGCTGGGAGCGATAGAAGGTTTCGATGGCAGGCGTGAAACCGCCGACCGGATCTCCATTGGTGAGCACCAGCGCAATCCCCTGCATCAGCCCCATGGTGCCGAGGGTGACGACAAAAGCAGGGAGCGACAGATAGGCGATCAGGATACCGTTGAGGGCCCCGAAGGCAATGCTCACCGCTAGCGTCGCCGCACAGGCGGCGAACACGCCCCATCCGGCAAGAAGCGCCTCGGCGACGATGACGCCGCTCAGCCCGAGCAGAGCTCCGGCCGACAGGTCGAGGCCCTCGGTCATAATGATGAGTGTCATCGGCAGGGCGAGCATCAGCAGTAGCGAGGTCTGCAAGCCGACATTGATCAGGTTGGTCTGGGACACGAATCTCGGATTGACGATCGTGAACAGCACCAGCATCAGGATCAGCAGGAGGCCGGCGCCGGGGATTGCGCTGAGGAACTGGCCCATGCCGGACCTGCGCTGCAGCTGGATCATCATGCTCATTGATGCACCGCCAGTTCGAGGATGGCCCGCTCGGTTAACTGGTCGCCGGCGAGATGCCCGACGATGCGATGGTCGCGCATGACATAGGCGCGGTCGCAGAGCTGGACGAGCTCCGGCAGTTCCGAGCTGATGACGACGACACCGGCCCCGCCATCGACCAGTTGATCGATCAGGCGATAGATCTCCGCCTTGGCGCCGACATCGACACCGCGCGTCGGTTCATCCAGCAGGAACAGCCTGGACCCTGCCGCCAGCCATTTGGCCAGCACGACTTTCTGCTGATTGCCGCCGCTGAGGGTGTGGACGCTCTGGCGCGTGCCATGCGCGGCGATGCCGAGCTGTGCGATCAGCCCGCGTGTGTCCTGCTCTGCTTTGGCCGGTGAGAACCAGCCGGAGGCGAAGCTGCGCCACAGCGAGGCGACTGTCGCATTGTCGCGGACATCGAGTGGCAGCGCCAATCCCTCCCGTTTGCGATCTTCCGGGAGCAGGGCCATGCCCGCACGCACCCGTCTGTCCAGTGTGGCCGGCGCGCGCGATCCCAACAGAGAGATCTCGCCGCTTGCGATCGGATCCGCGCCGAACAAGGCCCGGACCACTTCAGTCCGGCCGGACCCGACGAGGCCGGCAAGCCCCACCACCTCGCCGGCGAGAATTTCGATGGAGATGTCCGACAGTTTGGCCGTGTTCACATCCCTTGCGAACAGGACAGGCTCGCCGGGCGGGCGCGGCGTCCGTGCGAGTTGCGATCCCGACGGCCGTCCGATCATCGCGCCGACCATCTCGGCCTGGCTTTTCTGATCGCGTAGCACGCTGGTCACGACGGCGCCGTCGCGCAGGATGGTGATGCGATCACCGAGCATCTGCACCTCCTTCATACGATGGGAGATGTAGACGATGGCGACGCGCTTCTCCGTCAATCGCGCGATGGTTTGAAACAGGCGATCTGATTCACGCTCGGAGATCGCCGCCGTCGGCTCGTCCATCACGAGCACCCGCGCGTTCTGCGACAGCGCCTTGGCGATCTCCACCATCTGCTGCTGGGCCACGCCGAGATCGGCGGCATATGCGTGGGTGTCGTAGTCGAGCCCGAGATCGTCGAGGATGATGCGCGCGGCTGCATGCATGGCCGCGGAATCGACGAGACCGAAGCGACTGAATGCGGCTTCGCGACCGAGAAAGATGTTCTGCGCGATGTCCAGATACGGGATCAGCGAGAATTCCTGGAAGATGACGGCGATACCAAGCGCGCTGGCATCGGCCGGGCGGGCGACGGCGACCCGCCGGCCCTCGATCTCGATATAGCCGCGATCGGCCGCATAGGCGCCGTACAACGTCTTGATCAGCGTCGACTTTCCCGCGCCATTCTGACCGAGGATGACATGGACCTCGCCGGCATAGACGTCGAGCGATACGTTCTTGAGCGCATGCACACCGGGAAAGGATTTGTCGATGCCGACCAGACGCAGCAGCGGTGCATCGGCCTCACTTCCGGGCGCCCGCGGCGCAGACCCCTTTGGGGTGTGCAGCGAGCGGTCCCCTTGCTCATCTTGATTTTCAGTGCCGTGCATCATTGTCGGCCTCGTTCGGCCCGATGACCCGGGGCCGGCGGGAGGTCACATCCGGTCTATTTTTGCACGGGAATGGCGGCGATCATGTCCAGCTCGACACGGGCGCCCTGGGTCGAGAGCTGGTTGATGCAGATGGTGGTGCTGGCCGGCGTCCAGTCGCCGAAATATTCCTTCATCACCTTCACCATACCGTCCTGGTCCCGGATGTCGGTCAGGTACTTCGTCACCTTGACGATGTCGGTCCAGGTCAGCCCTTCGTGATCCAGGATCGACTGGATCGTCTGCATGGCGCGGTGGGTCTGGTCCTCGATCGAATTCGGATGATCGTGCTCCTCCAGAACGTGGGGATGCTTGTGATAGAGCGGCGAGGGCGTTGCTCCGGAAATGAACAACATCCCGCAGGGCACTTCGACACGGATCGCTGGCGCATAAGGCATGTCCGGCTTCCGCTCCGGCATCGTCTGGATTTCCTTGACGTGCGGATTGGTGGGCGAGGTCGCAAAGGCCGGCTTGGCTGTCATGATCATTTCCTCGATGGCGGGCGTTGGTAAACCTCGTGACCTTCTCGCGAGGTGGCATCCGGTCAACCCGTCACGAAGCGTGAGGTCAAACTATCTTTGAGTCAAGATAAAATATCTTGGCGCAAAGATAGATGAATTTGCATATATTCGGTGCCCCGTGCCTATATGCTGATCAGCATGACTACCGATTCGATTGATGAGATCATTGCCGGCTGGAGCCGGCGGCGGCCCGACCTCGACGCCGGTCACCTCGACGTCGTCGGCCGGATTGTCCGGCTGTCCGTGCATATGCGCAGCGCCATCGAGCCCGCACTCGAGGAGCAGGGCTTCAATTGGGAATTGTTCGACCTGCTCCTGACGATCTACCGCCGCGAGGCCGATAGCAGTATCGGTGTTCGACCGACTGACCTCTATGCGGAGTGCCTGCTGTCGTCGGGCGGGCTCACCGCGCGGCTGCGGCGTGCCGAGCAGGACGGCTTCATCGTCAGGCGCCAGGATCCTGAAGATGGCCGTGGTGCGCGGATCACGCTTACGGCCAAGGGGCGAAATTCCGTCGACAAGGCGATTGCCCAGCACTTCAAGTTGTCCCGTTCGGTCGACGAGGTACTGACGGCCAACGAACGTCAAACGCTCACGCGGCTGCTGCGGAAACTTCTGATTTCGGTCGAGAAGCCAGATCTGTAACGGATTGCTTTGAACGCCCCGCTGTCAGCAAATTCGGATCAGTCGCCGACACTTTTCCATGCCACCGCCGCAGCGTGCGTCAGGTTTGGCTTAGCTTTGTCGGTGCCGTATTCTGACTTCTCTTTTGGCGGTGTCAGAAAGATCTGATGAACGTGTCCTGGTCGGCAGCTTGATCGCGGCGACAGAATCGCGCGCAAGCAAAACCGGCTTCAGCACGATCCGATCGTTTTGAACCGGCGTTCCCTTGATCATCGCAATAAGGATGTGAGACGCCTGCGTTCCCAGCTCCGCAGTTGGCGTACTGATGGTCGTCAGTGCCGGTGCTATCGCATCCATGAACAACATGTCGTTCATGCCGACCAGCGAGATGCTGCCGGGACATGAAATGCCCCTGTTTCTCAGGTGCCGAAGGCAGCCTACGGCCAGCATGTCGTTGCCGGCCACAATTGCCGTAATATTGGGATTCTCCGCCAGCAAACGTTCGCAAGCGAACTCACCTTCCTCGACCGTAAAGGCCTCACCGAAGACGGCAGTGGGCGCAACTCCCTCTTGAGCCAGGGCTTTGCAAGCGCGCCGGAAGCCGCGATAGCGGTGGTAACCCGTCGACACGTTTTGCGGGCCGCCGACATGAGCAATCTGCCTGTGCCCGCGTTCGGCGAGATGATGAACCGCCAGTTCCATTGCCTTCGCGTCATCGACCCGGACGCTCGGTATGAATTCGCTTTCAGGATCGCGAAACACTGCGACCACGGGGATGTTGGCCTCGACGCAGGCCGCAATACCAGGATCGTTTCGCTCGAAGGTCGCGACGATCAGCCCCTCGACGCCTTGCTGGATGAAACGATCGATCAGCGCGGCCTGCCTGAGCGGATGGTTGTCGGTATTGCCGACGATGGTGACGTATCCAATCTCGGCGAACCGATCCTCAATCGCCCGCACTATGGGGGGATGGACGGGGTCACCAAGGTTCGAAACAATAACGCCGACGGTGCGAGATCGCTGGGTCCGAAGCGCCGATGCCATGGCGTTGGCCCGATATCCCAGCTTCTTTGCGCAGGCCTCGACGCGCTCGATCATTTCTGGGGAGATCAGGTGGCGCTTCTCGGGATTGAGCCCGCGCGACACCGTTGACCAATGGACACCAGCACACTTCGCGACATCAATGATTGTCTTGCGCGACGACCGCTCCTGAAGTGCGGGTGACGTCTTCTTGGTGTTCTTGGTTTTTTTGGGCATCGCCATCCAGCCTGCTCGTGCGCGTCGTCGTATCCGCTAACGATCACGTGAGAATGCCTCATCTTGCACAAATCGACAAACGTGTGCAGAGTTTCTTGACAAACGTGTGCACGGGAATGATGGTAGCGAAAATCCGCTGCATGCCTTGGTGCAATGCAGCAGAAGCGCCCTAACGGCGTCGACGATCAGGGATGGAATGATGGAGAGCTTCGTCTATCAGGCGGCGCCCATGCGGGTCGTCTTCGGCTCGGGACGGCTGGCAGATCTGGCCGCTGAGCTCGACCGACTCGGCGTTAAGCACGCACTCGTTCTGACGACAGCCCAGCAGAAATCTCACGGCGAGCAGATTGCCGCCCTGATCGGTGACAGAGCGGCGGGCGTCTATGCCGGTGCGGTGATGCATACGCCGGTTGATGTGACCGAACTTGCGATGCAGCAGGTCAAGGCTCTGCAGGCCGACGGCATTGTCGCGGTGGGCGGTGGTTCGACCATCGGGCTAGGCAAGGCGATCGCGCTACGGACCGACCTGCCGCAAATCGTCGTACCGACCAGCTATGCCGGATCCGAAATGACGCCGATCCTGGGTGAGACCCGCGAGGGACTGAAGACCACGCAATCGAGCCCGAAGATACTCCCCGAAACGGTCATCTACGACGTCGACCTGACGCGCACATTGCCGCCTGCGTTTGCCGTGACATCGGGCGTCAATGCAATCGCTCACGCTGTCGAAGCGCTCTATGCGCGCGATGCCAATCCGGTCGTGTCGTTGATGGCGGAAGAGGGCATTCGCCTGTTCGCCAGCGCGCTGCCGAAGCTTGCGGCTGGCGAGGACAACGCGGCGGCACGCGATGATGCCCTGCGCGCTGCCTGGTTGTGCGGCGCCTGTCTCGGCGCCATCGGCATGGGTCTGCATCACAAGCTCTGCCATACGCTGGGCGGCGCGTTCAATTTGCCACATGCCGAAACCCACACGGTGATCCTGCCGCATGCGATGGCCTATAATACTCCGGCTGTACCGGTCGCGGCGGCTCGCGTCGCGCGCGCACTTGGCGCCGGACAGGCAGCGCAGGGACTGTTTGATCTCACACGGGGCCTTGGCGCCAAAGTCGCGCTGCGTGACTTGGGAATGCCGAAGGATGGCATCGAACGTGCTGCCGACCTTGCCGTCAGCAATGCCTACTGGAATCCGCGGCCTCTGGAACGCGATGCTATCCGCGATCTGATCGCGCGGGCCTGGGCAGGCGATCCTCCGTTTATGGCGGAGCCGTTGCAATGACGGCGATGCGCACACTCATCAAATCCGCCACCATCCTGACGATGGACGACACGATCGGCGATCTCACGCAGGCCGACTTGCTGATTGATGGCGATCGCATTGTCGACATCCGGCCGGGACTCGATGCCGGTGATGCAGAGATCGTCGATGGTCGTGGCCGCATCGTCATTCCGGGCCTCGTCAACGCGCATATGCATACGTGGCAGACTGCCCTGCGCGGCTTCTCCGCGAACTGGACGCTTCCTGAATATTTCCGACGCATGCATGCGGGACTGGCCACGGTCTTCCGTCCCGAGGATATCCATATCGGCACGCTGATGGGCGCGCTGAACCAGATCAATTGTGGCACCACCACGCTGGTTGACTGGTGTCACAATAACCCAACGCCTGCGCACAGTGAGCGCGCTGTCGCGGCGCTGAAAGAGAGCGGCATCCGTGCCGCCTTCTTCCACGGCTCGCCGAAACCGGAGGCGGCGCCGGGGCAGCCGCATTTCTCCGAAGTTCCCCATCCGCGCCATGAGGTCGAGCGCTTGCTGGCAGGAGTACTGTCCAACCGCAGCGACCGCGTCACGCTCGGCCTTGCGATACTTGGCCCTCATTATTCCACCATGGATGTTGCCATCCATGATTTCGAACTGGCGCGTGAGTTCGATCTGATTGCCTCGATGCATCAGGGCGGCGGCCCGGCCAAGACGCCTGGTGGCTGGGCGAGGCTGATCGCAGCCGGTCTCGTCGGCCCCGGCGTCAACATCGTGCACGGCAACGATCTTCCCGACGATCTGTTGCGTCAGCTTGTCGATCTCGGCGTGTCGTTCTCGGTCACGCCGGAAAATGAAATGAATCAGGGCCACGGCTACCCGATCACCGGGCGGCTGTTGAAGCTGGGATCGCGGCCTTCGCTTGGGGTCGATCTGGAATCGGTGCTGCCGGGCGACATGTTCAATGTTGGCCGCATCGCACTGTCGATCCAGCGTGCGCTGGACAATGCCGAGAGCCGGCGGGCCACGGGCGCTATCCCGGCCGCCACGACGATCACGACGCGAGAGGCCTTGCGCTGGATCACCATCGAGGGCGCTCGCATGCTCGGGCGTGAAGACACCATCGGCTCGCTCACATCGGGCAAGAAGGCGGATCTGGTCGTCATCAGTGCCACCGACCTTAACCTCTGGCCGGTCCATGATCCGGTTTCTACGGTCCTGATGCAGTCCAGCATCGCCAATGTCGAGGCGGTCATGATCGACGGCATCTGGCGCAAGCGAGGCGGACGCCTGCTGGTGGAGAACCTCGACCACAAAAAGAATGAACTCGAGCGATCAGGCATGCGTATCGTCTCCGAGATCGAACGTCAGGAGAAAGCGGCATGACAACCCCGTCGAGAGATCGAGCACAGGCCGTCGCCTGGATCGGTGTTGGCAAGATGGGCTTGCCGATTGCGGGCCGTATGGTGGAGGCCGGTATTCGTGTCACCGGTTACGACCCGGGCCAGCAGCGCATGGTGTTGGCACAGCAGCTTGGGCTTCAGACCGCCAACTCAGCCGTAAACGCCGCTACAAACCACTCCATCATCTTCACGTCGCTGCCTGACGATGCAGCGCTGCGCTCCTTGGTGCTTGGGTCTGATGGCCTGCTGAACAAGCTGCCACGCGGTACGATCCTGATCGAAACCAGCACAGTAAGCGCCGAAATATCGGCTGAAGTCGGCGTCGCGGCGGAGGCAAGCGGCGTGGCCTATCTGCGCGCGCCGGTGTCCGGTAATGCAGCGATAGCGCATACCGGCGCGCTGACCTGCTTCGTGTCGGGACCGCGCGATGCGTTCGATGCGGTTCGGCCGGTGCTGGCGACGTTCACCCGCGCACAAACCTATCTCGGCGTGGCCGAGGAAGCGCGATTTGCCAAGCTCGCGGTCAATCTGATGATCGCGGTGTCCGCCGGAATGATGGCCGAAAGCCTCGCGCTGGCGCGCAAGGGCGGCATCTCCTGGCCGGATATTCTCAAGGTTCTGGACGACAGCGCGGTCGCCTCGCCGATGGTCAAATACAAAACGCCGCCGCTGGCCACACGCAACTTCGAATCCACTTTCTCGTGCCGGCAGATGGCCAAGGATCTCGACCTCATCATCGGCGCCGGTCATCACGTCGGCGTGCCGCTGCAACTCGCAGCGCAGGTGCGAGAAATCTACGGATCGCTTGTTGCACAGGGAGATGGCGAATCCGACTTCATCGCCACCGTACGCCACGTCGAGCGACTGTCGGGTCTCGGCGAGCCGAAGCTTGGGTGAGGAGAGGCCATGCGGAATTTCAACGAGAACACCATTACCGACGCCGTGCTGGATCGCATCACGGATGCTGGCCAGCCGCGGATCAGGCAGATCAGCGAGGCGCTGGTGCGTCATCTGCATGCCTTCGTCCGGGAGGTTCGGCCAACCCAGAGGGAATGGGAGCAAGGCATCGAATTCCTGACGCGCACCGGTCACATGTGCGACGATAAGCGCCAGGAGTTCATCCTGCTTTCGGATACGCTCGGGGTGTCGATGCTGGTCGATGCTATCAATCATGGTGCCGAGAAAGGCGTGACGGACACGACGGTGCTCGGGCCGTTCTTCGTCCAGGCAGCCCCGGAGAAAAGGCTTGGCGAAGACATCTCCGGAGGCATGGAGGGTGATCCGATGATCGTGACAGGCTCGGTCTCGACGCCGGACGGCAAGCCGATCGCAAATGCCACAATCGACGTCTGGCACTCCGACGACGACGGGTATTATGACGTCCAGCAGCTCGACAAGATCGGCGATCTTGCGATGCGCGCGCGGTTTCATGCCGACGCCGAGGGCCGTTTTCGCTTTTGGTCGATTAAGCCAGCGGCCTATCCGATCCCCCATGACGGGCCGGTCGGCGATATGCTCACGGCTCAGGGGCGTCATCCGTGGCGGCCTGCGCATGTTCACTTCATGATCTCGGCGCCTGGCTTCGAGCAACTGGTGACGCATGTGTTTGTCGCGGGCGACAAGTATCTCGACTCCGACGTCGTCTTCGGCGTCAAGGATACGCTCATTCGCGAATTCGCGCGGAAAGGTGCCGGCGAAGCTCCTGACGGGCGCATGCAGAACACGCCTTACTATCATTTGAATTACGATTTCGGTTTGAAGCCAGACGCCAATAAGGCGCATGCTGTCTAGCTAACAATGCGCATCACAGGCCGCAGAGCCTGAGCGCTGATATGGAAGGGGAGGATGCTATGGGAGCGCCAGTGAGCGCCGAGACGGCCGTGGTCCGTCTGAATGAGATCATTGGGGCGCGCGCGACGATTGCGCGCGGTGTGCTCGATGATCACGGCCGCAGCGAGGCCTATCATGCCAGTCGTTCACCGGATGTCGTGGTGTTTCCGGAGACCACGCAGGAAGTCGCTGAGATCGTGAAGCTCTGCGGCGAACTCGGCATGCCGGTCGTTCCATTCGGCGCGGGCACCTCGCTCGAAGGCAATGCGGCATCGGTGGCGGGCGGCGTCTGTATCGATTTTGCGCGGATGAACCGTGTGCTCCAGGTGCACGACAAGGACCTCGATATCGTCGTGCAGCCCGGCATTACGCGCAAGCAACTCAACGCGCATCTGCGTGATACCGGATTGTTCTTTCCGATCGATCCCGGCGCCGATGCGTCGATCGGCGGCATGACCTCGACGCGTGCGTCCGGAACCATGGCCGTCCGCTACGGCACCATGAAGGACAATGTGCTGGCGCTCGAAGTCGTGTTGCCGGATGGGCGGGTGATCCGCACCAGCCAGCGCGCCCGCAAGTCGTCAGCCGGTTACGATCTCACCCGGCTGTTCGTCGGTTCCGAGGGCACTCTCGGCGTGATCACCGAAATTACCCTGAAGCTGCATCCATGGCCGCAGGCGATCTCGTCCGCGGTCTGCAGTTTCGGGCGGCTCGATCAGGCGATCGATGCCGCGATTGAAGTGATCCAGTCAGGCATCCCGGTCGCGCGGATGGAGCTGCTGGATGAAGTCATGATGCGCGGCATCAACGGCTATTCCAAGCTCGGTTATCGAGAGGCGCCGACGCTGTTCTTCGAATTCCACGGCACCGAAGCGAGCGTCGCAGAGCAGGCCGAACTGGCGGAGGCGATCGCCGCCGAACATGACGGCCAGGGCTTCCAGTGGGCGCGGGCCGCTGAAGAGCGGACGAAGCTGTGGCATGCCCGCGACAACACGCTTTATGCGGGTCTCAGCCTGAAGCCGGGCGCCAAGGCCATGATTACGGATGTCTGCGTGCCGATCTCACGGCTGACGGAATGTCTCACCGAAACCCGCCGCGATATCGATGCCAACGGACTGATCGCGCCCGTGGTGGGCCATGTCGGCGACGGGAATTTCCATCTGCTCATCCTGATCGATCAGGACAATGCCGACGAAGTCGCGCGCGCCAAGGCGCTGCATGCGCGGTTGGTGGCGCGGGCGATCGCGATGGAGGGCACCTGCACCGGCGAGCACGGCATCGGCACCGGCAAGATCGGATTCCTCCAGGACGAGCTCGGCGCCGCCGTCGATCTCATGCGTGGCATCAAAGTCTCGATCGATCCGAAAGGCATGATGAACCCCGGCAAGATCTTCTTGCCCAATGCACCGGTGCTGGCATGACGCAGCTCGCTCAGTCCAAGGCTGCCGTGTCGATCGTTCAAGCGGCGCCGCCGCTGTTCGAACTGTGCGGCATCTCCAAGGAATTCCCTGGAGTGAAGGCACTCGACGATGTGTCGTTCTCGGTCTGGCCAGGCGAGGTGCATATGCTGCTCGGCGAGAACGGAGCAGGCAAATCGAGCCTGATGAAAGTGCTGTGCGGGGCCTATCGCGCCGATAGCGGCTCGTTCCACTACAACGGCGAGACAGTCGAGATCGCGTCGCCAGCCGATGCGCAGAAGCTCGGCATCGCCGTCATCTTCCAGGAATTCTCGCTCGTCCCCTATCTCGACATTGCCCAAAACATTTTTCTCGGGCGTGAGCCTGCTGGCCGTATTCCCGGCACCATCGACCGCAAGAAAATTCTGGCTGATGCCAGACGCGTGCTGGATTCGATTGGATTCGACATAGACCCGGCGATCCGGATCGAGAAGCTGGGCGTTGCCCAGCAGCAGATGGTGGAGATTGCGAAGGCCATCAGCCAGAACGCGCGAATTCTCGTGATGGATGAGCCGACGGCGGCGTTGTCCGATCGCGAGACGGAATTGCTGTTCGCACTGATCGCGCGGCTCAAGGCGGATGGCGTCGCCATCATCTACATTTCGCACCGCATGGCGGAGGTGTTCTCGCTCGGTGACCGCATCACGGTGCTGCGCGATGGGCGTCGTATCGATGAAGTGAAACCCGGTGCCGTGTCATCGGATGATCTGGTCCGGATGATGGTCGGTCGCAGCGTCGATATGAGCTATCCACGGACCTTCGCCCAGGCCCCCGGCAAGGTCATGCTTGAGGTGAAGGGTCTCTACTCGGCCTCAGGCATTGCGGGCATCGACCTGGTGGTGCGGCAAGGCGAGATCGTCGGGCTGTGCGGGCTGGTCGGCTCGGGACGCACTGAAGTGGTGCGGGCCATTTTCGGGGCCGACAGGGCGACCGCGGGACAGATCCTGTTCGACGGCCAGGAAAAATCTGGCGGTCCGGACGAAGCTGCCAGACTGGGGCTCGCGCTGATTCCGGAAAGCCGCAAGGCCGAAGGTCTGGCTCTGATCCGCTCCGTCGGAGACAACCTGATCGTTTCCGCGCTACGCAAGATCTTTCCGCGTGGCTTCTTCGATCAGGGGAAATCCAGGCAGGTTGCCAATGATCTGATCCGGCAGTTGAGGATCGTGACTCCATCGGACAAGCAGGCCGTCGGTCTTCTGTCCGGCGGCAACCAGCAGAAGGTCGTTATCGGCAAATGGCTGGCCGCCGGCGCCAAGCTGTTCATCTTCGACGAACCGACACGCGGCATCGATGTCGGAGCCAAAGCCGAGATCTTCGCGCTCATCGACCGGCTGGTCGCGGATGGTGCCGCTGCGCTGATGATCTCGTCGGAGCAGGCAGAAATCTGCCACGTCTGCGATCGCGCCTACGTCATGTGCGACGGGCGGATCGCGGGTGAACTGGCTCGCCACGAACTGAGTGAGGAAAACATCGTGAAGTTGGGGATGCATCATGCGTGAACAAGCGATGGTATTAAACACCAATCCGCTTCAGCGGATTCCCGGCGTTGCCGTCATGCTGGTGCTGCTATGTGTTGTCTTCAGCCTGATGACGCCCGGCTTCCTGACGGTGCCGAATATTTCCAACGTGCTCGTCCAATCGACGATCCTGCTGATGCTGGCGCTGCCGATGACGCTGATCATCATGACCGAAGGTCTCGACCTGTCGATGGGCGCAGTGTTGACGCTGACCTCGCTGATCGTCGCCATCGTCGCCTTGGCCACTGGCTCGTTGCTGCTTGGCCTGCTTGCGGCTCTGGCCGTCGGAATCGTGTTCGGGACGATCAACGGCTGGCTGGTGGCCGTTGTCGGCATTCCTCCCTTTGTTGCCACGCTGGGCACACTCGGGATGGCACAGGGGCTCTCGCTGATCGTCAGCGATGGCCAGAGCGTCGTCGGCATGCCGGCCGCTGTTCGTGGCGTCTATTCCGGAACGCTCGGCGGCGTTCCGCTTCCGATCGTACTGGGACTGGGAAGCTACCTTGCCTTCCACGGATTGCTCTACCACACGCGTTTCGGGACTTACATTTTCGCGCTCGGCGGCAACCGTGAAGCGCTGAAATTCGCCGGCATCTCGGCCCGACGCTTGCTGATCCTCGTCTACGCGCTCGGCGGCGCCATGGTCGGTCTGGCCGGTCTCCTGATGACCGCGCGGATGAACTCCGGGCATCCGACCGCTGGCCTCGGTCTTGAGTTCGATGCCATTGCAGCGGTTGCCGTCGGCGGCACGTCGTTCGAGCGCGGCAATGGCTGGCTGCTCGGCACCTTGCTCGGCGTGGTCACCGTCGGCGTGTTGCGCAACGGATTGAATCTGTTGGCGCTGCCGTCTTCGATTCAGGTGGCAAGCGTCGGCTTGCTGGTAATTGCAGCCTTGTTCGTCGATGGATTGCGGAGCCGATCATGACCGATATCTCAAAGCCGATCACAGGCGGGCGAATGTTGCTCTCCGACGAGATGATCCAGGTGTTCTATCGCCTGCTTGCCGCGTTTCTGATCTGTGCGGCGCTGACCATCCTGACCAACTCGTTCTTCAGTCTCGGCAACATTCTCAACGTCCTGCGTCAGGCGAGTCTGCTGTTCTTCATTGCGTCGGGCCTGACCCTGGTCGTGCTGACAGGTGGCCTCGACCTTTCGATTGGTGCCAATGTCGCTATTTCTGCCTGCATTGCCGGAACGGTGATCCACCAGACGGGTTCACCGACCTTGGGGGTGCTGACAGGTATCGGCGTCGGTGGCGCGGTGGGGATGCTGAACGGCGTGATGGTGACGGCGCTTCGGATCCCATCCTTCATTGCGACCTACGGGATGCTGTGGGTGCTGCACGGCATCACTTACTGGTACATGGGCGGAGAGACCATGCACGGCTTCCCGGCTGGCTTTCGCCAGATCGGCAGTGGCTATTTTCTCGGTCTTCCGATCCCGGTCTATCTGCTGCTGGTTTTCCTCGCCATCGGAACCATTTTCGCGCAGCGCACCACGTGGGGACAGGAAATCTATGCCATCGGTGCCAACCCGGTTGCCGCGCGGTTGTCAGGCATTCCCGTCGCTCGCCGCCTTCTGCTCGTCTACACAGTGTCGGGTGCAATGGCTGGGCTCGCCTCGATCATCTTTCTTGCGCGACTAAACTCTGCCGAGGCCGACATCGGCGAAAGTCTGACACTCCCGGCGATTGCCGCGGTTCTGATCGGGGGCACCTCGCTGTTCGGTGGTCTCGGAACGGTGTTCGGTACGTTCGTCGGCGCACTCATTTTGACCCTGGTCCTCAATGGCATGAACCTGTTGTCGGTTAACGCGAGTTGGCAGCCACTGGTAACCGGCGTCATCGTCATTCTGGCAGTATGGCTGGATATGAAAACACGGCGCCGTGCGGCGTAAGTGTTCGATCTTAAAAACAAAACGGAGGGAACGACTATGAAGAAAGCCTATGGCGCGCTTGCTGCACTGCTCCTGACGACATCACTCTCATCCCACGCGTTCGCCGACGGCGAGACGATCGCGGTGTTTACGAAAAACCAGACCAATCCGTACTTCCAGACAGTGCGGGTCGGGTCCGACGCAGCCGCCAAGGCGATGAAGGCAAAGACGCTGCATTATATCCCGACAAAGCCGGACAGCATTCCGGAGCAGCTCAGCCAGATTGAGGACGTTGTAGTGAAGAAGCCGTCGGCGATTGTCTTCATCCCGGTCGACTACAAGGCGATGGTCCCAGGCGTCGAGAAGATCAATGACGCGAAGATTCCGGTGGTCAATGTGACGGACCGCTCGGCCGGCGGCAAGTTCGTCGCCTTTGTCGGTGCCGACGATTACAGTCTGGGTCTTGAGACCGGGCGCTATCTGCTGAAGACGCTCGGCGGCAAGGGCAATTTCGTGATTATTGAGGGCGTCAAAGGATCCTTGACGAGCATCGACCGCGTCCGCGGCTTCAACGATGCCTTGAAGGAAAACCCGGGGGCCAAGCTGCTTGCGTCGCAGCCGGGCAACTATCAGCGGCTGCAGGCGCTTCAGGTCATGGAAAATCTCATGCAGTCGAATACTCAGATCGACGGTGTGTTAGCTGCCAATGATGCGATGGCGATCGGTGCGATCGAGGCGCTCGATGGTGCCAATCGCAAAGCCCAGGTCATTGGCGTCAATGGCACCAAGGAGGCGATCGACGCGATCAAGTCCGGGAAGTTGCTGGCGAGCGGCGACTACAATGGCTTCATGCAGGGATGCCTCGGCATGATGATCGCCATTCGTTCGCTGCGCAACGAGCCAGTGATCACCGAGATCGTTCTCAAGCCCACGGTCATCGGCAAGGAGAACTATCAGCCCTACGACGTGCCGCTGGAATCGCGAACCTGTCCGAGCTGGGACGAGGCTGCAAAGCTCGGCACCAAGTAATATCTTCGACACGTCAGGACGGTCGCCGCAGATCGGCGGCCGTCTTTCTGCCTTTCAGGAGCTACGTATGCTGTTTGCCATCCATGCCGTCGATCATGCCGGGTCGCTCGACAAGCGCTTGTCTCACTATGAGGCTCACAAGGCCTTTTTGTCCGACACCTCGGCCTATGACGTGACGATCGTCATGTCCGGTCCGCTGACAGCTGATGACGGCCAGACCATGATTGGCAGTCTGTTCCTCGTTGAGGCCGCTGACCGCGCGGCGGTCGAGAAATTTCATCATGCCGATCCGTTCTTTGCCGCCGGCATCTGGCAGACGGTCACGATCACCGGCTTCCTGCGCCGACAGGGATAAGCGTAAGAGAGGCCGGCGCCTCGCCTGTGGGCGAGGCAGTCGTTCGGCATTTGAGCCCGATAACGAAATCAGCCTGAGATCCGCTAGGACCTCAGGCTGATTTTACGATGAGCTGAACCGTAACGATTAGCCGAACTGGTTCATCGTGTTGTGCGCGCCGCCCGCCTTCAGGGCTGCCTCACCGGCGAAGTATTCCTTATGCTCGTCGCCGATGTCCGAACCAGCCATGTTCTGATGCTTCGCGCAGGCGATGCCTTGACGGATTTCCGCGCGCTGGACGTTCTTGACGTAGCCCAGCATGCCCTGTTCGCCAAAATACTCCTTGGCGAGGTTGTCGGTCGACAGCGCAGCCGTGTGGTAGGTCGGCAGCGTGATCAGGTGATGGAAGATGCCGGCACGCTTGGCTGAATCAGCCTGGAATGTCCGGATAAGCTCGTCGGCTTCGACCGCCAGCGGCGTGCTGTCGTACTCCACCTTCATCAGTTCGGCGCGGTTGTACTTGCTGACATCCTTGCCGGCTTCCTTCATCGCGTCATAGACCTGCCAACGGAAGTTGAGCGTCCAGTTGAACGACGGTGAGTTGTTGTAGGCCAGCTTGGCATTCGGGATCACCTCACGAACGCGATCGACCATCTTGGCGATCTGCTCGATATTCGGCTTCTCGGTTTCGATCCACAACAGGTCGGCGCCGTTCTGTAGCGAGGTGATGCAGTCGAGCACGCAGCGGTCCTGACCCGTGCCTTCGCGGAACTGGTACAGGTTGCTGGCCAGACGCTTCGGGCGCATGAGCTTGCCATTGCGCGTAATGACGACGTCGCCGTTGCCGATCTTCGAGGCGTCGATTTCCTCGCAATCAAGGAAGCTGTTGTACTGGTCGCCAATGTCACCCGGCTTGTGGCTGACAGCGATCTGCTGCGTCAGGCCAGCGCCGAGCGAGTCGGTGCGGGTGACGATGATGCCGTCTTCGACGCCCATTTCGAGGAAGGCGTGGCGACAGGCGCGGATCTTCGCGAGGAAGACCTCGTGCGGCACGGTAACCTTGCCATCCTGATGACCGCACTGCTTCTCGTCCGAGACCTGGTTCTCGATCTGCAGTGCGCAGGCGCCGGCCTCGATCATCTTCTTGGCGAGCAGATAGGTCGCTTCCGCATTGCCGAAGCCGGCATCGATATCGGCGATGACGGGAACGACGTGGGTCTGGAAGTTGTCGATCTTGTTGATCAGTTCTTCTTCCTTTGCCTTGTCGCCAGCCTTGCGGGCCGCGTCGAGGCTGCGGAATATGTCGTTGAGTTCGCGCGAGTCAGCCTGACGCAGGAAAGTGTAGAGCTCCTCGATCAGAGCCGGGACCGAAGTCTTCTCGTGCATTGACTGATCCGGCAGCGGGCCGAATTCCGAGCGCAGCGCCGCGATCATCCAACCCGAGAGGTACAGGTAGGTACGGTCGGTGGTGCCGAAATGCTTCTTCACCGAGATCAGCTTCTGCTGCGCGATAAAGCCATGCCAGCAGCCGAGCGACTGGGTGTACTTGGTGGTGTCCGCATCATAGGCGGCCATGTCGGCACGCATCAGCGATGCCGTGTAGCGTGCAACGTCGAGACCGGTCTTGAAGCGGTTCTGCAGGCGCATGCGTGCGACCGCTTCGGCGGTCACGCCGTTCCAGGTGTCCTTGGTCTTGAGCAGCGCCGACGCCGCCTCGACTTCGCTCCGATAGGAGCCGGTGCCGAGGATAGTCTGGTTGCTGATCCCGCGCGGCTGGAAGTTCATGGTCTTGATCCCTTTGGCTGACGAAAAACCTGTCCTTGGTTGTAAGCGTGGGATTGTCAGCCGCTAGACGGAACGCAGATAATTTGTCATACTTTACAAATTCGGCGTGTAATCCTGTAAGATAATTACAAGGTATTGGAGTGCGCAATGGCCGCCTCGTCAGGTCGATCGGTGTTCATGGGGCCGCGAATCCGGCGGCTTCGGCGCGATTTGGGCCTGACTCAGGCCGATATGGCGGCAGATCTCGAGATTTCCGCGCCTTACGTCGCGCTGCTGGAGCGCAACCAGCGACCGATGACGGCGGACATGCTGCTGCGGCTGGCGCGCACCTACACCATCGACCTGACCGATCTCGCCGGCGACGGCGGCGCCGACAATACGGCGCGGATGCAGTCGATCCTGAAAGAGCCGATGTTCTCGGACATCGATATCCCCGCGCTCGAAATCAGCGATCTCGCGGTGAGCTATCCCGGCATGGCCGAGGCCTTCCTGCGCCTCTACACTGCCTATCGCGAGGAGCAACTCGCGCTGGCGGATCGGCGCGCACCGGCGCTCAGCGGTGGCGCATCGTCTTCGGATAGCGAGGGCTATGACGCCAACGATCCCGTCGCCGAGGTCAGGCGGTTTCTCGCCGCACGCCGCAACAATTTCGCTGTGATCGATGATGCCGCCGAGCGCCTCGCGCAGGCGACGTCAGGCCCGAGCGGATTTATCGAGCGCCTCAAGACCCGGCACAAGTTGCAGGTCCGGTACCTGCCGCCGGATGTCATGCTCGGCTCTGTCAGGCGGCTGGATCTGCATCGCAAGCAGTTGCTGCTTGAAGACTCGCTCGATACCGCAAGCCTCCATTTCCAGTTGGCGCAGCAACTTGCTTATCTCGAAATGGAAAACGAGATCGGCACCGCGCTCGAGGACGGTCAGTTCACTACCAAGAGTGCCGAGCTATTGGCGCGCCGCGCGCTTGCAGGCTACGCCGCCGCGGCATTGATCATGCCCTATGCAGCCTTCGCGCGTGCAGCCGAGACGCGGCGCTATGATCTCGAAGCGCTGGCGCGCCAATTCGGCGCCAGCTTCGAGCAGACCGCGCATCGCATCACGACACTGCAGCGGCCGGGCGCGGAAAAAGTCCCGTTCTTTCTGATCCGCGTCGATCCCGCCGGCAATATTTCCAAGCTGCTCGATGGCGCGGGCTTTCCATTTGCGAAACACGGCGGTGCGTGCCCGCTGTGGTCGGTGCACGATGTCTTCCGAACGCCGCGCCAGATCGTCACGCAGTGGCTGGAGTTACCCGACGGCCAGCGCTTCTTCTCGGTTGCCCGCACCGTCACTGCCGGCGGTGGCGCTTATGGCGCACAACGCGTCGAGCGCGCCATTGCGATCGGTTGCGCCGCCGAATATGCGGGCCAGTTGATCTACACGCGCGATGCGTCGGCACCGCGTGCGGATGCGCCCACGCCGATCGGCGTCGCATGCCGTGTCTGTCACCGTCCGCGCTGCGCCGCGCGTTCGGCGCTTCCGATCGGGCGCGAGTTGTTGCCCGATGATTTCAGGACGCTGAACGTTCCGTTCGGCTTCTCGGCGGACTGAAACGGCTCAGGCCTGCTCGGCCGCAGCTTCCTCGGCATTGGGATCGCCGGGTGCCGTCGCCCAGGCCAGTTCGACGAGCGTCACGATGCGCCGACCGGCGCCATCAAGCTGGCACACGATGAGGCCTTGCTCCTCGATATAGTTCAGCAGGCGCTGTGCGCGGCGTAGCGAATGCGAGCCGTAGGCGCGGGCGATCGCGGCATTGCTCGGGCAGGGCCAGCCTTCCTTGGCGGCGCGGGCGATCATCATGAAAACGCCCTGCATATCCTCCGGCAGAATCGAGGCGCGGACCGAGACGTCTTGCCAGCCGTCATCGTTGGTCATATCGGAGCCGAGCCCGGCGCGGGCGCGTGTCAGCATGCGGCGGAAGTCGTCGAGGTCCGGCACGGCGGCACCGAGACCCTCGATGCGGCAGCGGACCACGAATTCCTGATAGAGCACACCGACCACCCGGAAGCCTGCATCGGGCTCCGCCATCAGGGCCTGCAACACGCGGTCGACGCGCATGCGCCGCTCCGCCAGTTCCTCGGCGCTGATCGGCGTCTCCGCCACGTCCGGCCGAATTTCCAGTGCTGCGGACTTCGCCGCCATGAGCTGGCCAAGCAGATCCGGCGATGACGGTGCGCGGCGCTGCGGCCGGACCGGCTCCGGCGGGGGCGCTGCGAGAATTGTGGCGCGGACGTCGTCGAGTGTCGCTTCCGGCAGCGGCATCAGGCGTGGGGTCGCATTGCGCGGACTTGTTTCGGTGACACCGATGCGCAGGCCCAGCGGACGACGGGAGAGGGCGGGACCCAGCGCCATGAACTGGCCGCGCTCGAGGTCGCGGAAGGATTCGGCCTGCCGTCGCTCCATGCCGAGAAGATCGGCGGCGCGTGCCATATCGATATCGAGGAAGGTGCGACCCATCAGGAAATTCGACGCTTCGGCCGCGACGTTCTTGGCGAGCTTCGCCAGTCGCTGTGTCGCGATGACGCCGGCAAGGCCGCGTTTGCGGCCGCGGCACATCAGGTTGGTCATGGCGCCGAGCGATAGCTTGCGTGCTTCGTCGGACACCTCGCCCGCGACGGCCGGGGCGAACAGCTGTGCCTCGTCCACCACCACGAGCATCGGATACCAATGGTCGCGGGGCGCGTCGAACAGCCCGCCCAGAAAGGCGGCGGCGCGGCGCATTTGATTCTCGGCATCCAGCCCTTCGAGATTGAGCACTGTGGAGACGCGGTGCATGCGCGCGCGCTCGCCGGCGACCTGCAACCCGCGTTCGGTATGCGCCTCGGCATCGATCACCAGATGACCGAATCGCTCCGCCAGCGAGACAAAATCGCCTTCAGGGTCGATGATGGTTTGTTGCACCCATGGGGCGCTCTGTTCGAGCAGCCGGCGCAGCAGATGCGATTTTCCGGAACCCGAATTGCCCTGTACGAGCAGGCGCGTCGCCAGCAGTTCCTCAAGGTCCAGAGCCGCCGGGGCGCCTGACGTCGTATGCCCCATCTCGATCGCAACGGTCATGTCTCGACTCAGGTCTCCTTGTAGAGAGGGCTTACCAACCCGGCCACAGCGCGTCGAGCGGCGCACGGCTATCATCCCGTGTTCCGCGCAACTCTCACCAAGTAAATCGCGACAGCGAATCGGCGATGTTCTGCACACGGCGGTGCCCGGTTTTGCCAATGGCAATCTTCCTTGCATGATCGCATTGTGTTCGACCCGCGGTGATAGAGCGTCAGCAAACAGAAAATTCCGCGTGACGTAACTGTGACGTCCGCAAGGCAGGGACATCGCTGGAATCTTCGGGCGCCGCAGTCACCAAACATTTGATTTGGAATTCTTCCAGTTTCAGGGGAGGGTTGCTGCAACGGCGATATGCGCCACGACCCGGGGAAATGCGATGGCAAGCCTCACGATCAATGGACGAACCTACGAGATCGATGCAGAACCGGACACGCCGTTGCTATGGGCGATCCGCGAAAATGCCGGGCTGACAGGGACAAAATACGGATGTGGCGTCGCCCAATGCGGCGCCTGCACCGTTCATGTCGATGGCCAGCAGGTCCGTTCCTGCAGCATGGCGCTCAGTGAGGCGATCGGAAAGCAGATCACGACGATCGAGGGCCTTGCGTCCGAGGGGGCCGTGCACAAGGTGCAGCAGGCCTGGATCGATCATGATGTGCCGCAATGTGGTTACTGCCAGAGCGGCATGATCATGGCAGTTGCAGCGCTGCTGGAGACAGTGCCGCAGCCGACCGATGAGGATATCGACCTCGCCATCACCAATATCTGCCGTTGCGGCACGTTCCAGCAGGTCCGTGAAGCGATTCACGCCGCTGCAAGCGCTTGAGGAAGATGGTCATGGGTCATGCTCCGCAACTCAATCGCCGTTCGTTTGTCCTGGGAACTGCTGCTATCGGCAGTGGCCTCGCGCTCGGTATTCCCTTTGGCGGGCCGACCGCAGTCTATGCGGCCGATGGTACGCCTGAGGTCAATGCCTGGGTGGTGATCCGGCCTGATGAGACCGTTGTCGTGCGTATCGCGCGGTCCGAGATGGGGCAGGGAACGCTCACGGGTCTGGCGCAATTGGTCGCTGAAGAACTTGAATGCGACTGGTCCAAGGTGACGACGGAATATCCTACGCCCGGGCAAAGTGTCGCACGCAAGCGCGTCTGGGGGGACTTTTCCACCGGCGGCAGCCGCGGCGTTCGCACTTCGCATGATTACGTCCGCAAAGGCGGCGCGGCTGCGCGCCTGATGCTGATCCAGGCGGCAGCCAATGAGTGGGCCGCGCCCGTGTCGGAATGTGCCACCAGCAAGGGCGTCATCACCCATGTCCCGTCGGGGCGCACCATCACTTACGGCAAGGTCGCGGAAGCGGCTGCTAAGCTGCAGCCGCCGGCCGACGTCAAGCTGAAGGATCCCAAGGACTGGACCATCGCCGGCAAACCGCTGAAGCGGCTCGATACGGTCGAGAAAACCAACGGTAAGATGGTCTACGGCGCCGATATTAAGCTGCCGGGAATGCTCAATGCCGCGATCAAGGATTGCCCGGTGTTCGGCGGCACGCTGAAGAGCTTCGACGACAGCAAGATTCTTGGCATGAAAGGCGTCAAGAAGGTCGTGCGCGTCGGCGAGAGTGCCGTGGCTGTGGTCGCCGATACGTGGTGGCACGCCAAGTCGGCGCTGGAGGCGATGCCGGTCGTCTGGGACGATGGCAAGAACGCCAGCGTGTCCAGCGAGTCCATCGGCAAGTGGCTGCAGGAAGGCCTGGACGCTGCGCAGCCCGCTTTTGTCGGCAACAAGGCTGGCGATGTCAAAGCAGCGTTTGCGGGTGCTGCGAAGACGGTGGAAGCGGTCTACGCCTATCCCTATCAGAACCACGCCACCATGGAGCCGATGAACGCGACGGTGCTCTATACGGCGGAGAAGTGCGAGGTCTGGACCGGGACGCAGAACGGCGAAGCCGTGTTTGCGGCCGCAGTCGAAGCGTCAGGCCTGCCGAGCGACAAATGCGAGGTCTACAAGATCATGCCGGGCGGCGGCTTCGGTCGGCGCGGCATGACCGATTACGTCCGTCAGGCGGTGGCCATCGCCAAGCAGATGCCCGGCACGCCGATCAAGCTGATGTGGTCGCGCGAAGAAGACATGCTGCACGGCCGCTATCATCCGATTACGCAGAGCAAGCTGGTCGGCGCCTTCGATGCCGATAACAATTTGATCGGTTTGCACATGCGGATCTCAGGCCAGTCGATCCTGGCCAGTGTGCGTCCCGAGGGAATGCAGAACGGGATGGATCCCGTCACTTTCCAAGGTCTGAATGCCAGCGGTGAGGCAGCGATCGGCTACACTGTTCCGAATTTGCTGATCGACCATTCCATGCGCAATCCGCATGTGCCGCCGGGCTTCTGGCGCGGCGTCAACGTCAACCAGAATGCGATCTATCTCGAAAGCTTCATGGACGAACTCGCGCATTCGGTCGGTCAGGACCCGCTCGAATTCCGTCGCAAGCTGATGACCAAGCATCCGAAGCATCTCGCGGTGCTCAATGCGGTTGCGGAGAGGATCGGCTGGACGACGCCGGCGCCGCAAGGCGTGTTCCGCGGCATCTGCCAGCATATGGGCTTCGGCAGCTATGTTGCAGCCGCGACGGAAATTTCGGTGACGGGCGGCAACAAGATCAAGATCCATCGCATCGTTGCCGCCACAGATCCGGGTTACGCGGTGAATCCCTGGCAGATCGATCGCCAGATCGCTGGCTCGTTCGTCTATGGCCTGTCGGCGCTGTTCTATGGCGAGTGCACAGTGAAGGGTGGTCGCATCGAGCAGGAGAATTTCGACACCTATCAGTCGATGACCATGAAAGAGATGCCGAAGGTCGAGTCGATCCTGATGCCGTCAGGTGGTTTCTGGGGCGGTGTCGGTGAGCCGACGATCTGCGTTGCGGCACCGGCCGTGCTGAATGCCTATTTTGCTGCGACCGGAAAACGCATCCGTTCCGTGCCACTGAAGAACCACGATATCATCTTTGCGTAACCGACGCGTCGCCATGCTTGCTGCCCATCACTGGATTTCACTCATGAAGACGTTGCGTACCTCACTTGCGATCGGGCTGATCGTCGCCTCGGCGGCGCCGGTCCAGGCGGCATCGGCGCCGCCGCCTGGAGCGGCGTCGTGCTCCGGCTGCCACGCGGCGACATCGCAGGCCATCCCCAACATCTATGGGCGCGATGCCGATGCGACGCGCTCTGCATTGCTGGCCTTTCGCAATGGATCGATGCCGGCCACGGTGATGACGCGGATCGCCAAAGGCTTCTCCGAAGACGAAATCGGGTCGATTGCGGCCTGGCTGGCAACGCAGAAATAGCATGACCCAAAAAAATCATACCTCACGACGGGAGTTTCTTCGCGCTGCCGCTGCGGCGACGGCGTCCCTTGCGCTGGCATCGCCAAGCCTCGCGCAATCGCCTGCGCGCGTCGTCGTGATCGGCGGCGGCTTCGGCGGCGCCAGTTCCGCGCGTGCGCTGCGGCAGCTCGATCCGTCGCTGGATGTCACGCTGGTGACAGCCGATCGTCAATATGTCGCGTGCCCGTTCAGCAACGAGGTCATTGCCGGCGACCGCGCCATCGAAGCCCAGCAATTCACCTACGAGAAAATCGCGGCCGGCGGCATCAAACTCGTCGCGCAAATGGCGCAGACAATCGACCCGCAGGCGCGCACGATCGGTCTCGCCGATGGATCGACGTTGCGCTACGACCGGCTGGTTCTGTCGCCCGGAATCGATCTGCGCTTCGACGCGCTGCCGGGTTATGACGAGGCTGCAGCGTCGCGCATGCCGCATGCCTGGAAGGCCGGTGAGCAGACGCTGCTGCTGCGACGCCAGTTGGAGGCGATGGACGATGGCGGCGTGGTTGCGATCGTCGTTCCCGCCACCCCCTTTAGGTGTCCGCCGGGCCCGTACGAGCGCGCGAGCCTGATTGCGCACTACCTCAAGACTCGCAAGCCGCGGTCGAAGCTCATCATTCTCGACTCGAAAGACGCGTTCTCGAAGCAGCGGCTGTTTCAGGCCGCGTGGCAGGAGCTGTATCCGGGACTGATCGAATGGGTCGCGCTGTCGCAGGGCGGCAAGGTCACGTCGGTCGATCCGGCGACCAATACGCTGGTGACCGATTTCGCGACACATCACGTTCAGGTGGCCAATGTCATTCCACCGCAGCGCGCCGGACGCATCGCGGAGATTGCCGGCGTCACCGATAAATCCGGCTGGTGCCCGATCAATCCCGTCAGCCTCGAGTCCACACAGGTGCCGAACATCCATGTGATCGGCGATGCCTGCATTGCCGGCGCCATGCCCAAATCCGCATTCTCGGCGAATGCGCAGGCGAAGACCTGTGCCGGCGCGATCGTGGCGTTGCTGGCGGGGGCGACGCCGACGTCGCCGAAGCTGATCAACACTTGCTACAGTCTGGTCGCGCCCGACTACGGCATTTCCATCGCGGGCGTCTACCAGCCCCGCAATGGCCTGTTTGCGGATATCGAAGGCGCGGGCGGTACGAGTCCGCTGGATGCGCCGCGTGATGTCCGGGCCCGTGAAGCGATCTATGCGCGATCGTGGTTCGAGACGATCGGAGCAGAGGTCTTTGGTTAGTCGTCGCCGCGCATCGACGCTGTTGTCGGCGAGCGTGGCGACGCTGCTGCTGACTGCTCCGGTCCGTGCGAGTGAACTTGTCCCTTATGCGGTGATTGGCGATGCAATTCCGCTGCCCCTGGCGGGCGCGGTCGGCGACGCGTCGGCGGGCAGGGCGATCGTCGTCAACCGCACATATACGTGTCTGCTCTGCCACAGCGGGCCATTTACCGAACAGAGATTCCAGGGCGATCTTGCGCCAAGCCTTGCCGGCACCGGCAGCCGCTGGTCGGAAGGCCAGTTGCGGCTGCGGCTGGTGGATGCCTCACGCCTCAATGCCGCGACCATCATGCCGTCCTATTATCGTGCAGATGGGTTACAGCGTGTCGGGGATGCATGGCTTGGCAAGCCGATCCTGTCGGCGCAACAAATCGAGGACGTAGTGGCCTATCTGACAACGCTGCAGAACCCATCATGACGAAAGCAATCCATGGCTGAGCTCGATCGATCGACTCGCCGCCAGTTTCTGGCGACGGCCGGTGGCGCTGCGCTCGGCGCGGTGTCACTCGTGCATGTCGGCCCGGCCCATGCGACGCCGGACACCATGAAGGCGGCCATCCGCGATATCGTCAACGGCGCCGCGGTGCGCCCCGGCAAGGTGAAGCTCGACGTCCCGCCGCTGGTCGAGAACGGCAACACGGTGCCGCTCACCGTCACGGTAACGAGCCCGATGAGCGATGCGGATCACGTGGTCAGTATCCACATTTTCAACGAGAAGAATCCGCAGCCCAATGTCGGCAACTTCTATATCTCGCCGCGCGCAGGCCGCGCGCAGATATCGACGCGCATCCGGCTCGCCGATACACAGACACTGACGGCTATCGCGAAACTCTCCGATGGTTCGTTCTGGTCGGCGACCGCCGATGTCGTGGTCACGCTCGCCGCATGTACCGAGGAGGCAACCTGATGGCGTCCGCGCTGATCAACGTTCCGTCAACGGCCAAGCGCGGCGACATCATCGAGATCAAGACCCTGATGTCGCACATCATGGAGACCGGCTTTCGCCATACCGTGACCGGCGAGGTTATCCCGCGCAACATCATCACCAATTTCACCTGCCGCTATAATGGCGATGAAGTGTTCCGGGCCGATCTGTTTCCTGCGTTCTCCGCCAATCCCTTCATCTCCTTCTTTACGGTCGCCACCGAGAGCGGAAAATTCGAATTCCAGTGGATTGGCGACAACGGATTTCAGGAAACCGCGTCGGCCAGCATCACGGTCACATGAGACGACTGCGCAATATCAGCCTGTCGTTGCTGGCAACCGTCGCTTTCACGTCGCTCATCGAGGCGGCGGAGATCGCGCCGGGCGAGCGACGCTCCGGTGCCAGTTTCATGTCCGTCGAAACCCAGGCCATGCAGAACGACGCCACGGCCAATCCCGGCATGCTGGGGGTGCTGGATGGCGAGGCGCTATGGACCCGGAAGCCCGTCGCCGGCCGTGCTTGCGCGGATTGCCACGGTGATGCCAGCAGCATGCGCGGCGTCGCCGTGCGCTACCCGGCATTCGACGACAAGCTCAATCGCCCGGTCGATCTCGAACAGCGCGTCAATCTCTGCCGCGTCGATCATCAGCAATTGCCGCCGCTCGCCGATGAAAGCCGCGATCTGCTGGCGCTGACCGCATTGATCGGCCGGCAGTCACAGGGGATGCCGATCGAGACGGGCGCCGATTCACGTCTGCAGGCATTCATCGACAAAGGCCGCGATGCCTTCATGCGGCGTCAGGGGCAGTTGAATCTGGCATGCACGAACTGTCACGACGACAACTGGGACAAACGTCTCGCCGGCTCCGCGATCACGCAGGCCCATCCGACGGGCTATCCCGTCTATCGGCTGGAGTGGCAGGGGCTTGGCTCTCTCAAGCGCCGCCTGCGCAACTGCATGATCGGCGTGCGCGCGCAGCCTTACAGCGCCGACGCGCCTGAGATGGTCGAGCTTGAACTCTACCTGATGTCGCGCGCGCGGGGCATGGCAAGCGAAACTCCCGCTGTCAGGCCGTGACGTGTCGAATTTCCGTGAGAGTGCCCGAGGACTCCAGGTCAGGCCGCGTCCTTCGGAATCTCGAACACCAGACACGTCGTGGTGGCATGGGCGATGAGTCGGCCATTGGAATCCGTGATGCGCGCTTCCGCCGTCGCCGCGCGGCGGCCGACATTCAGCGTCTTGCCTTCGGTGCGCACGGTGCCGCTATCCTTGCTCATGCCGCGGATGAAGCTGATCTTGAATTCCAGCGTGGTGTAGCCGGTGCCGACAGGCAGCATCGAATGCACAGCCAGTCCCATCGCCGAATCCAGCAGGATCGCCGCGTAGCCGCCATGTACCGAGCCGATCGGATTGTAGTGGCGGAAGCCGGGGACGCTGTGAAACACGACAACACCGGGTTCTGCGGTCGAGTCGAACGGCTCGACATTCTCCATGATCGGCGGCTGCGGCAGCTCGCCGGAGAAGATCTTGCGCACAAAATCGAGCCCGGGCATCGAGGCCATCAGGCTGGTGGGGACGACGTCGTAGCGGGGCGTGGGGGCGTCGGTCATGGATCATTCCCGGCAATTGTAATGACGAGCATCATACAAAAGGTGGCGCCGTGTGTCATCTTCTCTGCGTCCAGAACGAAAATGGCCGGGATGATCCCGGCCATGGCGCCTTGATTCCGCAAACTGAAATGAGAGCTACGGCGCCTTGTTCGCCCGCATCAGATCCGCGAACCGCTTGAACAAATAATGCGAGTCGCGTGGACCGGGGGAAGCCTCCGGGTGATACTGCACCGAGAATACCGGCTTGCCGTCGAGCTGGATGCCGCAATTGGATCCGTCGAACAGCGAGATATGGGTCTGCGTCGCGCCCTTCGGCAGCGTCGCTTCATCCACCGCGAAGCCGTGGTTCATCGAGGTGATTTCCACCTTGCCGGTGGTCTCGTCCTTGACCGGATGATTGGCGCCGTGATGGCCCTGATGCATCTTCTTGGTCTTGGCGCCCACCGCAAGGCCCAGCATCTGGTGACCGAGGCAGATGCCGAATGTAGGCACGCCGGAATCGATCACCTGCTTGATGACAGGCACGGCATATTTGCCGGTCTCGGCGGGATCGCCGGGGCCATTCGACAGGAACACACCGTCCGGCTTCAGCGCCATGATCTCTTCTGCCGAAGTCGTGGCCGGAACGACGGTGACCTTGCAGCCTTCGCCGGCCAGCAGACGCAGAATATTGCGCTTGATGCCGTAATCGATAGCGACGACGTTGAATTCAGGATTGGTCTGGCGGCCGAAGCCCTTTTCCCATTCCCAGGGGGTCTCGTCCCAGGTGAAGCGCTGGGCAGATGTCACCATCGGCACCAGGTCCATGCCTTCGAGGCCCGGCCATTCGCGCGCTTCTTCCTTCAGGCCGTGCAGATCGAATTGGCCGTCCTTCGCGTGCACAAGCACTGCATTGGGCATGCCCTTGTTGCGAATCAGCGCGGTCAGGGCGCGGGTGTCGATGCCGGAAATGCCGATGATGCCGCGCGCCTTCAGCCAGGCGTCGAGATGCCGGGAAGAGCGGTAATTCGACGGGTCGGTAATCGCCGAGCGCAGGATCACGCCGCGGGCGCCTGGCGTCGCCGCCATGTTCACCGTCTCGATATCCTCGTCGTTGGTGCCGACATTGCCGATATGCGGGAAGGTGAAGGTAATGAGCTGTCCGGCATAGGATGGGTCGGTGAGGATTTCCTCATAACCGGTCATCGCCGTGTTGAAGCAGACTTCGCCCACGGCCTGGCCTTCCGCACCAAGGCCGAAGCCTTCCAGCACGGTGCCATCGGCGAGCACGAGGAGCGCGGTCGGTTTGTGGTCCGGCCAGGCTGAAGATGTTTCTGAGGGGGTCATGAGGGGACTACATAGTCCGCGCATCCGCTGCCGTCAAAGCCAGAACGGCCGGATTCACACGTCAACCATGGCCTGCAGGGTTAGCAATCGGCGCTTTGGCCGATCAACGGGCCCGGACAGAGCTTAATTAAGGAATAATATCTTATCTGGCAAAATTGTGGTGTTCCGGTTGTCCGGCGAAACCTGCACGCCGATAGCGCGTAATTTGCAGAATGAGATGTAAAATCAACTAATTATAATTACGGATGCTTGCCGGAACTCACTTTCGCCGGTAGCAAGCTACGACTTCCCGTATTTCCGGATATTTCAGTGCAATTGGACTATTTCGCCAAGATGGCCGCGCGCTCGGCCATCGCGCCAGCGCGATGGCGTAGGCCTTTTCTGACCTTCCTCGATGGGATCGAGGCGGGCGGGACGATTCCTGTGCTGATCGTCGGCTTCGCGGGAATCTGGCTGCTGTTTCTGGTGATCGCCTATCAGAGCGGCGATCTGCATGCGGATGCGCTGGAAACCTGGACCCTTGGGCGCGAATTCGCGTGGGGTAATCCCAAACATCCGCCCTTGATGGGCTGGGTCGCGCGGCTGTGGACGCTGGTTTTCCCGCTGACCGACTGGTCGTTCCAGTTGCTGTCGATGACCAATGCCGCGGTGGCGCTCTGGGCCGTCGATCTGATTGCGCGCCGCTTCGTGCGCGGCGATTCGCGAGCCGTCGTGCTGCTGCTGCTGATGCTGCTTCCGGCCTATCAATTCCATGCCCAGCGCTTCAACGCGAACACAGTGCTGCTCGCGGTCTGGCCGCTGGCGACCTATTGCTTCCTGCGCTCCTTTGAAACGCGCGCTATCGGCTGGGCTGCCGCCGCCGGCGTCCTGTCCGCGCTGGCGATGCTCGGCAAATATTATTCGATCTTCCTGATCGCCAGCTTCGCGCTGGCAGCGATCGTGCATCCGCAGCGGGCGGTCTATTTCAGGTCGTGGGCACCGTGGATTTCGGCACTGACCGGACTCATTGCCCTTGGGCCGCACATCCATTGGCTCGTGACGACCGGTGCTACGCCGTTCACCTATGCCATGCAGGTTCACGGCGGCATCGACTTTGGTCAGTCACTCATCGAAGCCAGCATGTTTTTGCTCGGTCTCGCGGCGACGCTGGCGCTGCCGGCTATTGTCTGGGTTTTATCGGCCGAGCTGCGCCTGAAGTACTTTTCGGCCGATTTCCGTGCGATGGGTCCAGGATTGCTGCTGCTGTTCTGGGTGTTCATCGGCACCGTACTGCTGCCGGTTATGACAACCGTCACGCTTGGCACCGACATGCCTTCGCTATGGGCGCTCCAGGGCTTGTTCCTGCCTGCCGTTTTGATCGTCTGCGGCGCCCGCTTCACGCTCGAACGCCTGTATGTGGTCAATATGGTGGTGTTCGTCGCAGGCATCGCCATCATCGCAACCGTTGTGGCGGCTCCGATCCATGCGATTTACCGCAACAGCATCAATCCTAACGAGCGGACTTACTATCGGCTGGCCGCTCAAGAGCTGACCGACCGGTGGCACCAGATGACAGGCCGGCCGCTGCCGCGGATCAGTGGCGACGACGGGCTGGCATTCGCGACGGCCTTTTACAGCCCTGACCATCCCGTCTACAGCCGCCCGTTCCAGTTCCAGTACACTTGGGGCATGCCGCGCGCGACGACGCTGCAGAAGGGGTGGGCTTCGATGTGCTTTGCGACAGATAGCGATTGCCTGATGTGGATGGGCAAGGTCGCGATGCTCGAGCCGCGGCACGTCAGGTTTGATTTCGAGGTTCAGCCCCGGCTATGGGGCCAGGCCGGTATTCCGGCCACCATATCGGCGTTGATGGTTCTGCCATACGTCGCTGGGGCCAATGCGCCCGGGCCGCTGTCCGCAGGCGTGGAGGATTTCAGCTCCAGCCATCGGCAATAGGTTTGGGCAGTAGGTTCAGGCAACAGCTCCGGGCGGCGTCCCCGAGAATTGGCGGGTGCAGTTGTGCATACCCCTTAAAACGCTTAGATCGGGGCCAACCGAGTTCCGGCGCTGCGATTGGCGGCCGCAAGAGGAGACGCAGATGCTGCGCGATGACATCAACAACGCCGTCAAGGACGCCATGCGGGCCAAGGACGAGCGCAAGCTTTCGACGCTTCGCATGGTCAATTCGACTATCAAGAATGCCGATATCGAAGCGCGCGGCCAGAGCAAGCCGCCGCTGTCGGACGCCGATCTGCTGAGCCTGCTGCAGAAGATGATCAAGCAGCGCCAGGAGTCCGTCGAGCTCTATGACAAGGGTGGCCGCGCCGAGCTCGCGACCCAGGAGCGCGAGGAAATCGCGATCATCTCTGCCTATCTGCCGCAGCAGATGTCGGAGGATGAGACCAAGTCAGCCATCGCAGCCGAGATCGCAGCAACCGGTGCTGCCGGCATGAAAGACATGGGCAAGGTGATCGCCGCACTCAAAGCGAAATATGCCGGTCAGATGGATTTCGGCAAGGCCAGCGGCCTGGTAAAGGCCGCGCTCAACGGCTGAGGCTCTCGTCGCCCCACAAATTGGAAACCTCTCCTCGCATGGCGAGGAGAGGTTTTTCTTTTGACTAGGCCGCCGCAGTCGGCAGGCTATACGTCTTGAACTGATCGCGCAGCGCGGTCTTCAGGATCTTGCCCGTCGCGGTGTGCGGGATGGCGTCGACGAACACCACGTCATCCGGCATCCACCACTTGGCGATCTTGCCATCCATGTATTTCAGGATGTCTTCGCGCGTGGCGGTTTGATCCTGCTTGAGCTGTACGATCAGGAGCGGGCGCTCGTCCCATTTCGGATGATAGACGCCGATGACGGCGGCTTCCGCCACCTGCGGATGACCGACGGCAAGGTTCTCCAGATCGATCGACGAGATCCATTCGCCGCCGGACTTGATGACATCCTTGGAGCGGTCAGTGATCCGCATGTAGCCGTGGGCGTCGATGGTCGCGACGTCGCCGGTGTCGAAATAGCCTTCCTCGTCGAGGATCTCGTCCTCGACACGGAAATAGGCGCGCGACACTGACGGGCCGCGCACCTTGAGACGGCCGAAGGTCTTGCCGTCCCAGGGCAGGCTCTTGCCGCTGTCGTCGGTGATTTTCATCTCGACGCCGAATGGCGGATAGCCCTGGGTCTGCAGGATATCCAGCCGCTCGTCGCCTTCGAGCTGGTCGAACGGCGGCTTCAACGCGGCCAGCGTGCCGATCGGGCTCATTTCGGTCATGCCCCAGGCATGGCGCGCGCCGATGCCCATATCGACGAAGGCCTTGATCATCGAGCGCGGCATCGCCGAGCCGCCGCACACCACCATGCGCAGGTCAGGCAGTTTCAGATTGTTCTGCGACATGTAGTTGAGCAGCATCAACCACACTGTCGGCACGCCGGCGGTATGCGTCACCCTTTCGGTCGAGAGCAATTCGTAGATCGAGGCGCCGTCCATCTTGGCGCCCGGCAGTACGAGCTTGGTGCCCATCGACGGTGCGGAAAACGCGATGCCCCAGCTATTGGCATGGAACAGCGGGACCACCGGCAGCATGGTGTCGGCGGCATTGGCGCCGAGCGAGTCACCGGTATTGGCCATCAGCGCATGCATCACGTTGGAGCGGTGCGAGTACAGCACGCCCTTTGGATCGCCTGTTGTTCCCGATGTGTAGCACATCGCCGCTGCGGTGTTCTCGTCGAACTCCTTCCATTTGAAGTTGCCGTCCACCTCAGCGATCCAGTCCTCATAGGCCACGACGTTTTTCAGCGTGGTCTGCGGCATGTGCGCCTTGTCGGTGTAGACGATGTAGCGCTCGACTGATGGCAACTGGTCGGCGAGTTTCTCAAGGATCGGGATGAAGGTGAGGTCGGTCATCACGATACGATCTTGCGCATGGTTGATGATCCACGCGATCTGATCCGGGAATAGACGTGGATTGACGGTGTGGCAGATAGCGCCGATGCCCATGATGCCGTACCACGTTTCTAGGTGCCGCCACGTGTTCCACGCGATGGTGGCGACGCGGTCGCCCATCTTGATGCCTTCGCGGTCGAGACGCTGTGCGACCTTCAGGGCACGGGTACGAATTTCGGCGTAATTGGTGCGGTGGATGGGACCTTCGACTGATCTGGTCACGACCTCGCGTTCGCCGTGGACTTGGGCCGCATGATCGATGATCCGATGACACAGCAAAGGCCAGTCTTGCATCAAGCCACGCATTTGATCGTTCCTCCGTCTTGTGATTGCCGTGCCGGCTCCCCGATCGTTGCCGGGGAACTTCGACCGTCTTCTTGCTTTAGGTCTTGGCATGAAGTTTAGCGCGGGGAAAGCGGCCCGGAAATGGACTTTTGGCCTATCCGGCTGCGACCAAAGGACAATTGGAGCGGTTCTGGCGTTGCTGCTGGTGGCCGCGCCGGCGCAGGCCTATCTGACGACATCGCGTGTGCCGCTGCCAAAGCCCCGCCCGGTAGAAGCGCCGGCGATCGAGCCCGCGCAAAAGCCCGGTGAGGAGCCTGCGAAATCGGAGCAACCAGCCGAGTCTGAGAAGCCTGCTGCCGAAGCGCGTCCGCCGGAGCCGCCGCCGCCTTCAGCCTGCCGCTTGGCGCTCACCGATGCCATCGCCGTGGCGCCGAGTATTCCCGACATCAAGGGGCCGGGCGCCTGCGGCGGCCCCGACATGGTGCGGCTGGAAGCGGTCGTGCTGCCGGACAAGACGCGGGTGCCGCTGAAGCCGGCGGGAACGATGCGCTGCGCCATGGCAACGGCCGTGGCCGAGTGGATCCGCGCCGACATGGCGCCGCTCGCGACCAGCCTCGGCACCAAGCTCCTCGAACTTGATAATTTCGACTCCTTCGATTGCCGCGGTCGCAACCGTGTCGTCGGCGCAAAACTGTCAGAGCATGGCCGCGCCAATGCGCTGGACGTGCGCGGGCTGAAACTCGCCAATGGCCGCTCGATCGCGCTCACCGAGCGCAACACGCCGCGCGAGCAGCGCGAGGCGGTGCTGCATTCGGTTTGTACGCGGTTCACCACCGTGCTGGGGCCGGGTTCCGACGGCTATCACGAGGATCACATCCATCTCGATATCGCCGAGCGGCGCGGCAATTACCGCATCTGCCAGTGGGATGTCTGGGACGAGTGGCCGCGCATCGCACCGCTGATGCCAGCCGTGCGCCCGGACGAAGCACCGCCGCGCGAAGTGGCCGAGGGCAAGCCGGGGGAGGCGAAGCCCGAGACGGCGAAACCCGCTGAGCCTGCAGCCGCTCAGCCTGCGGTTGAAGCCGAGCCGGAGCCCGAAGCAGAAGCCGCGCCTCCACAAGAACAGCCCAAGTCGAAGCCAAAACCCAAGCCGAAGAAGCGCCGCGCTGCGCCGCCATCGCCGTTCAGCTTTTTGCGGTGACGTTCTGATCGCGTATTTGTGGCCACGTCCGGGCGGGTGCTTTCTTTTCCCTCCCCCTTGCGGGGAGGGTGGCCGGCCGTAGGCCGGTCGGGTGGGGGTGCCACAGGCGACGGCGCTTGTGGCACCCCCACCCCGGTCTCCACTTCGTCGATGCTGCGCATCGCCTCGCTCGGCCGACCCTCCCCGCAAGGGGGAGGGAGACCACTAGCGTCTGCGCAAAAACAGGGAAGCAACAGTCATCAGCTTGCTCAAAACAAAAAAGCGCCGGCAAAACCGGCGCTTTTTCTAATCAGATAAAACCCTGTCAGCTCAGTACGGCGTTCCGCCACCGCCCTGCAGGGCCAGCTTCGAATTATACGGCGAGTCGCCGGCCTTCGGCTCGAGCACGACGACCACAGCGCCGGGCTTGACGCGGCTATAGAGGTCGATGACGTCTTCGTTGGTCATGCGGATGCAGCCCGACGAGATCGAGGCACCGATATATTCCGGCTGATTGGTGCCGTGAATGCGGAACAGCGTGTCCTTGTTGCCCTGATAGAGATAGAGGGCGCGGGCACCGAGCGGATTATCGACGCCGCCGGGCACCGAGGCCGGCAGGCCTTCGATGCGGGCGTGAATGTCCTTGGTCGGGGTCCACTTCGGCCACTCGGCCATGTTGCCGACGCGCGCAACGCCCGAGAACGCCAGCGCTTCTTCGCCGACGGTCACGCCATAGCGGATTGCTTTGCCGCCGTCCTGGACGAAGTAGAGATAGTGGTTGTCGGAATCGACCACGATCGAGCCCGGTGCTTCCTTGCGGTGGAAGTCGACGATGGCGCGGCGGAACGGCTCGGCGACGGCAACCTTGGCGTAACGCGCCTTGGCGAGCTGTGCCTTGTCATTCGGCTTGAGGCTGGCTTCCGGAGCGGCCTGGAATTGCGTGGCGGTCTGCATGCAGCCCGACAGCATCAGGCCGGCGGCGACAATCAAACCAAGCTTAATCTTGAGCGGCGACATGTCATTGTTCCAATTGCGTGAGGTCCGAATTCAGACAGGCTGGTGCAAGGAAACGCACCCAAAATAGCCTGCGAACGCCACGATTCCGTTAAAGCTACTATCGCTGAAATCCGCTGCAATTCCAGCGGTTAGATGCGCTGCGCATCATGCAGCGCACAACCTGTGTCATATTTGCCGCAGAATTTTCGACCCTCCGGCCAAATCCTGTGCAGAACCGCAACGCCTCGCGAAGCCGTGATGCGCGCGTGACAATTTTGTCAGATCGAGACCATGGAACGCGCGATCTTGCGGGAAAAATTCCCCGGGTTTGGGCGGGGTTGGCGCGCCGCACAAAGGCTGTCATGACGGCTGCATCCGCATCGGTCATGGTCGGTCGCCCCTGCCGATTCTGTCCGGATCGTCCGTATTGCAGTGTCCCGCCTTTTCAATGTCCCGGAGTTGCCATGCTCGCTGTCTTCACCCCTGCCGATCACGCCTTGAGAAAATCCGAGCCGACCGATCTCGAAGCGTTGCCGGACAATGCGGTGTGGATCGACATGGTGAAGCCGTCGCCGGCCGAAGACAAGGCGGTGGAGAAACTGGCGGGGGTGGAAATTCCGACCCGCGAAGACATGCAGGAGATCGAAATCTCCAGCCGTCTCTATATCGAGAACGGCGCCCGCTACATGACCGCGAGCTTGATGTGCGGCTCCGACACGGAGTCGCCGCGGATTACGGCGGTAACTTTCATCCTCACCCGGCAACGGCTGGTGACGGTGCGCTACGACACACCGCGTCCGTTCGCGTCCGTCGAACTGAAGCTTGGCCGCAACGCGCCGCCCGGCGCCAATGGTGAAACCATTCTGCTCGAACTGCTCGACGCCGTGATCGATCGCTGCGCCGACATTCTCGAACGCGTCGGCGCCGACGTCGATCAGGTCAGCCACGACATCTTCGAGCCGGATGAGTCGCTGCGGACCGGCCATGCCAAGCGTTATTCCGAAATTCTCATCACCATCGGTCGCAAGGGCGACCTGACCTCGAAAGTGCGTGAAAGCCTCGTCTCGATCGGCCGCGTCGTCACCTTCATCACGGCGGAAGCCGAAGGCGTGAAGTGGTCGAAGGACATGCGCGCGCAGCTCAAGACCATGCAGCGCGACGTGGTCTCCCTGACCGATCACGCCTCCTATCTGTCGAACAAGATCACCTTCACGCTCGATGCGATGCTCGGTGTCGTCAATCTCGAACAGAACAACATCATCAAGCTGTTCTCGGTCATGGCCGTCGTGCTGATGCCGCCGACATTGATCGCCTCGGTCTACGGCATGAATTTCAAGGCGATGCCGGAACTGCAATGGGATGTCGGTTACCCCATGGCGCTGATCATGATGCTGTTCGCCGCGGTGCTACCCTACATGTTCTTCAAGTGGAAGAAGTGGCTGTAGGGCGCGTAGGAAGGCACTAACCTCTCATTTGTCATTCCGGGATGCGCCCGGCTGGCGTAGCCGGCTGGGGGTAGGCCCGGAATCCATACGCGCGATCGTGGTTATGGATTCCGTGCTCGCGCAAGAGCGCGCCCCGGAATGACAGTCGAGAGGGTAGAACTTAAACATCTTTTCCTGCTCACTATTGGCAATATACCTAGAAGGATTATCCTCCACATATCCGGTTCACGATGGACGCTTCATGAGGCGTCTTGAAGTGGGACAGGATGTGGCGCCTGCGGGTGTGGGGTGACGTACCCTGCGCACTCGGGAGGCCTTGGGTAGCCGTCCGGGCCCACTACGGGGCTCTGCCGCTTGCGGCTGGACGGGTGCGGGCAAAGGCGGCGAAAGCTGCCGGATCAGCGAGCCGAGGCTCGTGCCCAGTACCCGGAAGCACGGCCCCGGGGACAGAAAAGCCGCGGTGGCGCGCCTGATGGCGTTGCGTGGTTGCAGCTTCGTCGCCGACGGCGAAGCGGATCGCGAAAATTACCACTATTTGCGCCGTCAGGCGCGCCGCCACCCCTCATGTTTCAGGAGGGGACACCACTTCGACAACCTGGAGCGCTGGCTCGCGGGACCATAAATGCGCGGATGTCTGAATCTTTTTCCAACTATCAAAACGCATTCATGATGCGTGTTCGAAAAGCCCAATGATCATAGGCTTCGCGCGATTCCCGCCACAATTTATCCGGTAAAATTCGAGCGTTCCGCTGAACGGTTGCGCTAATGGTTGCTGTCATAACGCTGTCAGAAGCGATGAGGACAGCAATGGTTGACAAAACAGAAACATCGGGACGGAACGTCGTCGATCTCAGGTCCTATCAACAGGCGCGCATGGCCAACGGTCGGGCGCAGGCGATGTCTGCGCGCACCTGTCGGCATTGTGGTGCCGGGTTGATGGATGGCGAATCCGAAGACGATTGTTCCAGCGCGGGGATCAGCGCGGCTGCGCCGATGCCGCGGAAATTTTACGCGGACTAGAAAATCCCGCGCTTTTCGAGGAGCGCCAGAATGGCGCGGTCCTCAGCATGACTATTTCCCACCCGTTACCGCCGATCAGACGTGCTGGCCGCCATTGATGTGGATCTCGGCGCCGTTCACGTATGAACTCGTTTCCGTACACAGCACATAGATGATCTTGGCGACTTCGTCGGGCGTGCCGAGCCGATGCAGCGGGATCTGCTGATCGACGATGGTCTGCGTGCCCGGCGACAGGATCGAGGTGTCGATCTCGCCCGGCGCGATGGCATTGACGCGGATGCCGAGGCGGCCGAAATCCGACGCCATTTCGCGGGTCAGCGACGCCAGCGCCGCTTTCGATGTGGCATAGGCCGCACCGGCAAACGGATGCACGCGCGAGCCGGCGATCGAGGTGACATTCACCACCGAGCCTTTGGCCGCCTTCAACTGTTCGATCAGCCCGCGGGCCATCATGATCGGCGCGAAAAAATTGACGTTGAAGACGTGGCTCCAGGTTGCGACGTCAGTATCGATGGAACCCATCCGCGCGCCGCCTTCGGCCTTGGGTGAGATCGCGGCATTGTTCACCAGCGCATGCAGCGCGCCGCCGTTCAGCCGTTCCTTGATGTCGTCGATGGCGCGGACAGTGTCGTCATGATCGGCGAGATCGACCTGGATGTGATCTTCGGGGCCGGCATCCCATGGGCAGACTTCCGGAAACGGATGCCGCGAACAGGTGAGCACACGCCAGCCGGCACTGGAAAAGCGCATCACGGTGGCATGACCGATGCCGCGGCTTGCGCCGGTCAGCAGCATGGTGCGCTTGGGCGCGTTCGATCCTGGATGGTTCACGTGTCTGGTTCTCGTCTCGTTGTCGGCGTTCACGGATACAGTCTCACCTTGGTCCAGGACGTATCTGCTGCCGAGTTGTCGCGGCGGAATTCAATGCGGTCGTGCAGGCGGAACGGCCGGTCGTGCCAGAACTCAAAACGAACAGGCGTGATGCGCCATCCGCTCCAGCCTGGCGGACGCGGAACGGCGCCGATCAGGTGCTTGGCGCCTTCCTTGGCGATGGCCTGTTCGAACGCAAAGCGGCTTTCCAGCGGCTGTGACTGTTTGCTCGCCCAGGCGCCGATCTGCGCCTGTTTGGGGCGGGTCGCAAAATACTCGTCGGCCTCGGCATCGGTCACGCGGGTGACGGGACCGCGAATGCGGACCTGCCGGCGCAGCGACTTCCAGTGAAACAGCAGCGCGGCCTTGGGATTGGCGGCGAGCTCCTGACCCTTCTGGCTGGCAATGTGGCTGTAGAACACGAAACCGTCGGCGTCATAGTCCTTCATCAGCACCATGCGGACGTCCGGCAGGCCGTCGGCGTCGACGGTGGCCAGCGCCATCGCGTTGGGATCGTTGGGTTCTGAGGCCTTTGCCTCGGTAAACCACTCGGAAAACAGCGCAAATGGTTCCGCAGCGGCCGTAAAATCACCTGACGTTAACGGAGTTGAGTCTTTGATGGGAGAGGTCGTGTCGGTCATGTCCGGAGTTCCGCTTGCGTTGGCCTGTTGTAGAGAGCTTGCTGCTGCACCTGCATAGGCAAGACCTATATAGGATACGGCAACGCATTGGCCTATCGGCCATCTGCCCGCTCGGTGCGGCTTTGACAGCAATTCTTATCGGCAGCACCCTCGGTGGTTGCAGTATGGGCCGAAACGAGTCCGCGCTGGCCAAGATGGAAGGCGGCGATGTCACCGGCTCCATTTCGCCGGCATCGGTCCAGGCCACCAATTACGAGCCCACCGAAGCCGATCTTGTCCTGACGCGCACTGCGGCCTCCGACGTCCTCACCAAGGGCAGCAAGGATTCCAGCCAGCCGTGGGAAAACCCGTCGACCGGGGCGCGCGGATCGGTGACGCCTCTGTCCAGTGCCTATGTCGCGGAAGGTCGCACCTGCAGGGATTTTCTGGCCAGCTATGTCAACGGCACCAGCGAAAGCTGGATGCAAGGTGCGGCCTGTAAGGGTGAACGCGGCAGCTGGGACGTGCATACGCTGAAGCCGTGGAAACGGAGCTAGTTTTCACCGGCCGGCCGCTTGCGGCCGAGTTGCAAAAATGACACGAAGTCACCAGATGAAGAGAGAGACGGGTTTCGGCCTGCAAATTCAACATGCGGGCCGGTGGCCCGCCTTTTAGTTACCTGAAGGAGAGACGACGGATGCGCGACCCCTATGAGGTCTTGGGGGTGCAGCGGGGCGCCAGCGCTGCGGCGATCAAGAGTGCCTATCGCAAGCTCGCCAAGAAGCATCATCCCGACAGCAACAAGGACGATCCGAAAGCCGCCGACCGGTTTTCGGAATTGAATGCGGCCAACGAGATCATCGGCGACGAGGACAAGCGCAAGCAGTTCGACCGCGGCGAGATCGATGCCGAGGGTAAAGCACGCTTCCAGGGATTTCCGGGCGGCGGCCGCGCGGGCGCGTCGCAGCGCGGCTTTGAGCACGCCTTTCGCGGCGGTCCCGGTGCGCAGCAGGGCTTTCCCGGCGGTGCCGGTGGCGGTTTCGAGGATATCCTCAACAGCATGTTCGGTGGCGCCAGCCCGCGCGGCGCGCGTCCCGGCGCGCAGGGCTTTGAATTCGACACCGGCGGCTATGCCGGCGGGATGCCCGATCTGGATCTGAACGTCGCCATGACGGTGACGCTGGAAGAATCCGTGAAGGGCGCCGAGAAGCGCGTACGGCTGCCGTCCGGCAAGGAATTGAACGTCAAGATACCGGCCGGCGTCACGTCGGGCCAGCAGATCCGGCTCCGCGGCCAGGGCGAAAGCGCGCCAGGACATCGTCCCGGCGATCTGATGATCACGGTCACCGTCGCGCCCCACGCCCACTTCAAGGTGGATGGCAATGACCTGCGCGTCGATCTGCCGATCACGCTGTACGAAGCCGTGCTGGGGGCCAAGGTGCGCGCGCCGACACTCACCGGTGCCGTGGAGCTTTCAATTCCGAAGAACACGTCGAGCGGACGGGTGTTTCGCCTGAAGGGCAAGGGCCTGCCGCTGGCCGGAGGCGCCGCGGGCGATCTCTACTTCACCATCAGGATCATGCTGCTGGACGGCAACGATGCCGAGCTGGAAAAGCTGATGGAGAAGTGGCGCGACGGGCACCCGTATCATCCAAGAAGCGATCTGGGGTGAGGCGAGCAGCGATCAGCTCGCTGTCTCATCCCCCCACCTTCTCCGTCTGATCGTAGATCTGGCGCGCGACGTTGTTGAGCCGGTCCTTGTCGGTCGGGCCTGACACGACATAGCCGACGCCTTTGTCGGCCCAGAACATGGCGCCGTCCTTGTCCTGCGCGGCATAGCGCATCTGGGTGGCGTCGGCTTTCGCCGCACGCGAAGTGTAGAGCGTGTAGCGCTCGCCCGATGGGCTCTCATACATGAAGAAGGCCGCAGGCGCTTCGGGGCCGGGCAGCAAGCGTCCGCCGACCAGCTTCAATCCGGCCGCATCGAGTTCGGGCGCCTTGATCTCGTAGCCGACACGCTTCGACAGCCACTGCTGCAGGTGTGCACGTTCATTGGCTGCGACTTCGACCGGATGGCGGACTTCGACCACATAGGTCCGGTGCGCACCGAGCGCATCTACCGTGAAATTCCGGAATGTCGACGGAGCAGCCGCCGCGCCGCGTGCGACCCAGCCCGCGCTGCCACCTGCAACGAAGGCGACAAGCGTTGCCGCGACGGCGCCATAGATCCAGCGCCGCGGCTGCTGGATCAGTCGCTCGATTTCCAGCCGCTGCGGCACGGCCTCGTCGGCAATCGCATCGTAGCGGGCATGCAGCAGCTCGGCCATTGCGTGCCACGATGCGACGCGTTCGGCATCATCTGGATGTGTCGCGAGCCATGCCTCGACATCGGCGCGGCGCTCGGCAGGCAATTCATTGTCGACGAAGGCGTGCAATTCGTCTTCGGTCACGGGAATGTTCGGTCCAGTCATTATCATCTTCCCTTTAAATCATTTGACCGCGCGCAGCGCCGGGCGCTCGCCGTCGAGATAGGCTTTGACATGAGCGCGGGCGCGGGCGAGGCGCGACATCACGGTGCCGATCGGCACGCCCTGGATGTCAGCGACTTCGCGGTAGCTCAGACCCTCGAGCATCACGAGCAGCAGCACCGAGCGCTGCTCTTCGACGAGGGCGGCGAGGGCGCGCGAGATGTCGCGCCCTTCGGCTTCGGTCCCGCTGGCATCTGGATTGTTGTCGAACAGCTCGGTGAAGACTGGTTTGCGTGCCAGCGACCGGCGGCGGTTGCGGTTCAGATTGGTCAGGATCGTATAGAGCCAGCTTCTGAGATCGCCGCCGATGAACAATTTCTCCGAGCGCAGCGCGCGCACCAGCGTGTCCTGCACCAGGTCGTCGGCAATGTCGGTGTCACGCGCCAGCGCTCGCGCATAGCGGCGCAGCGCCGGAATCATGCTCTCAACGCTTTCGCGAAAGGCGCTCATAGGGCTCGTGCCATCCGTTGCAATCCTGACGGTATCTTGGGCGGTCCGCAATTGCGCCGCATCTATCATAACACCTTGGCGGACCGTCTATTCCGGCGTTAAGCCCGGACGGTAAACAGCCGCATAACCGGGCTTTTGGGCTGTACCAGACGCAAGTGCTGGTGTACCCCCAAGGTCAGATCGGCATGGACTGCCAAGGCTGTCAGCCAAGCAAAATAGGATGCGACATGAGCGAAGTTTCAGGCCTGATGAAGGGCAAGCGCGGCGTTATTCTCGGCGTGGCCAATAATCGTTCCATTGCCTGGGGCATCGCCAAGGCGTGTCAGGCGCAGGGCGCGGAGATCGCGCTGACCTATCAGGGCGATGCGCTGAAGAAGCGCGTCGAGCCGCTGGCGGCGGAACTTGGCGCCGAGCTGCTGGGCCATTGCGACGTCACCGACGCAGCCACCATCGATGCGGTGTTCGACCGGGTGAAGGAGAAATGGGGCAAGATCGATTTTGTCGTCCACGCCATCGCCTTCTCGGACAAGGACGAGCTCGAAGGTCGCTATGTCGACACATCGGCCGAGAATTTCAGCAAGAGCATGCTGATCTCCTGCTACTCGCTGACAGCCATCGCACAGCGCGCCGAGAAGCTGATGACTGAGGGCGGCTCCATCGTTACGCTGACTTATTACGGCGCCGAGAAGTGGATGCCGAACTACAATGTGATGGGTGTCGCCAAGGCTGCGCTGGAAGCCAGCGTGCGCTATCTGGCGGCTGACCTGGGCGTGAAGGGCATCCGTGTCAATGCGATCTCTGCCGGCCCGATCAAGACGCTGGCCTTCGCAGGGATCGCCGACTCCCGCTATCTGCTGAAATACAACGAGGTCAACGCGCCGCTGCGCAAGAACGTTTCCATCGACGAAGTTGGCCAGAGCGCGGTATATTTCCTGTCCGATATGTCCACCGGCGTGACCGGTGAAGTGCATCACGTCGATGCCGGCTATCATGTGCTCGGCACCAAGGTGCCGGATGCGCCGGACATCAGCATGGGCGGCAAGGACTGATTGCTGACGTCCATGCCGAAGCCAACCATCTATTATATTCGCCACGGCCAGACCGAATGGAACGCTGCTGGTCGCTTTCAGGGCTCGAAGGACATCCCGCTCAACGATCTTGGCCGGGAGCAGGCGGCGCATGCCGGCACCGTGCTGAAAGACCTGCTGGCACGGGACGGGCGCACCAGCGGCGATGTCGCGTTCGTCTCCAGTCCGCTCGGCCGCGCGCGCAACACCATGGAGCTGGTGCGCGGCAAGCTCGATCTGCCGCATGACGACTACGGCCTCGACGATCGTCTACGTGAGATCGGCTTCGGCCACTGGGAAGGATTCACGCTGGCCGAGCAGGAAGCTGCGCATCCCGACATCTTTGCGGCGCGCCTGCGCGACAAATGGAGCCTGCCGGCGCCGGGTGGTGAGAGCTACGCCGAAGTGCAGCTCCGGATGCGCGAATGGGTTGAAGGCCTCACGGGCGATACCGTCGCGGTGGCGCATGGCGGCACGGCGCGGGCGCTGATGGTGGCGCTGGGCTTTGAGACGCCGGACGGCGTCAGCGAAATGCCGATCCAGCAGGGCGCCGTTTACGTGTTCAACGCCGACGGGATGGACAAGTTTAGTTAAGAGGGTTTCTCCCCTCTCAAGCAAGGGGAGAGGGGAGAAACCCGTGTTTGACGGTCCACAGCCATCGCGTTACGACGTGTTTGTTGACATTCACCAATAACGAGAACTGTCCACTCCATGTCCCACAACACCTTCGGCCACATGTTCCGTGTCACCACCTTTGGCGAGAGCCACGGGGTGGCGATCGGCTGTGTGGTCGATGGCTGTCCGCCGCTGATCCCGCTGGATGTGGCCGAGATCCAGGCCGATCTCGATCGCCGTCGTCCCGGCCAGTCGCGCTTTACTACGCAGCGGCAGGAAGCTGACACGGTCAAGATCCTGTCCGGCGTGATGGCGCATCCGGAAACCGGCGTGCAGGTCACGACGGGGACGCCGATTGCGCTCTTGATCGAGAATACCGACCAGCGCTCGAAGGACTATTCGGACATCAAGGACAAGTTCCGGCCGGGTCACGCCGACTTCACCTATGAAGCCAAATACGGGTTGCGCGATTATCGCGGCGGCGGCCGCTCATCGGCGCGCGAGACGGCGACGCGTGTCGCCGCTGGCGCCATTGCGCGCAAGATCGTGCCAGGCATGACGGTGCGGGCGGCGCTGGTGCAGATGGGACCGCACAAGATCGACCGCGGCAACTGGGACTGGGACGAGGTCGCCCGTAATCCGTTCTTCTGCCCGGACAAGGACAAGGCTGCGTTCTTCGAGGGCTATCTCGACGGTATCCGCAAATCCGGCTCGTCGATCGGTGCGGTGATCGAGGTGATCGCCGATGGCGTACCCGCAGGTTTGGGCGCGCCCATTTACGCCAAGCTCGATGGCGATCTGGCAGCGGCGCTGATGAGCATCAATGCGGTGAAGGGTGTCGAGATCGGCGATGGTTTCGGTGCGGCGGAGTTGTCCGGTGAGGACAATGCCGACGAGATGCGCATGACCAATCACGGCCCGTCATTCCTGTCGAACCATGCGGGCGGCATCCTCGGCGGCATTTCCACTGGCCAGCCGGTCGTGGCGCGTTTCGCGGTGAAGCCGACTTCGTCGATCCTGTCGCCGCGCAAGACCGTCGATCGCAATGGCGCCGATACGGACATCCTGACCAAGGGTCGTCATGATCCGTGCGTCGGCATCCGCGCCGTGCCGGTGGCGGAAGCCATGGCCGCTTGTGTGCTCGCCGATCATTTCATTCGGCATCGCGGACAGGTCGGCTAGAGTAAGTGACTGACCGAAGCCCGCGTTTACGCGAGTTTGAAAGTGCCAGCCGTGTTGCCCGACAAACTCAGAGAGATCATCGACTGGCTCAGTGACGGTGCGCGATCCGCGCCGACGCCATCGCGCATGATGGCGGAATGTTGCGAACGGCTCGTCGCTGCGGGGCTGCCGCTATACCGCGTGGGCATCTTCATCCGCACCCTGCACCCGGAAATCTTCGGCCGCAATTTCATCTGGCGTCCGGAGACCGGGGTGGTCCTCAGCTCGGTTGATTTCGACATTCAGGAGGCGCCGGAATTCCTCAGCAGTCCGCTTGCGCTGGTCTTCCGTGAAGGTGTCGAGGTTCGCAGTCGACTTCATGAGCCATCAACCACACCCTTTCCTTTTTTCGACGATATGCGCGCTGAAGGCGTTACCGACTATATCGCGATCCCGCTCACCTTCGTCGACAACATGCTCCACGCATCAAGCTGGACCACGAAGCAGCCTGGCGGTTTTACGGATGAGCAGCTTGCTGCCTTGAAAACGATACTGCCGACATTGGCGCGGTTGATCGAGGTCATCGGCATACGACGAGTGACGGTGACACTGCTCGATACCTATGTGGGCAATCGCGCTGGCGGACGTATTCTCGGTGGTCAGATCCGACGCGGCCATACCGAGACCATGCGCGCAGCGATCTGGTTGTCGGATCTGCGCGGCTTTACGGCGCTGTCGGACCGATTGCCGCCGGAAAGCGTAGTCGAGATTCTCAACCACTACTTCGATTGTCAGGTGCCTGCGATTCTCAAGCATGGCGGCGAAGTGCTCAAATTCATGGGCGATGGCCTGCTGGCCGTGTTTCCTATTGCCGAGGATGATGCGGATCGTTCGACGGTTTGCGGCCACGCACTGGAGGCTGCGCGTGAAGCCAGCGCTGCCGTTGAAGCGTTGCGCTGGTCGGATGCGGCAGGTGCCGAAGAGCGCTTTCGCTTCGGTCTGGCGCTGCATGTCGGCAAGGTGCTTTACGGCAATATCGGCGGCGGCAATCGACTCGATTTCACCTGTATCGGCCCGGCGGTGAATCTCGCCGCACGTCTGGAGAAGATCGCCGGCAAACTGCACCGGACGGTAGTCGCGTCGACCGCTTTTGCTGATGCGACACGCGCCAACTGGGCCGATCTCGGCGAATTTCCCATCGCCGGCTTCGCCAAGGCCGAGCAGGTCTATGGATTGGGCGATGAAACCGCGGTCGCCGGCTGAGATCAGTCGCCGCGCAGATGGGATTGCTTGAGGGCCGCGGTCAGGATCATCAGGGTCACCCAAAGCCGCAGCATCGCGAAGCCGAAGATAAAGACGAAGAAGATCAGGTTTCGGATGAAGGTGTTCGTCGTCGGCGCCTGCCCGTAGATCGCAATCGCGTTGCGAACGAGACCCTGGACAAAACCGAGGCCGAAATAGGCGGCGGTCAGGACCAGAAGGCCCACGCCGAGCCAGGCGCTTCGCCTGGCGAATTCACGGCAAGCCGCGAAGAAACGAACCCTGTTGTCCTGGCGTTCGACGCTGACGATCATCAGCAGGATCAGCGTGGCGATGGAGGCATTCCAGATCTTGCCGACCGCCGTCGCCTGATCGAACGCCATGCCATCGATGCCGCCCATGAAGTTCAGGTCCAGCGGCGAGATCCCGAGCGATGCAGAGATCATGCTTGCTGCAAGCATCAGCGCGCCGATACGCGCCAGAATGTGCAGCGATAGTCGGAATTCATCCTCGAACGTCATCGCTCCGAGATGGGTCTCTCCGTCAGCAAGTTCGATCGACCGCCGTGCGGTCACCAGAAACGCGAGAAGAACGGCAATCGTGGCGACGAAGATGGCCGGCAACGCGATAACGCCGCCGCTGAACGCGATCACGCGCATTCCCGCTGCCAACACGAGCCAAGGCAGGCATTCGATGAAGCGTAAAGGCCCGAACGACAATTCCGGCCGGGATACATATTGCTTACGGAGTGCAATCGACATCTGGCGATCTTGCCAGATGCCGCCCAACCTCGGATTGAACCGATCGTTAAATTTTTATCGTTTTGGTGGCTAAAGCAGAAGCGCCGCGTCCTATTCTTCAGGCTCGGTCGTGAAGAGAAGCGGATAGCCCTTGGCGCGGCCGGCATCTGTCGCGCGGGTCGCCTTGGTCTCGGCGACGTCACGGGTGAACACGGCGACGACGCAGACGCCGCGTTGATGCGCCGTCATCATCACCTTGGCGGCTTGATCCTCGGACATGCGAAATTCCGCTTTCAGCACCCGCACGACGAATTCGCGCGGCGTGAAGTCATCATTGACGAGGATAACCTTGTACAATTTCGGCCGCTCGACCTTCGGCTTGGTCTTGGTCTGCGGTGCGGTGACACTCTCGGGCATGCACACTCATCCGGACGATCGCGCTCTGTGGCGGCGACGCGACAATGATCAGTCGGCCGGGCAATCCTTGAGGCGTTGCACGGCATCCTGATCGCCGCGCCGCACGGCCATTGGCTTCAGTTTACAGGCTCCGGGGACATCGCGAAACTGCGGGTTCTGCGATAGTTTGAGACCGATCAATGCGGCGAGCGCGTCAGGCTCGCCAAGTTCCGCAGCCTGAATTGCCTCATATAGAACGATGTTGAGCGAAGAGATCTGAACCTGCGGATGGCTGGCCAGCAACCGCAGGGCCTTCAGCCGGGAGTCGTAATCCCAAACCCCGGCAGTGATCAGTAAGTCGATCCCCTTTGGCACGTCGCGTGGCACCAGCTTTCCATCGAGATAAAGCTGGCCGAGCAGGCCACTCGCGCTCGCCTGATGGCGCTGGCTTTGCAAGATCGACAATGCGCGCTTTGGATCGGCCGGGCCGCCTTCGCCATCGAGCAGCATCTGCGCCAGCTCGGTATCGCCTCCCAGATGATCGCGCGCAGCCTCTTCAAATAGTTTGCGGGCGCGCACGGGATCGCTGGGACGCGTGGCTGCAGCCAGCGCCGCCTTGGCGCCAAAGGAGCCGCCTTGGGCGAGACGTTCGAGTAAATCCCGGCCGCGGGTCTGCTCGTCCGGCTGCGGGGATTGCGCGAGAAGCCGGGCAAGCCTGATTTGCTGGTCTGCGCGGGTGACGTTCTCCGGCAGCGGTAACCGAAGCGCGCGCTCGGTCCAGTATCGTTCGGCAGAGGGGTCCCGCTTCACGATGCCGCCACGGCCATAGAGGATTGCGAGCCTGTTTACCGCTGACGAATTGTCCAGTTCGGCTGCCTTGATCAGCGCACGCTGTGCCTCGTCGCGCGCAATCATCTGCGGGCGATCAAGATGATAGTCCCATGAATTGTGCGACTCATAGATTGCGTAATTTGCCTCGCCACCGTTCTGGGCTGCGGCCTCGCGCAACAGTGCGACCGCCTCGGCGCGCCGTTCATACGGCAGCGATTGAGCAAAGGCTACCTTGTTGCGGACGTCGTCCGGAGCTCTAGCGAACGCTTCGCTGCAGGCGGCCTGGCGCGTCCGGTAACGCAGCTTCTCTTGTTGCTCGGGGAGGTATTCGGTGGCGTTCCGCGAAAGACGGCGGCATTCGTCGGCTGCGTTGGCGCCGAACGGCCGAATAGGTTCGTCCTGTTCGGCGGCCACTGTCTTGCGCTGTTTGGCGGGTGCTGAAACGAACAAAGCGATCGCTGCGCCGATACAAGTGAGCAGTACGGCCCACACGATTACGTGCCGCGCTGCGGGCTGGCGGCCACCGTTCATCGGCGCGTTCAAGGCGGCACTCATCTCGGCCCATTCCGGTCGGCAATGGTGGATGTGGCGTTGGCGACATCCTGCGCTAGCTTTGTCGCGCGAGCGTGCAAACTGTTCAAATCCGGGGCAGGCGCCCGTTAGCTCTGCCGCAGCGGCGTCGCCGCCATGACCGGATTGTGAACATGCCCGCAGGTTCCTGCTTTGCGGCTCGTCATTTGCATGTCACCATTCGATTCTCAACGGGAGGGCCGCTATGCGCTGGTGTGTCTCGATTGGAGCGGTACTGGTCGCGGGAGCGATGGCCGGCGGCGATGTCGCGAGCATGGCGGCGACGGGCCCGAAAGCGCAGTTTGCCCAGAGCAAGCAGGACCCCGTGGTTGATGTCGAACTGGTGCTGGCGGTCGACGTCTCCTATTCGATGGATATGGACGAGCTGGCGATCCAGCGCGAAGGCTATGCCCAGGCCATCGTCTCCAAGGAATTTCTTACCGCGCTCAAGAGTGGCCCGACAGGCAAGATTGCGGTCACCTATTTCGAATGGGCGGCATCGTCAGACCAGAAGCTGATCATTCCCTGGCGTGTCATCGATGGTCCTGAATCCGCCGACGCGGTGGCATCCGAAATCATGAAGACGCCGATCCGCCGGGCATCGCGGACCTCGATCTCGGGCGCGATCTACTACGCCATGCCGCTGTTCGATGAAAATGCGCTGCACGGCCTGCGCCGCGTCATCGATATCTCCGGCGATGGGCCGAACAACAATGGAGGACCGGTGACGGTCGCGCGCGACGAGGCAGTCGCGAAAGGTATCGTCATCAACGGCCTGCCGATCATGGCCAAGGAACTGTCCTATTCGACCATGGATATCGAAAATCTCGATCTCTATTACGAGGACTGCGTGATCGGCGGCGCGGGCTCCTTCGTGGTGCCGATCAAGGAGCGCGACAAGTTCAAGGAAGCGATCCGCACCAAACTGGTGTTGGAAGTCGCAGGATTGATGCCCGAGCCGCGCGCGATTCCTGTCGCCAACACGACGAAGGAGCCGCGCGTCAATTGCCTGATCGGCGAGAAGATCTGGCAGGATCGCTGGGGGCGTTAGTGCTTCATTTGTACCGGACGCGCTGCAGCGTGCTACGCTGCTGCTGAGCCGGGACCGCCGTGAACGCCGGAGTTTGATACGGTCTCGGCTCTGCAATGCATAGCGAAGGCGCGCTGCATTGCGTCCGGGACAAGGGTGATTGCTACACCCGCGCAATCGCGTGGAAAAACGTGCCGGTGACATGGCCACGCCGTCCGCCGCGCTCGGCCATCGGTTCGCCTTGCGCGTTGCGGAGATCAACGAACGGCTCATCGCTGCCCGGATCAATCAGTGACGCGTAGTGGAATTCGTGGCCACGGATGAGTGATCCCTTTGGTCCGATAGGGCTGTCGGATAGCAATTGCGCCTCGCGATAGCCGAGATGCAAGCGCCGCTTGTGGAAACTCGTCGTGTGTCCCAGTAGCCCCGTCATTGCATGCCGGTTGCCGTCGGCATCTTCCAGACTTTCGCCGAGCACCATGTAGCCGCCGCACTCGCCATGGACCGAACGTGTCTGTGCGAAGTGCACCAGCCCGTCGCGAAATTTTTGCGCCGCGGCAAGCGTCGCCACGTGAAGTTCGGGATAGCCGCCTGGCAGCCAGCAGCTATCGCAATCGTCCGGCGGTGCTTCATTGGCGAGCGGGGAGAAGCGCACGATCTCCGTGCCCGCATTGCGCCAGCCATCGATCAGGTGCGGATAGATGAAGGTGAAGGCAGCATCAGCGGCCAGTGCAATCCGCTGACCAAACGGCGGCAAGGCCGGCACGGCATTGCGCGTCGGCTGCCGCTCGATGGGCGCAGCCAGCGCGATGATGGTATCGAGATCGAGATGTTTTTCCGCCATGTCGGCGAGAACGCCCATCCGCGTGGCAAGGTCGCCGTGTTCGCCGGCCTGGATCAGGCCGAGATGCCGTTCCGGCAGCGCCAGCGCCGCGTCGCGCGGAATGGCACCGACGACGGGGATGCCGAGTGGCGCGATGGCATCCGTGATGAGGCGGCGGTGGCGATCGCTGCCGACGCGATTCAGGATCACACCGGCGACGTGGACGTCAGGATGATGACTGGCGAAGCCGCGCACCATGGCCGCGGCGGATTGCGACTGCGCGGTGACGTCGAGCACCAGCAGCACCGGCAACTTGAACCGCGCGGCGATACTGGCACTGCTGCCGTCGCGGTCCGCGACGCCGGGTACGCCATCAAACAGACCCATGACGCCTTCGACCACCAGCAGATCGGCGGCCTCGGTGGTGCCAGCCATCAGCGCCTGCAGCAGCGGCGGCGGCATGGTCCAGCTATCGAGATTGATGCAGGGCGCGCCGGTGGCGACCGCATGAAAGGCAGGATCGATATAATCAGGCCCGGCCTTGGCCGCGCGCAGTACCATGCCGCGCCGCGTCAGTGCGGCGAGCAGGCCGAGCGTGACCGTGGTCTTGCCCGCGCCGGACCGGGCTGCCGAGATCAGCAGGCCGGCGGTCATGATGAATGGATGTGCGACATCGCGGCGGATTAGCGCGGCGATTGCGATGCCGCAAGAGCGAGCGCTAGGCCGACGCTTTTTCCTTCTTTGGCCAGTACTTATCGCGCAGGTGCCGCTTCACCAGCTTGCCGGTCGGCGTACGCGGCAGTTCGGGCTCGAAGTCGATGCTCTTCGGGCATTTGATCGGTGACAAATGCTTGCGGCAGAACACCATCAGTTCGGCCTCCAGCGCCTTGCCGGCGCGGCTCATGTCGTGCGGCTGCACGACGGCCTTGACCTCTTCGCCCATCTCCTCGTTCGGCACGCCGAACACCGCGACATCGGCGATGTCCGGATGGGTGATCAGGACGTCCTCGGTCTCCTGCGGGTAGATGTTCACGCCGCCCGAAATGATCATGTAGGACTTGCGGTCGGTGAGGTAGAGGAAGCCTTCGTCGTCGAGATAGCCGACATCGCCGAGCGTCGACCAGCCGCGTGCGTTATAGGCGCGCTTCGTCTTCTCGGGGTCGTTGTGATAGCTGAACTGCGGCGTGTCGGCGAAATACACCGTGCCGATTTCGCCGGTCGGCGCTTCCTGATCTTCTTCATTGACGATCTTGACGCTGCCGACCACGGCCTTGCCGACAGTGCCGCGATGCGACAGCCACTGCTGCGAGTTCGATACGGTGACACCGTTGCCTTCGGAGCCGGCGTAATATTCGATCAGGATCGGTCCCCACCAGTCGATCATGCGCGCCTTGACCTCGACCGGGCAGGGCGCTGCGGCGTGGATTGCACCGTTCAGTGAGGATACGTCGTATTTCAACCGGACCTCATCCGGCAGTTTCAGCATGCGCACGAACATGGTCGGCACCAGCTGTGACTGGGTGACCTTGTACTTCTCGACGAGCTTGAGGAATTCCTCCGCGTCGAAATGCTCCATGATCACCGACGTGCCGCCGAGCGTGATCGCCATCATGTTGAAGCGCAGTGGAGCCGCATGATACAGCGGCGCCGGTGACAGATAGATCGAGTCCGAAGTCATGCCGCACATGTTCGCGCAGAGCAGTTTCAGGAACGGATTGGGCACGGTGATCGGGTTGTTCTCGGAGGCGCGCTTGATGCCCTTGGGGCGCCCGGTGGTGCCGGACGAATACAGCATGTCGTAGCCGGCAACCTCGTCGGCAATCGGTGTAGCGGGCTGCGCGGTGAGGGCACTATTCCAGTCGCGGAAACCGGGGCGCGCACCGTCGACGATATAGAACATCGGCTCGGCCGCGTTGGTGATCAGCGGCGCAACCACATCAGCGCATTTCTCGGAGGTGATGACCACGCGAGCGCCGCAGTCTTTGACGATATAGGCGATCTCGTCTTGCGTGAGGTAACGGCTGATCGCGGTGTAATAGAGCCCGGCGCGCTGGGCAGACCAGCAGATCTCCATGAAGTCGAGCCGGTTCTCCATCAGCAGCGCGATGTGATCGCCGGCCTTCAGACCCAGCGCGCGAAACAGCTGCGCGCCGCGGTTGGAGCGTTCGTCGAGTTCGCGATAGGTGAGCGCCTGACCGGAGCCGGCCATGCGGTAGGCAATCTTGTCGGGATTGGTCTTCGCGTGAATCGACGGATGCGTCATGGGCGTTTCCTCTGAAGGCCGGCGGATTTTCCCGCTCGTGGTGTAGCTTGGCAGGCTCTCTCAGCTGTCATCCCCGCGAAGGCGGGGATCCATAACCTCTGCCGGCAGAGGCGGTGTGCGGTAATCTCCGCGTTCTTATTATCTTGATCGGGAGTATGGGTCCCCGCCCCGCGTGCGCCAAGGGCGCACTAGGCGGGGACGACAACATTCTCTTTTGAGTTCTTACAATCGCTCCACGATCGTCACATTGGCCATGCCGCCGCCTTCGCACATGGTCTGCAATCCGTAACGCTTGTTGTTCTGGTGCAGCGCGTGCATCAGCGTGGTCATCAGCTTGGTGCCGGAGCCGCCGAGCGGATGGCCGAGCGCGATGGCGCCGCCATTGACGTTGAGGCGCTTCGGGTCCGCGCCGGTGGCTTTCAGCCAGGCGGTTGGGATCGAGGCGAAGGCTTCGTTGACTTCGAACAGGTCGATGTCGTCGATCTTCATCCCGGCCCTTTCGAGCGCGCGCTTGGTGGCGGGCAGGGGCGCTTCCAGCATGATCACGGGATCGCCGCCCATTATGGTCATATGGTGGATGCGCGCCAGCGGCTTGATGCCGAGTTGCTTGAGGCCCTTCTCGTTGACAACCATCACGCCCGAAGCGCCATCGCAGATCTGGCTGGCGGATGCTGCGGTGAGCTTGCCGTTCTCGGCGATCAGCTTGACGCCCCTGATGCCGTCGAGCGTGGCGTCGAAGCGGATGCCCTCGTCGATGTGATGGGTGTCCGTGGTGCCATCGGCGCGGGTGATCTGCAGCGGGATGATCTCGTCCTTGAACCGGCCGGCTTCGGTTGCTGCGATGGCGCGCTGGTGGCTCTCGAAGGCGTATGTGTCGAGGTCATCCTTCGACAGTCCGTATTTCTCGGCGACCATCTCGGCGCCGGTGAACTGGCTGAACTGGATGTTGGGATAGCGCGCTTCCATGCCGGGGCTCTTGTAGTGGCCCATACCGGCCTTGGACGCGAGGATGCTGGGCGATCCCATCGGCACGCGGGTCATGCTCTCGACGCCGGCGGCGATCACGATATCCATGGAGCCAGCCATCACGGCCTGGGCGGCGAAATGTAGCGCCTGCTGCGACGAACCGCACTGGCGGTCGATCGAGGTGCCGGGCACGCTTTCCGGCAGCTTGGAGGCCAGCACCGCGTTGCGTGCAACGTTGACGGCCTGCTCGCCACCCTGGCCGACGCAGCCCATGATGACGTCTTCAACCGAGGCGGGATCGGCGCCGGTGCGTTCAACCAGCGTGTTCAAAACCGAGGCTGCGAGGTCGGCCGGGTGCCAGCCGGCTAAGCGGCCGCCTTTGCGGCCACCAGCGGTGCGTGCAGCGGCGACGATATAGGCCTCGGCCATGCGTGATCTCCCTTTTTTGCCTTGTTTGGCGGCGTTTTTCGTGGCGTTGAATGCGCCGGATTTAAGTGTCCGCGGAGAGTTTAGTCAATCGGTCAATTAACTCTTGAGTGCGGCCGATTGTTCGTATTATCTGCGCTCCGAATGGCACCGAATTTGAATCCCAGCACCTCTGTGAAAACCGCCGCTGCCCGTAATCCAACGGCCGACAAGCTGTTGCTCGCAGCGAGCGAACTGATGATTGCCAGCAACTCCATCGAGGTGTCGCTGAGCGAGATTGCGCAGCAGTCGGGGGTCAATGCGGCGCTGGTGAAATATCATTTCGGCAACAAGGACGGGCTGCTGCTGGCGCTGCTTGCGCGCGACGCCGCCACCGAGATGACCAATCTGGAATATCTGCTGGCGCAGCCGATCTCCGCCACCGCGAAGCTGCGGCTGCACATCGCTGGCATCATCAAGGCCTATTACCAGTTTCCCTACATGAACCGGCTGATCCACTATTTGCTGCATGAGAGCAGCAACGAGGCGGCCGACGAAGTATCGAAGTTCTTCGTGGGGCCGCTGCTCGGCTTCCATCGCCGCCTGCTGGCAGAGGGACTCGAATCCGGCGAATTCCGCGCGGTCGATCCCGTGCTGTTCTACACCAGCCTGATCGGCGCCTGCGATAACCTGTTCTTCAGCCGTCATGCCATGTCGCGCGCCATTGGCGTCGGCCCGGTGACGGATGAAGTCTGCCGCGACTATGTCGCCCATATGGAAGCGATGCTGCTCGGCGGAATCCTCACAAACAAGAAGGCCGCCAAGGCCTGACATCACGAGCTCAGAAGAAACGGCCCAAGGAAAACTGCCAAGAAAATTCAAAAACGTCGGGAAACGCCCAAGGAACCAAATTCGAACCAAGAATAAGAAACGCCCAAGGATCAGTTCCAAGAACAACAACCAAGAAAACGCCCAAGGACCACTTCTTCTTTTTCTTCTTCGTCGCGACTCAAAAATTCAAGAAACGATCAGAAACGCCCAAGGAAAGGCTCTATCCATGCAGCTTAAAGACGTAGCCGTATTCATCACCGGCGGTGGCTCGGGACTGGGCGCCGCAACCGCGCGCGCAATGGCTGCCAAGGGCGCCAAGGTTGCCGTGTTCGATCGCGCGCAGGACAATGCCGAGAAGGTCGCCGCCGAAGTGAAGGGCGTTGCCACCGTCGGCGACGTCACCAGCGAGAATGACGTCAAGGCGGCGCTCGCCAAGGCAGCGGCTGCGCATGGTACCGCGCGCGTGCTGGTGAACTGCGCCGGCATTGGCGGTTCGCAGCGCATTGTCGGCAAGCAGGGCGTCTATCCGCTCGAGAAGTTCACCAATGTCATCATGGTCAACCTCGTCGGCACCTTCAACTGCCTGCGTCTGTTTGCCGAACAGCTCGTCACCCAGGACGCCATCGGCGAAGAGCGCGGCGTCATCATCAACACCGCCAGCGTCGCGGCCTATGAAGGCCAGATTGGTCAGATCGCCTATGCCGCATCGAAGGGCGGCGTCGTCGGTCTGACCCTGCCGGCCGCGCGCGATCTGTCGTCGCAGAAGATCCGCGTCAATACGATTGCGCCGGGCCTGTTCCTGACGCCCCTTTTGATGGGCCTCAATGAAGAAGCGCGCGCCAGCCTCGGCGCCCAGGTCCCGCATCCGGCCCGCCTCGGCGACGCCTCGGAATACGGTAACCTCGCGGTCCACATCGTCGAGAACCCGATGCTGAACGGCGAGACCATCCGTCTCGACGGCGCCATCCGCATGGCGCCGCGGTAGCGGTACGCTCATCTTCCCCTCTCCCCTTGCGGGCGAGGGTGGCGCGGACGAAGTCCGCGACGGGAGAGGGGTTCTTCGCGTCGCCCCCTCTCCCAAGTGAGTTTGTCTTTGATGCCTGCGACGCCCTCTCCCGCGAGGGGAGAGGGCACCATCATGAGCGCCGGCAAGGCGACGAAAGGCTGGGCAGGGAGTGGCGTTGTGACGAAGCCTTTGCTGATCGAACACGACGACGGCGTGGACCGGGTGACGCTCAATCGCCCGGAGAGTCTGAACGCGCTTGACCCAACTCTCATCGACGCACTGAACGCCTATTTCGAAAGCCTGCAGCGCAATCGCAAGACGCGCGTCGTCGTCCTCAAGGGCGCCGGCGCCAACTTCTGCGCCGGGCTCGACCTCAAACATGCGATGGCCGCGCGATCCGGACAGAACGCGCCGCGCACCGTCGCCGAGTCCCTGGATTCCCAGCGCCGCATCGCGGATATCGTGATGCTGATGCGCCGCTGCCCGCAGCCGATCGTGGCGCTGGTGCAGGGCGCGGCTGCCGGCGGCGGTTTCGCGCTGGCGCTGGCCGCAGATATCCGTATTGCCGCAAAGTCGGCGCGGATGAACTGCGCCTTCATCAAGCTCGGCCTCGGCGGCTGTGACATCGGCTCCAGTTATTTTCTGCCGCGTCTCGTCGGCGTGTCCGTTGCGTCCGAATTGATCCTCACCGGCCGCTTCATTCACGCCGATCGTGCGCTTGCCGTTGGGCTAGTGTCCGAAGTGGTCGATGACGGCCAGCTCGAGGCCGCCGCCGCGCCCTATGTCGAGGCGATGATGACGGCGTCGCCGGTTGGGCTTCGGCTGTCGAAGGAGTGTATCAACATGTCCGTCGATGCCGGCTCCATCGAAGCCGTTATCGCGATGGAGGATCGCAATCAGGTGCTGTGCAGTCGCTCGGAGGACTTCGAGGAAGGCATCCGCGCATTCATCGAGAAACGAAAGCCGGTTTACGTCACACGTTAAAGCGTGATCTCACGCAACGAATACAAGGTCCGACAAACGAGACCATGGTTCGACAGTAACGGTTTTGGGAGAAACCACATGAACGCCCAGGCTGCCGCGGTGCTGACAAAGCCAGCCTTCCGCAAGATCCACTGGATGGAGCGCGACATCGATGTCGAGCGCCGCACGGATGGCGTCATCGTCATGAAGTCGCGCGTGCCGTTGATGACTTATGAGACCCATCTTCCGGCCTCGCTGGCGAAATGGGCGAAGGAGCGTCCTGATCACACCTGGTTGGCGCAGCGCGCCGGTGCGGACCGTCAGTGGCGCAATCTCAGCTACGCCGAGGCCAAGCGCACGGTGGATTCGCTGACCCAGGCGCTGCTCGACATGGAGCTGGAGGCGGATCGTCCTATCGCAATTCTCTCGGGCAATTCCATCGAACACGCGCTGATGACCCAGGCTGCGATGCAGGCGCGCCATCCGGCAGCACCCGTGTCGCCGGCCTATTCGCTGATGAGCCAGGATCACGCCAAGCTGAAATATCTGTTCGACCTCATCAAGCCCGCCGTGGTGATGGTGCAGGACGGGCCGAGCTTCCAGAAGGCGCTCGATGCGCTGGATCTGACGGATATCAAGATCGTGCATGTCGGGCGCGCGCCCGAAGGCATCGCTAGCACCGCTTATGCCGATATGGCCGCCACCAGGGTGACGCCAGCGGTCGATGCATCCATTGCGCAGATCACGCCGGACACCGTCGGCAAGCTGCTGTTCACCTCCGGCTCGACGGGCATGCCGAAAGCCGTGATCAACACCCAGCGCATGATGACCGCCAATGCCGCGATGATGATGCAGACGCGCCCGCGTGATGCGCACGCGCAGCCGCCGGTCTATCTCGACTGGATGCCGTGGAACCACACCATGGGTGGCAATGCGCTGTTCCACCCGCTGCTGATCGAAGGCGGCACGCTCTATATCGACGACGGCCGGCCGATGCCCGGCATGATCGACGAGACGCTGCGCAATCTGCGCGAGATCTCGCCGACCTATTACGCCAATGTTCCCGCCGGTTATGCTGCCATCGCTAGCGCGATGGAGAAAGACGATGCGCTGGCGCGCTCCTTCTTCAAGAACCTGAATCTGATGGCCTATGGCGGCGCGCGTCTCCCGGACGATCTCTATGACCGTATGCAGGCGCTGGCCGTACGCGCCACCGGCGAGCGCATCGTGTTCTACACCGGCTGGGGCTGCACCGAGACGTCGCCGACCTCGACCGGCACCTATTGGGACACAGAGCGCGTCGGCCTGATCGGTCTGCCATTTCCTGGCGTCGAGCTGAAGATGGTGCCGGTGGATTCGAAATACGAATTGCGGCTGCGCGGCGTCAACGTGATGCCGGGCTACTATCGCCAGCCGGACCTCACCAAGGCGGCCTTCGACGAGGAAGGCTTCTACAAGATCGGCGACGCCGGCATTTTCGTCGACGACAATGACCCCGTGCAGGGCCTGATCTTCTCCGGCCGCGTGGTGGAGGACTTCAAGCTGACTACCGGCACCTTCGTGCACGTCGGCTCGCTGCGCACCGACGTTATCGCCGCGGCGACACCGGTGGTGCAGGATGCGCTGATCACCGGACAGGATCGGCCATATATCGGCGTGCTCGCCTGGCCCAACCTGCCGGCCTGCCGAATCATGATCGGCGAGCCCGAGGCGACATTTGCCGATGTGGTGAAACATCCTGCGGTTCTTGCCTGTCTGAAGAAGGGGCTGCAGGCACATAATGCGTCGTGCGAAGGCGCCAGCAGCCGGCGCATCGCGCGCGCGACGTTCATGGTCGAGCCGGCCTCCATCGACGGCAACGAACTCACCGACAAGGGCTACATCAACCAGCGCGCCGGCCTCGAACGCCGCGCGGCACTGGTCGCCCAGCTTTACGCCGAGCACCCCGGCGAAGACGTCATCATCCTCAACTAGACTTTCATCGACCAGAACAGAGTACACCGCCATGAACTTCGATTTCTCCGACGACCAGAAGCAGCTCCGCGACGAGGCCCGGCGTTTTCTCACCGGGAAGTGCCCGCCGAAAGCCGTGCGCGCCGTGATCGACGGCAAGGCGCCGTATGATCGTGAGCTCTGGAAGGGCTTGGCTGACATGGGCTTCCTCGGCGTCGCCATCCCGGAAGCCTTTGGCGGCTCGGGTGCCGGTCATCTCGAACTCTGCGTGATCGCCGAGGAAATGGGCCGTGCACTAGCGCCGGTGCCGTTCTCGTCCACGGTTTATCTCGCCGCCGAAGCGCTGTTGCTCGCCGGCTCCGATGCGCAGAAGCAGAAGTGGCTGCCAGCGATCGCGCAAGGCAATGCCATCGGCACGCTGGCGCTGTTCGAGGGCTCAGGCAATCCGTCGCCGAAGGCGATCAAACTCACCGCGGCCAATGGCGTGCTCAACGGCACCAAGAAGCCGGTGGCCGATGGCGCTATCGCTGACTTCGCGATTGTTGCGGCACGCACCGGCTCGACTGGCCGCGACACCGACATAGCGCTGTATCTTGTCGATCTCACGAGCGAAGGTGTCGAGGCCAAGGCACTGACATCCATTGATCCCTCGCGCAATCAGGCCGAGATCTCGTTCAAGAACGCCAAGGCCGAGCCGCTCGGCGCTGCGAACGAAGGCTGGAGCATCCTCTCCCAGGTGCTCGACCGCGCCGCCGTGCTGATCGGCTTCGAACAGGTGGGTGGCTCCGATCGCGCGCTGGAAATGGGTCGCGACTACGCGCTCGACCGCATTGCCTTCGGTCGTCAGATCGGTTCATTCCAGGCGGTCAAGCACATGCTCGCCGACATGTATGTCTCTGCCACGCTGGCGCGCTCGAATTGCTATTACGGCGCATGGGCGCTTTCGACCAACGCTTCCGAACTGCCGGAAGCCGCCGCAGCTGCGCGCATCAGCGCCACGCAGGCATTCCAGCATTGTTCGAAGAACAACATCCAGGTCCATGGCGGCATGGGCTTCACCTGGGAGTTCGACTGCCATCTCTATTATCGCCGCTCGAATGCCGTCGCGGTGGGTCTCGGCTCGCTGTCCTATTGGGAAGATCAGTTGATCGAGCGCATGCGCCAGAAGAATGCGGCGTAAGGATCAATCGAGATGAATTTCGACGACACCCCGCAGGAGGCCGCGTTTCGCGCCGAGGCGAAAGCCTGGATCGCGGCCAATGCGCCGAAGCAATACGAAGACGAGCTGAAGAAGGCCGCGCTCGGTCGCATCCAGCTCAAGAGCGCAAATATCCTTGAAGTCGCAAAAGCCTGGCAGAAGAAGAAGGCCGATGCTGGCTGGGCCGTACCGCACTGGCCGAAGGACTATGGCGGCCGCGGCGCCTCGCCGATCGAGCGCGTGATCTGGCAGCAGGAAGAGGGCGTGTTTGGCAAGCTCGGCGCGCTGTTTATTATCGGTCACGGCATGTGCGGCCCGACCATGATGGCCTACGCCGCCGAGGAGCATAAGCGGCAGTATCTGCCGCCGCTGGCGTCCGGCGAGAAGATCTGGTGCCAGTTGTTTTCCGAACCTGCAGGGGGATCCGACGTTGCCGGCCTGCGCACCCGTGCGGAGAAGGACGGCGATGACTGGGTGATCAACGGTCAGAAGATCTGGACCTCCGGTGCGCATTATTCCGACTATGGCATCCTGATCACCCGCACCGATCCCACCGTGCCGAAGCACAAGGGTCTCACCATGTTCTTCCTGGACATGAAGAGCCCGGGCGTCGAGATCAAGCCGATCAAGCAGGCCAACGGGCAGGCTGAGTTCAACGAGGTCTATTTCACCGACGTGCGGATTCCCGATGCGCAGCGGCTCGGTGCCGTCGGTGACGGCTGGAACGTCTCGCTCACCACGCTGATGAACGAGCGCATGGCGATCGGCGCCAATGTCGCGACCGGCTTCCCGGAACTGTTCGAGTTCTGCAACAGCCTGATGCTGGATGATGGTCCGGCGATCGACGACCCCGCCGTGCGCTCCAAGCTTGCCAACTGGGCGGTGCGCGCCTCGGGCCTGCGTTACACGGCATTCCGTTCGATCTCCGCACTGTCGCGCGGCGAACGGCCGGGCCCGGAAAACTCCATCGGCAAGCTCGTTGCCGGCGCCATGTTGCAGGATGTCGCCACCTATGCGCTCGATCTGCAAGGTGCGGCCGGTGTGCTGAACGGGCCGGAGGATGCGGAGGTCGCCGGCAAATTCCAGGCGATGCTGCTGCGCTCGCCTGCGACGCGCGTCGAGGGCGGCACCGACGAGATCCTGCGCAACATCATCGCGGAACGCGTGCTGGGTCTCCCCGGCGACATTCGCGTCGACAAGGACGTGCCATTCAACAAGATCCCGACCAAGGGACGATAAGTCAGCCTGTAGGATGGGTAGAGCGCAGCGAAACCCATCAATGTCCGCGCAAGCCCATCGATGGGTTTCGCAAGGGCTCTACCCATCCTACGCTTTCTTTTCTCATTAAGGACGACGACCATGAATTTCGATGACACGCCGCAGGAAGCCGAATTCCGCGCTATCGCGCGCAAGTGGATCGATGCCAATGCGCCCAAGCATCTGGAAGCCGAGCTGACCAAGCCGTCAGCCAAGCGCGCCAGCGAAAAGCGCGACGCGATGCTCGATGTCGCCAAGGCCTGGCAGAAGAAGAAGGCCGATGCCGGCTGGGCCTGTTTGCATTGGCCGAAGGAATATGGCGGCCGCGGCTCGACGCCGATTGAACGCGTGATCTGGCAGCAGGAAGAGGGCGTCTATGACAAGCTCGCGCGGCCCTTCGCCATCGGGCAGGGCATGTGTGGCCCCACCGTGATGGCCTATGCCTCCGAAGACCAGAAGCGCAAATATTTGCCGCCTCTGGCCTCTGGCGAGAAGGTCTGGTGCCAGTTGTTCTCCGAACCCGCCGGTGGTTCGGACGTCGCAGGTCTGCGTACCGCGCGGAGAAGGATGGTGACGACTGGATCGTCAACGGTCAGAAGATCTGGACCTCCGGCGCGCATTACTCGGACTACGGTATTCTCATTACCCGCACCGACCCGAATGTGCCCAAGCACAAGGGTCTCACCATGTTCTTCCTCGACATGAAGAGCGAAGGCGTCGAGGTGAAGCCGATCAAGCAGGCCAATGGCATGCAGGAATTCAACGAGGTGTTCTTCACCAATGTGCGGATTCCGGATAGCCAGCGACTCGGCGCTGTCGGCGACGGCTGGAACGTCTCGCTGACCACGCTGATGAACGAGCGCATGTCGATCGGCTCGCGCGTCGCGACGGGTTTCCCGGAGCTGTTCGAGTATTGCAGCAATCTGATGCTGGAAGACGGCCTCGCCATCGACGATCCCAATGTGCGTTCGAAGCTGGCGGGTTGGGCGGTGAAGAATTCCGGCCTGAAATACACCAGCTATCGTTCGACCTCGGCGCTGTCGAAGGGTGAGCGTCCGGGCCCGGAGAACTCCATCGGCAAGCTGGTCTCGGGCATGATGATGCAGGATATCGCGATGTTCGCAGCCGACCTGCAGGGCGCCTCCGGAGCCTTGGTCGGCGCCGATGCGGAAGCGGCCGGCGAATTCCAGGCGACGATTCTGGGCTCGCCGTCGATGCGTATCGCCGGCGGTACCGACGAGATCCTGCGTAATATCATCGCCGAGCGTGTGCTGGGTCTGCCCGGCGATATTCGCGTCGACAAGGACGTGCCGTTCAACAAGGTCCCGACCAAGGGACGGTAAGGTTTGCAATGACTGCTCCCATCGATACGCTCGAAACTCTTCTGGCGTCACGTTACTCCTGCCGTGCCTACAAGACCGAGCAGGTGCCGCGCGCCATCATCGACCGCATTCTCAATGCCGCGCAGAAGACCGCGTCCTGGTGCAACAGCCAGCCATGGCAGGTGACGATCACGTCGGGTGAAGCCACCAAGAAGTTTCGCGACGTGCTCTATCCTGTCGCGGCCGCGGGCACGCCGAATTCGGGCGACTTCCCGTTTCCGCGCGAATATCGCGGGGTCTATCTGGACCGCCGCCGCGAAAGCGGCTTCCAGCTCTACAATACGCTAGGCATCGCGCGCGGCGACAAGACGGCCTATGCCGAGCAGGCGCTGCAGAACTTCAACTTCTTCGGCGCGCCGCATGTGGCGATCGTCACGTCGGATGAAGCGCTCGGCGTCTATGGTGCAGTGGACTGCGGCGGCTATGTAAACAATTTCATGCTGGCTGCGCAGGCGCTCGGCCTCGCGACCGTGCCGCAGGCGGCGTTGGCGTTTCACTCGGCCGTGGTGCGCCAGCATTTCGGCATGAGCGACGACCGCCGCGTCGTTTGCGGCATCTCGTTCGGCTATCCGGACCGCGAGCACAAGGTCAATAGCTACCGAACCAACCGCGCGCAGTTGGACGACGTCGCGACGTTTGTGGAGTGATCCCAGGCTGTCATTCCGGGGCGCCGGAATGCGGCGAAGCCGCATGCAGGCGAACCCGGAATCTCGGCATGGCTGAACACTTCGGGATTCCGGGTTCACGCGAGCAAGAGCTCGCGCGCCCCGGAATGACGAGTAAGGCCTAAAACCTCGGTGCCCGTTTCTCCGCGAACGCCTTCGTCCCTTCCTTGATCTCATCGCCCCGCATGCTGTCCCGCGCGCGCTGATCGGCGGCAGCCTCATCCAGTTCACCGCGGGCGAATTCGTTGATCGCCTGCTTCATGCCGCTCATGGCGATCGGGGCGTTGGCGGCCAGAATCATGGCGAGCTTGTCGACTTCCTCGTCCAGCGCCTCGGCCGGCACCATGGCGGTGAGGTAGCCGATCCGCAGCAGTTCGCTGGCTTCCAGCTTCTGCGCGGTGAGAAACAATCGCTTGGCGTTGTCGACCCCGAGCCGGCTCACATAGCGTTTGATACCGCCTTTGTAATAATGAAGGCCGAGCCGGGCGGCCGGCATGAACATCTCGCAGGTGTCGACGCCGACCCGGAAGTCACAGGCCAGTGCCAGGTCGGTCGAACCGCCATAGACGCCGCCGTTCAGCCGGCAGATGGTCGGTACGCCCAAGTCCTCCAGCCGGTTGGCCACGGCCTCAAAGGCCGATCCGGACGAACCTTCGGCCACGGGCTTGGGCACGCTGGCAGCCCGTTCGGAGATCGCATTGAGATCGAAGCCGGCGCTGAAAGCGCGGCCGGTGCCGGTCAGCACCAGCACCCGGACGTTGCGATCGGCTTCTACGCGATCGAACAGCTGCATCAGGGTGTCCAGGTCGAGCTGGGATAGTCGGTTCAGCTTCTGGGGGCGGTTCAGGCGGATGGTGGCGCGGGGGCCGTCGATGGTCAGAACGGGTGGCGAGGACTGATCTGACGCGGTTTCCGTCGTTTCCGACATGTTGTTCTCCTTTGGGGCGGGAGCGACGGTGCCCGCACCGGCGGATCGCGTCAATCTGCGCACGACTCCGTGATTTTTGCGGGTTGCAACACGGGCTATTTTAACCAGATGGGCTATATTGCGGCTGCAAAGGCCCGGTCATTCGCGCTTCATAGTCGCGGAGGACGGTGCGGCCGTTCCTGGAAACCCGGTTTGCTCCCATGGATATGTCCTATCTCCATCACTTTGGCAGCGCCGCAGCCACGATCTTCGTGGTCGCGACCGCCACGATGCGGACGATGATTCCGCTGCGGGTCTTTGGCATCATGGCCAATGTCCTGCTAATCGCGATCTCGATCCCGACCCACAATTATCCGACCATGGCACTGCATGCGGTGCTGCTGCCACTCAACATCTACCGCCTGCGCCAGATGCTGCAATTGGTCCAGGATGTGAAAAAGTCGGTGAATTCGGACCTGTCGATGGAATGGCTGAAGCCGTTCATGACCAAGCGTCCCTGTAAGGCCGGTGAGGTGTTGTTCTACAAGGACGAGAAAGCCGAAGACATGTTCTATATCGTCAGTGGCCGCTACCGTCTCGTCGAATCCGGGATCGAATTGCCGGTCGGCGCCATTGTCGGTGAACTCGGCATGCTGTCGCCCTTGAACGAACGCACCCAGACGCTGGAATGTATCGAGCCCGGCATGGTGCTCAGCGTCAGCTACAGCCAGGTCGAAGAGCTGTACGTGCAGAACCCGGAATTCGGTTTCTTCTTCCTGCGTCTCGCCAGCGCGCGATTGTTCGAGAATATCGACAAGCTGGAAGCGCGTCTGATGAAGCAGGACGCGCCCGCATTGCCCATGGCGCCGCAGCACGCATAAGCATCAGGACGTCCCGTGGCAGGTTTCATCAACGTCATCCGCTCCACGCTCGCCGAGCTGGCGAACAGGAGCGAACCTGCAGCGCCGGTTTTGCCGGTGGGGCTGCCGGCTACGGTGCGTCCTGTGGCGGAAGATGGCGTGGCCCTGTTGATCAACTATCAGAGCGCAGTCTACGCGCAGCTCTACAGCGACCGGCTGCGTCGCTTTGTCGGACGGCGCAACGTCAGCGACGAACTGTTTAGCGAGATTGCGCGGCTGCTCGCGATGCGCATGAGCTATCACGATCCGATCCGCATCGCGCAGCTCAAGCTGCAGGAGCCCGTGATGCCCGGCCGGCCGCCGGTCGTCGACAGGCGGCGTTTTCGCCTCGACGAGTTGGTGTCGGCATTGCCGGAGATCGTCGGCGATCCCCTGATGTGGGCGCTCGAGCGCATCTATTGTGCGCATCGCACGGTGCCGATCCGTTTCAGCAAGGCGAGCATCTGGGGCATCAAGCGCCTTGAGTTCGAATCCTGGCTGCGACGTTGGCGCCTGTTGTCGACGCGTTATGAAACCGAGCGGGTCTGGGTCGAACGCTGGCTGCACATGATTGATCGGGCACTGACCAAGCAGCCGGACGCGGCAATGGCCATCGTGCAGACGGCAACTATGATCGAAGGTTACGGCACGGGCTATCGGCAGGGCATGGCCGCCTGGCATCAGATCATCGACGGACTGGCCAAGCCGGCTTTCGATGGGACGCTGGTTATCAACGATCTGGCGGACGCGATCACGCGTGCCCGTGCGGTGCCGCGCGACCCGAAGGGTGACCAATTACGCAAGGCGATCGGTGAGCTCCGCGCGCATGCCGTCCTGAACTAGCGAGAAAGTGGAACGTGCGCGGTGTTTTCCCGACCAGGCTGGCTCTGCAGGAAGCGGTGGGTTTTCGGTTCCGCGGCGTGCATTCCCGGTTTCGGAGTGTCATAAATAGGGCGAGTGATCGGGCCGGCTGAGGGGCCAGCCTGTCGTGACCGGTGAGAGGGACGTCAGCTTGTTGTTTCCTGCAATGTCGTCGTCGATTGCTCTGGGCGGGCTCGTCGGGTGGATGCTCGTCCTCACCGTCAAGCACGTGATAGCTGATTTCCTGCTGCAAAACGCCTGGATGGCGATAGGCAAGGATCAACGGACCGGATGGGCGCTGCCGCTGCTGGCGCATTGCGCGATCCATGGCGTGCTGACGACGCTGTTCATTGCCGTTGTACAACCCAAGCTCTGGTTCCTGGGACTGGTCGACTTCGCGATCCATATCACCATCGATCGGCTCAAGGGCATCTGCGTCTCGCATTTCGGTGTGACGCAGGGCCATCGCTGGTTCTGGTGGCTGATCGGCATCGATCAGGCACTGCATCACCTGACCGACTTCTTCCTGGCCATCTTCATCGTCGCCAACAGCTGATGCGCGTTTGAACGCATCGAGTTCCAATGTGGCGGTAGCAGGGCACGGCTGCCACATTTCAAACTGTTACTCAAGAGTCGCACGCGGCCATTAAGGCTGTTGGTTAACCCTGCGTTAGGAAATTCAACCGCATCCTCATTAACGAGGAGAAACCCCATGCGGTCCAGCCGTCAAGCTTTTGAGAACGATTTTTGCCCCGTCGAGGAAGATCTGCTCGGTGCAATGTATCGTGCAAATGAAAATGGCCTGCCCCATCTCGTGGCCAGCGTTTCATCCGATGTCCGCGCGATGCTGGCTCTGTTCTGCTATCGCCGCAGTCATCTTCACGCTTTGGCAATCTCGATTGCATCGAGCTGCAGCGAGCGTGAGCTGATCGAATTCGGTGGCCGCGTTGGTTCCACGCTCTACGCGCTGTCACACGACACCGCCGTGGCGCGTCCTTCTGTGTCGGCCTATCACAACCGCAAGGCCATCACGCTGTCGACCAAGCCGCTCTCGACGCTGGCGCCGATGGATGATGATCTCGACGACGAGCTGGATGACAAGGAATTCGCTCACGCCGTCACGGCGTAAGCTGACATCAACTACTCTGCGGCTGCCAGAATTGGCAGCCCGTGCCGGCGCCGCGCCATGGCGCATTCGGGATCGCCAGGCATGCAGGTTCGGCACACGTCCGGCCTCACAGCATAAATCCCGCAGGCTGTTGCCTCTCCAACCTTTCCGGTCAATGCGCTGCAGCGGTCTCCGTCGCAGCGCATTCCCGATTCACGATCGTTGACATATTTGGCCGGGATCAGATCGAGATCGGCGTCGTCCTCGATGGTGAAACGCGGCCAGTTGCTGGAATACGAACAGCACGCGCCACATGCCTGGCACGGGCTGGCTTCGCTGATCGTGGCTGCGTCACTTGTCATGCCGCGGTTTATCGCGATCGGGCGGGTTTCACCAGCGGCGTAGATGCAGGCTCGGCTGTTTCAGGTATCCTGTGGCCGCTCCCAGCTCAGCGTCTTGCGCCATTTGCTGCGCAGCGTTTCACGTCGTTCCGGGTACTTCTCATCGAGGAAATGTGCCTCGATCGCTCGGTCGGTTCGAAAACTGCGGAAATCCTTGCGAAGCTCGCACCACGCCGCCAGCAGCCGCACGGCTTCCAGATAACCCACCGCGATCGGCCAGACGATGCGCTCGCTGTTGCGACCGGCTTCGTCCCGGTAAAGCAGCCGGACCTTCTTGCCCGCATGAATATGCGCGCGCATCTGCACCATATCCATACTGTCGGCGGCGCCGTGGAAATCCGGCCGCGCCCGGCTCGCGGGTTCGAGCACGAAGGGGCGCAGGCGCTCGGGCACGGTGTCCGCGATCTTCGCGATGAGATCCTGTGCCGCCTTGGCCAATGCCGGATCGGCGTGCCCCATCACCCATTGTGCGCCGAGCACGGCGGCTTCGATCTCGTCGGGCGTCAGCATCAGCGGCGGCATGTCGAAGCCGCGTTCGAGGATATAGCCCATGCCGGCTTCGCCGCGGATCGGGACGCGTTGCGCCATCAGTGTCGCGATGTCGCGATAGATCGTGCGCTTGGACGTTTCCAGTTCGGCGGCAATGGCATCCGCCGTCAGCGGCTTCCGCGTGCGCCGGAGTACCTGAATGATCTGAAACAGGCGGTCTGCGCGTCTCATCGTCGTCTCTCTGTCCGTGTTGGTCCGCTATCGATGCTGACAGCATGTTGGCAGCAGGGGGCAGTCATACAGGACCCAGGTTCAAACGAACGAAGGATTCTGCAATGACCGCTTTCGATAGCCTCGAGGCATTTTCGCATAATGACCGGCTCTGGCGCATCCGGGCATGGCTCCTGGAACGCGCCATTCTCGCCCTGTCGGGCGACCTCCGCTGGGCCCTGATCGGGCTCGGCTGGCGCATGGTCTCCACCGCGGCGGTCCAGGCGCGCGCTTGGGTCGCCAGCGTCATCCGGCGTGACGGCTGCTGACACCACGGTGGCAGCAGCAACTGCCTAGTCTCTTGTCCTTGTCACTTGGAGAAACCACATGATCGTCCTTCACGGCGCAGGCGCGGGCTTCGGCCTGCCGGAAATCAGCCCTTTCGTTACCAAGACGGAAGTCCAGCTCAAGATGGCCGGCTTGCCCTATCAGAAGCAACCGGCACGGCCGCAGGATTCGCCGAAAGGGCAGATGCCCTATATCGACGACGGGGCTGAATGCATTGCCGATTCCACATTTATCCGCGCCTACATCGAACGCAAATATGACGTCGATTTCGATAAGGGCCTCGATCTGGCGCAGCGGGCGCAGGCCTGGGCCATCGAGCGGATGATCGAGCATCATCTCTACTGGTCGCTGGTCGGCGTTCGCTGGGTCGATGCCGATAATTTCGCCAAGGGACCGTCGCATTTCTTCGACGGCATTCCCGAAGCGCAACGCGACGAGATCCGTGCATTCGCGCGCAAATCCGTCATTCAGAACCATCTGGCGAACGGTCTCGGCCGGCACCCTGCCGATGAAGCGCTGCAACTCGCGGATCGTTCGCTGATGGCGCTATCGGTGCTGCTGGCCGGAAAGTCTCACCTGATGAGCAACCGCCCGGCCGGTGTCGATGCGACCGCGTTCGGCGTTCTGGCCGGGATCATGTCGCCGTTGTTTCCGTCGCCCCTGCAGCGTCAGTTGCACCGCTACGGCAACCTCATCACCTACGTGGATCGGATGATGGAAGAGTATTATCCCGAACACGTCTGGCAGTGCAGCGTCGCTGCCTGACGCTGCGTGGCCTTCAATGCGGCGACGCTGAGTCCTTCAGCGTCGCCAGCTCGGCTTCAAGCTCCGTAATCCGCGCATCGCGCGCTGCCAAGGCTGCGGCGACATCGGCGGCATCGAATTTCTGCGGGATATGCTGCGGACAATTGGTATCCCATGCAGCGATCGTGAACAGGATGACCTGCTCTGGCTTCGCACGATAACCTTGTGGCATCAGCGATCGCATCAAGGCCGGGTCGTCCTCGACCACCCGCGCGGTGCCCCAGAGCTTGACCCGGCGGCGATGCGCGTAATCCATGATGAAGATGTTGGCCTTTGGATTCTCGGCCAGATTGCCCTGGGTGATGTATTGCCGGTTGCCGTTATAGTCCGCGAAGGCCAGCGTCTGTTTGTCGAGCACCTTCACGAACCCCTTCGGTCCGCCGCGATGTTGCATATAAGGCTGGCCGTCAGCGCTGGCGGTAGCCAGAAAGAAGCTGTTCGCCTCGGCGAGAAACGCTGCGAGATTGTCGTCGACCTCGGTGCGCCAGCCGCCGTTTTCCTCGACATGCGCATAGCCGGAACGCGACCCCTTGCGGGTCTGGATCGCCTTGACGGTCGGCGTGAAGGCAATGTCGCTGGAATAGGTGTGGATGTCTGACATGACTTACTCCCTGATTGGAGCTCGGAACGGGATACGTCCCCGCTAGCCCTAAGTTGGCTCTTTCCTCACATAAGAACAATCATCGGAATTGACACTTCATTGTTGCGGGATATGAAATGGTTCGATGGATCGCATCGAAGCCATGACCGTCTTCGTCGCCGTGGCGGACCTGCAGGGGTTCGCGCCCGCGGCCCGCAAGCTCGGACTCTCCGCGTCGGCGGTCACCCGCATGGTGGCGGCGCTGGAGGAGCGTCTTGGCGCCCGCCTGCTGCAGCGGACCACGCGCTCGGTGATGCTGACCGATGTCGGCGTGCGCTATCTGCAACGAGTGCGCCAGATTCTCGCGGATATCGAGGAGGCCGAAGGCTCCGCGCAGGCCGAACGGGCCCAGCCGAGCGGGCGTCTGGTTGTCTCCGCACCGGTTGGCTTCGGACGCCTGCATGTCACGCCGCTGATCTCGGCCTATCTGCAGCGCTACGCGGACGTATCCGGCGAATTGCGGCTGACCGATCGTATGGTCAGTCTGGTTGAGGACGGGATCGATGTCGCCGTCCGGATCGGTCATCTCCCCGATTCTAGTCTGGTGGCGCGCCAGGTCGGCAGCATGCCGCGCGTCGTTGTGGCGTCGCCGGATTATCTGGCGCGACGCGGCCAGCCAAAGACGCCGGACGACATCGCGAAGCACGATACGATCCAGTTCGGTGCCATCGCATCAGCGCCGGAATGGCGCTTCGTGCAGAATGGCGACGACATCCGCATCACGCATATGCCGCGTTTCACGACCGACGTTGCCGATGCCGCCATCTGGCATGCCGAGCATGGTGGCGGCCTGACCCGCGTACTGGCCTATCAGGCGGCAGACGCGCTGGCGGCCGGGCGCCTCAAACGTGTGCTCACGGAGTTCGAGCCGCCGGCGGTGCCGATCCACATCGTCTATCCGACCTCGCGCTTGCTGTCGGCGAAAGTGCGCGTCTTCATCGATCTTGCCGCCGAAACCTGCCGGTGGGATTTCAGCAAGCGATAGCCATCGCTACGTTTTTGGTGGCGCCACGCTGAATGTGCCGTTGGTCCGGGCGCACGGCTCGCTGTCTGCCGTGATTAGTGCCTGCGCAAAGCAGAGACGCTTGCCGGTCTTGATGACCTCGGTCTCGATCTGCAGCCATTGCCCGATCTGCGCGGAGCCGAGAAAATCAGCAGAGAGATTCACGGTGAGCAGCCGCGCACCGCCGCCCAGTACATGGCCGCAGCTTAGGCCCATCGCATTATCGGCCAGCGCGGTGATCAGCCCACCATGCGCCATGCCCCGCGAATTGGTATGCGCTTCGGCGATGCGAAGACCGAGGATGACATTGGTGTCGGTCACCTTGGAATAGATCGGCTCCCAGGGGGCGGTGAGGGGGCTCTTGCGATAGTGCGGCGTGAAGCCGTCGGGGATAGCGGTGTTGGTCATGGCGCACTCAAACCCGAAATGCAGGCGAAAGACAGACCAACAATGTTTTAAACGGGGGCTGGCAGGATGTTTAAAACAGGCGCGATGGCGGCAATGACTATAACACTGTCATTGCCGGGCTTGACCCGGCAATCCATCTTCTGCACAGGCGCGGGCAAAAATGGATACGCGGGTCAAGCCCGCGTATGACGTCCGAATGTGGGAAGGTTTAGTCAAGCTTCGCCTCAGTAAGGCAATCCGACATAATTTTCCGCCAGCGACGCCGTCGCGACATCCGAATGTACGACATAATCCAGCTCGGCCTGCTGCAGCTTGGTCCCGAAACCGTCATTGTCGGGGAAGCGATGCATCATCGAGGTCATCCACCACGAGAAGCGCACGGCCTTCCAGACCCGCTTCAGCGCGACCGCTGAATAGAAGTCGAGACCGCTCGAGGATTTCTCATCGTAGAATTCGCGCAGCGCCATTGACAGGTAATGGACGTCGGAGGCCGCAAGGTTGAGCCCCTTGGCGCCGGTCGGCGGCACGATGTGGGCGGCGTCGCCGGCCAAAAAGAGCCTGCCGAAGCGCATCGGCTCCGCGACAAAACTACGCAGCGGCGCGATGCTCTTTTCCAGCGATGGGCCGGTGATAAGGCTTTCGGCGGCCTCCGTGTCGAGGCGGCGGCGCAGCTCGTCCCAGAACATGTCGTCGGTCCAGTTCTCGACTTTTTCGTCGAGGGAACACTGGACGTAATAACGGCTGCGCGTCATCGAACGCATCGAGCACAGCGCGAAGCCGCGTTGGTGATTGGTGTAGATCAGCTCATGCGACACTGGCGGCGTATCCGAGAGCAGGCCGAGCCAGCCGAACGGATAGACGCGCTCGAAGGTCTGTACGGCGGAGGCCGGAACGCTCTGGCGCGAGACACCGTGGAACCCATCACAGCCGGCAATGAAGTCGCAGGCGATCTCGTGGCTTACGCCGTCCTTGACGTAGCGGACGCGGGGGCTTGTGCTGTCGAAATCATGCAGGCTGACATTGTCGGCATCATAGACCGTGGTCAGCCCGGCCTTGTCGCGGGCGTCCATCAGGTCGCGGGTGACCTCCGTCTGGCCGTAGACTGTAACGACCTTACCGCCGGATGCCTTCTTTAGGTCGAGGCGGTGGCGAATTCCGCCGAACAGAAGTTCGATCCCGTCATGGACCAGGCCTTCGTGATGCAGGCGCTCGGTAATCCCCAGCTTTTCCAGCAGGCCAACGGTGCCCTGTTCGAGCACGCCGGCGCGGATGCGGGCGAGGACATAGTCCCGATCCTTGCGCTCCAGAATGACGTTATCGATCCCATAGGCATGCAATAGTTGCCCTAGCAACATTCCAGCCGGACCAGCTCCAATGATGGCAACTTTTGTTCGCAACGCTTGCTCCCGCGGTTGATATAGGCTCTGTCGTCCGACTGAGTTGACAAGTCAAGCGGGGTCGCGACACTGGCTCCGCAACGCGTGCGATCGCACCGCTTGCAAGGATGATTATAACATATAACAATATTCGCAAAGGGCCATTCAAGGTCCGGTGAACAAGTTCGATAGAACACGTTCGAGAGAACACGTCCAAACGGACGTAGAGGGAGAGACGATGAGGAAAGCAATTCTCGCATTGCTGGCGGCTGGCTGCATCATGCCAGTACTCACGCCCGCGCAGGCGCAAGACAAAACCGTCAATATGAAGGTATCGCTGTGGGTGCCGCCGGCGCATCCGCTGGTGCCGGCCACGCAGGCCTGGGCCGCCGATATAGAGAAGGCCTCGGGCGGCAGCATCAAGATGTCGGTGTTCCCTTCGGAACAGCTCGGCAAGGCGTTCGACCATTACGACATGGCGCGCGATGGTATCGCCGATATCACTTACGTGAATCCCGGCTATCAGCCCGGCCGTTTCCCCATCGTGGCCGCAGGCCAGCTGCCCTTCGTGTTCTCAGACGGCAAGAAGGGCACCCTCGCGCTCAACGAGTGGTATCAGAAATACGCCAAGACCGAGATGAAGGACACGAAGCTGTGCTTCGCTTTCATCCACGATCCCGGATCGATCCACGGCAAGAAGAAGATCGTCGTGCCGTCCGACCTCAATGGCGTGAAGGTCCGCCCGGCGCAGAGCACCATCGGCGAAATGGTCAAATTGTTCGGCGGCACCAATGTGCAGGCCTCGGCGCCGGAATCGCGCGATGCGATCGAACGCGGCGTGGCGGACGAGATTGCGTTCCCGTGGGGCTCGATCTTCCTGTTCGGCATCGACAAGGTGGTCAAGTATCACATCGACGTGCCGCTCTATTCGACGGTGTTCACCTACAACATCAACCTCGCCAAGTATAATTCCATGTCCGCGGCGCAGAAGAAGATCATCGACGATCACTGCACGCCGGAATGGGCCTCCAAGGTCACCGATCCCTGGGTCGACTTCGAAGCCAATGGCCGCACCAAGATGAAGGCGCTACCGGACCACGAAGTCTACAAGCTCACGCCCGAGCAGCTCGCCGAGTGGAAGAAAGGCGTCGCGCCGCTCAACGCCGCCTGGGCTGCGGCTGTGAAGAAGGCTGGCGGCGATGCCGATGCCATCGATGCAGACCTCAAGGCGATGCTGAAGAAGCACGACGCGGGGCTGTAGCTTTCCGCCGAGTCCGTTGATCGCACGGACCTCTCATCACGTCATGGCCGGGCTTGACCCGGCCATCCACTTTCCTTCGCCACCCAGAAGATGAATGCCCGGGTCATCTAGTGAAGTTCGCTTCGCGCTGCCCGGGCATGACGATCGAGAGGGCGGAGGCTGGCTTCTCCTCTTGAGCATTGTGACATCGACGATGACCGCCACGTCCGAAATCTCCCAATCCAGCGCCCTCGGCATTCCGCCGGATCCGCCCCGCAAGAACGTAATGGATCGCTTCATCGATTCCATCGAGTGGATCGCCGCGTTCTTTGTCGGCATCGTCGCACTGAACACCTTCATCGCGGTGTTCATGCGCAAATTCTTCGCGGTCACAATCCCCGATTACTACAATATCGGCCAGTTCATGCTTGGCGTGCTAATCTTCTGGGGCATCGCCGCGACGTCCTATCGCGGTGCACACATCACCGTCGATCTGGTCTGGGCCAATGCCACGCCGAAATATCAGCGCTGGATCGACGTGTTCGCAACCTTGGTGCTGCTTTTCGTCGTGACCGTGCAGACCTACACGCTGTTCGACAAGGTCGTGGACACTTATTCAAGCCACATCGTCACCATGGATCTGCAACTGCCGGTCTGGCCGTTCTTCCTGTTGTCATGGATCGGCGATGGCGCTGCGGTGCTGTTGATTGCGATCCGCACCTACCGGCTGATCTTCCATCCGGAAGAGATGCATGAACCCGAAATCAAGACGGCAGAGTAAGTCGCATGGATCTCAGTAACGAAGCGGTTGCCGTCATCGGCTTTGTCAGCCTGTTCGTGTTGATGCTGTTGCGCGTGCCGGTGGGCATGGCGATGGGGCTCGTGGGCATCACGGGCTTTGGCTATCTCACTGGTTTTGCGCCAGCGCTCAAGCTGGTCGGCCAGACCACCATGCGCACGGTGACGGACTATTCCTTTGGCGTGATCCCGATGTTCCTCCTGATGGGTGCCTTCGTCTCGGTGTCGGGTATCAGCCGTGAACTGTTTCGCGCCGCCAACACCTTTGTCGGCCACTGGAAGGGCGGCTTGGGCATCGCGACCATCGCAGCCTGCGGCGGCTTTGCCGCGATCTCCGGCTCGTCGGTGGCGACAGCCGCGACATTCTCTGCCGTTGCCTATCCGGAAATGCGGCGCTTCAATTATCCGCAGAGCTTCGCCACCGGCGTCATCGCCGTGGGCGGCACGCTCGGTGCGATGCTGCCGCCGTCCACGGTGCTGGCGGTTTACGGCATCATTACCCAGCAGGACATCGGCAAGCTGTTCATCGCCGGCATCGTGCCGGGCCTGCTCGCTATCGTCATGCACATGATCACCATTGCGATCATCGGCGTGGTCAAGCCGGGCTTCTTGCCGGCTGGCCCGAAGGCGTCATGGCGTGAGCGCGCCGCGGCGATCCGCGATGTCTGGTCGCCGTTGTTGCTGTTCGTCTTCGTGATTGGCGGCCTTTATGGTGGCTTCTTCATCCCGACCGAAGCCGGTGCGGTCGGCGCGGTCGGTGCCTTCATCATCGGCGTGCTGCGCGGCAAGCTGAACAAGGACGGCATCCTGCAATCGCTGTTGCAGGCGACGCGCACCGCAGCGGCTGTCTTCACTGTGCTGATAGGCGCGCTGTGTTTCGGTTATTTCCTCACCATTACGCAGACGCCGCAGCACGTCACTGAATTCCTTACCGGTTTGGGCATCGGCCCCTATGGCGTGCTCGCGCTGATCCTCCTGATGTATCTGGTGCTGGGCTGCCTGATGGATGCCATGGCCATGGTGATCCTCACCGTGCCGATCGTGTTTCCGGTGATCATGGCGCTTGGTTTCGATCCGATCTGGTTCGGCATCGTCATCGTTATGACCGTCGAACTCGGCCTGATTCACCCGCCGGTCGGTATGAACGTCTTCGTCATCAAGAGTGTGATCAAGGACGTCAGCATGTCGACGATATTCAAAGGCGTGCTGCCATTTGTGGTTACCGACCTGATCCGTCTCGTGCTGCTGATCCTGTTCCCGCTAATTGCCACCTGGCTGCCGATGCGGATGATTGGATGACATCATGACGACACCGCAGCTTGCGACGAAACATGTCTTCAGCCTGTCGATCAAGGTCGGCACGCGGATCGTGGCCGGCGATCTCGGACATGGCATCCGCCGGGTCATCCCGGTCCTTGGCGGCACCGTGCAGGGCGAGGGCATCAAAGGTACGATCCATTCGGGCGGCGCCGATTTTCAGATTATCCGCCCGGATGGCTTTACTGAGCTTGAAGCGAAATACACGTTCGAACTCGATGACGGCGCTGTTGTCTATATCGAGAATATCGGCGTCCGCTTTGGCCCGAAGGACGCGCTTGATCGCATCGCTCGGGGCGAGGCCGTCGATCCCGCTCTGATCTATTTCCGCTCGGTGCCGAAATTCGAGACAGGGCATCCCAAGTATCGTTGGTTGATGCAGAACCTGTTCATTGGCGTCGGCGCACGGCATCCCGACCGTGTCGAGCTTGCGGTGCATCAGGTGCTGTGAGGCCTGCGCAGTCGGACCGCGCTTACTTTCTCCAACTTCGTGTTGTTAACTCCGGCTGACCGGCAAAAAGCCGGCGCATATCGGGAGGATACAACATGCTGAAAGCTTGCGTGCTTGGGTGTTCGATTTCCGTGTTAGCGGTCATTTTGCCTGCTTATGCGCAGGACTGGACCAAATCGAAATGGGGGCCGAACGACGAGATCGGCGCCGCGAACTACATGAAGCCCGACCTCGTGAAGTCTGCCGCGCAGCTGGTGAAGACCGGCAAGACCTATGCACTCGGCATTCCGGTAGGCGCGGACACGCCGGCCTATCCGCCCCGCGGTTTCAAGATCACCGTGGTACAGCCCGGTCAGGCCGGCAATCCCGGGCTCGGTCCCAATCACGCGACCTATAACGACGACATGCTCAACGGCTGGGTCGGCGTCGGCAGCCAGATGGACGGGCTTGGCCATCTCGGCGTCAATCACGTCTACTATAACGGCAACAAAATTGCAGACTTCGGTGATCCCACTGGCCTTAAGAAGCTCGGCATCGACAAGGTGCCGCCGCTGGTCACCCGTGGCGTGCTGCTGGACATGGCGGCCTACTACAAGACCGACGTGGTCAAGGAAGGCACTGCTTTCAACGTCAAGGAAATCGAGGAGGTCGCCAAGGCGCAGGGCGTTGAGATCAGGCAAGGCGACGTGGTGCTGTTCCACACCGGTTGGCTCAGCCTCCTTGGCAAAGACGATAAACGCTACAATGCCGGTGAGCCCGGCCTTGGCGCCGAGGGCGCCAAATATCTGACCAGCAAGGGTGTGGTTGCGGTCGGCGCCGATACCTGGGGCGTCGAGGTGCTGCCGTTTGAAACCGCGAATGTGTTCGAGGTCCACCAGATACTTCTCGCGATGAACGGGACCTATATCCTCGAAAACATGGACACGTCCGAACTGGCCAAGGACAAAGGCTACGAGTTCCTGTTCGTGCTCGGTCAGCCCCGCTTCAAGGGGGGTGTACAGAGCATGATCAACCCGGTGGCGATCCGCTAACCATCGTAGGAGAGGCGATCCGGTCTGTTCTGCGGGGCAGGCGAGACCGGATCGCTGTCGCACCGGAATACCTGACCTTATGCAGGACGAGATCAACCTATTGCACCGCAAGATTGACTCATGCGCTATTCGTTATAAGATATAATTATTCTAGCCAGGACCTAATCGCGCTCATGAACCAAGCCGTCGCCGCTACCGCTGCCATGCTCCAGATCGAAACCCAAGGCCGCGTGCTAATCGTGGGCCTGAACCGTCCCGCCAAGCGCAACGCGCTGAACGATGGACTGATCCTGGAGATCGAGCGTTGCTTCGCGTCGCTGCCCGAGGAAATCGGTGCCGTCGTCGTCCACGGCATCGGCGGGCATTTCTCCGCCGGCCTCGATCTTTCCGAACTCACCGAGCGTGACGCGACCGCTGGGCTGATGCATTCGCGGATGTGGCACCGCGTGTTCGACATCATTCAGCATTGCCGCGTGCCGGTGATTGCGGCGCTGCAGGGCGCCGTCATCGGCGGCGGCCTCGAGCTTGCTTGCTCCGCGCATATCCGTGTTGCCGATCCGTCGGCCTATTACGCGCTGCCGGAAGGCAGCCGCGGCATTTTCGTTGGTGGCGGCGGTTCGATGCGCCTGCCGCGCCTGATCGGCGTGCACCGGATGGCCGACATGATGCTTACCGGCCGCGTCTACAAGGCGGAGGAGGGCGTGGCGCTCGGCTTCGCGCAGTATCTGACGGAAGCCGGCGGCGCCTTGCCCAAGGCCATAGAGCTTGCCGAGCGTGTCGCACAGAACGCGCCGTTGACAAACTTCGCCGTGCTGCAAGCCTTGCCGCTGATCGCCGAAGCTAGTCCGCAGACCGGGCTGATGCTGGAAGCACTGATGGCCTCGGTGGCGCAGAGCGATCAGGAGGCGAAGAATCGCATCAGGGATTTTCTGGAGCGCAAGGCCGGCAAGGTGAAGCCCGGCTGACCCGGCAAGACGACAACGAACAAAAATAAAAGCAACAATCGGGACGAATACACAGGGCGGTAACAATGTCTGCAAGTGCCGACAAAATCGATCAGACAAAGCGAGCGATAACCGCGCATCCGCTGCGGCCGATTTCCTATGGCGACCCCGCGGTCACCATCGAGCGTCATGACGACGGCACGATCTATCTACGCCCGACCAACTCCATCGGCGACTATCCGGAGCGCGTCACGGACTATCTGCATCACTGGGCGAAGGAGGCGCCGGATCGCGTCTTCATGGCCGAGCGCGCCGAAGACGGCGGCTGGCGCGAAATCACATACGCGCAGATGCTGGATGCGGCGCGGCACATCGCCTCGGCGCTGCTGTCGCGCGAGCTGTCGGCCGACAAGCCCATCGTCATCCTCTCCGGCAATTCGGTCGATCACGCACTGATCGCTTTTGGTGCGCTCTATGCCGGTATCCCCTATGCGCCGGTGTCGCCGGCCTATTCGCTGGTGTCGAAGGATTACGGCAAGCTCGGCTATCTCATGAAGCTGCTGACGCCGGGGCTGGTCTTTGTCGATGACGCCAATGCGTTCACGAACGCCATTCACTTCAATGTACCGGTCGACACCGAAGTTGTCGTTTCCACCGGCGCTCTGCCGGACCGGTCCGTGACCAAACTCTCCGATCTGCTCGTGACGCCGGAGGCCGCCAATCTTGATGCTGCGAACGCAGCCATCGGTCCGGATACCATCGCGAAGTTCTTGCTGACCTCAGGCTCCACCGGCAATCCGAAGGCTGTGATCAACACCCAGCGCATGATGTGTGCTAACCAGATCATGCTGCGCGATACGCTGGCCTTTCTGAAGGACGAGCCGCCGGTGATCATCGATTGGTTGCCATGGAATCACACCTTTGGCGGCAATCACAATATCGGGCTGACGCTGTTCAATGGCGGTTCGATGTATCTCGACGACGGCAAGCCGACGCCCGCGGGCATCGAACAGACCATCCGCAATCTCCGCGAGATCTCGCCGACGGTCTATTTCAACGTCCCCAAGGGCTATGAATCGCTACTGCCCTATCTGCGCGAAGATGCAGAGCTGCGCGAAAAATTCTTTGCACGACTGCATGCGATGTTCTTTTCGGGGGCAGCGCTGTCCGCCTATGTCTGGGACAGTCTTGACGAACTGTCGGTGCAAACCACGGGCGTGCGAGTGCCCATGCTCACAGGGCTCGGGGCCACGGAAACCTCGCCATTCTTCATGTGCGTCAATCCCGTGACTAGCCGTTCCGGCCATGTCGGCCTTCCGGTGCCGGGCAACGATGCCAAGCTGGTGCCGAACAATGGCAAGATGGAAGTGCGCGCCAAAGGGCCGAACATCACGCCGGGCTATTGGCGCGAGCCGGAACTGACCGCGAAGGCGTTCGACGAGGAAGGCTATTACATCTTCGGCGATGCGCTGAAGGCCGTCGATCCCGATGATCTCTCCGCTGGCTTCGATTTCGACGGTCGCATCTCCGAGGATTTCAAGCTCGGCAGCGGTACCTGGGTCAGTGTTGGCCCGCTGCGCGCGCGCTTCGTCGGCACTTGCGCGCCGCTGGTGCGCGATGTCGTTATCGCCGGCATCAACCGCGACGAACTCGCAGCTCTCATTATTCTCGATCTCGATGGCTGCCGTGTCATCAATCCCGATCTTCCTGCGGGCGACCTCGCTGCGGCAGCCAATGATCCGATCATCCGCGACGCGTTCCGTGAACGCCTCGTGCGTTTCATGGCTGGCGCGACGGGGTCCTCCACGCGGATTGCCAAGGCGGTGCTGCTCGACACACCGCTGTCCATCGATCGCGGTGAAGTCACGGATAAGGGCTCGGTCAATCAGCGCGCGGTGCTGGAGCATCGCGCCAAGTTGATCGACGATATTTATGGGAATCCGGAAGTCGCGAAAGTGATCGCGATCTAGTTGAAAGCCGCCAATGAGCGGCAGAGACATCGAACAGGGGAGGACATCATGCAATTGAAGAACCAGGCCGCTATCGTCACGGGTGGCGCTTCCGGCCTCGGCGCCGCGACCGCCCGCAGGCTTGCCGCGCAGGGCGCGAAAGTCGCGCTCCTCGATCTCAACACCGCCCTCGCCGAAACCGTTGCCAAGGAAATCGGCGGTGTTGCCATTTCCTGCGATGTGTCCGACGCGGCCTCCGCCGAAGCCGCGGTCGCCGCCGCCGCCAAGGCGCACGGCCCGGCGCGTGTGCTGGTGAACTGCGCTGGCATCGGCGTCGCCAAGCGCGTGATCGGCCGCGATGGTCCGATGGCGCTCGGCGATTTCGACAAGGTGATCCGCATCAACCTGATCGGCTCGTTCAATATGATCCGCCTGGCAACGGACCCGATGTCCAAGCTGGAGCCGCTGGAGACCGGCGAGCGCGGCGTTGTGATCTCGACGGCCTCGGTGGCGGCCTATGATGGCCAGATCGGCCAGTCCGCCTATTCGGCCTCCAAAGGTGGCATCGTCGGCATGACACTGCCCATCGCCCGCGAGATGGCCCAGTTCGGCATCCGCGTGCTGACCATCGCGCCGGGCCTGTTCATGACACCGCTTTTGGCCGGCCTGCCGCAGGAGGCGCAGGACAGCCTCGCCGCGGCGATCCCATTTCCGCGCCGGCTCGGCCATGCCGACGAGTTTGCGTCTCTCGCACTGCACATGATCGACAATCCGTATCTCAACGGCGAGGTGGTCCGGCTCGACGCCTCGCTGCGCATGGCGCCGCGTTAAGCCTGCGGCAAAGCATCAGTGCGCCAGCCCTTTACCGGTACGGGCGCACTGACCTAAAGAAGGGGCTGATAAGCCAGCCGAACTTTGATTTAGCTGACGACATAAAAAATGACCCTGAGGGAGAGACCCATGACCAAGCATCACTTGGCGATCGCGGCTGTTGCCGCCTCGCTGGCACTCGCCGCACCGGCTTTTGCCCAAACCTCCGACATCACCATCGGTATCACCACGTCGACCACGGGCCCGGCGGCAGCGCTGGGCATTCCCGAGCGCAATGCACTTGAATTCGTGCCGAAGGAAATCGGCGGTGTGCCGCTCAAGATCATCGTGCTCGACGATGGCGGCGATCCAACCACCGCGACCACCAATGCCCGCCGTTTCATGACCGAATCCAAGGCCGACCTCATCATGGGCTCGGCGGTGACGCCAACCAGCATTGCGGTGTCCAATGTGGCCAACGAAGCCGGTATCCCGCATTTCGCCCTGTCGCCGCTGCCGATCACGCCGGAACGCGCCAAGTGGTCGGTGGCCATGCCCCAGCCCGTGCCGATCGTCGGCAAGGTGATGTATGACCACATGAAGTCGAAGGGGATCAAGACCGTCGGCTATATCGGCTATTCCGACAGCTATGGCGATCTGTGGTTCAACGATCTCAAGACCCAGGCGGTGCCGATGGGCATCAATATCGCGGCCGAAGAGCGCTTTGCGCGACCAGATACGTCGGTCACTGGCCAGGTGCTGAAACTGATCGCTGCCAATCCTGACGCGATCCTGGTTGGCGCCTCCGGCACCGCCGCTGCGCTGCCGCAGACCGAACTGCGCGAGAAGGGCTACAAGGGCCTGATCTATCAGACCCACGGCGCCGCCTCGATGGACTTCATCCGCATCGCCGGCAAGGCCGCCGAAGGTGTGCTGATGGCCTCCGGCCCGGTGATGTATCCGGAAGGCCAGGCCGAAACCGCGCTGACCAAGAAGCCCGGCATGACGCTCAACACCGCCTATGAAGCCAAATATGGCCCGAACAGCCGCAGTCAGTTCGCCGGCCATTCCTACGACGCCTTCGAGGTGCTGAAGCGGGTGATCCCGACGGCGCTGAAGACCGCCAAGCCGGGCACCCCTGAGTTCCGCGAGGCGATCCGGCAGGCGCTGCTCACCGAGCGTGAGATTGCCGCTACCCAGGGCGTTTACAACTTCACCGAAAAGGATCGTTACGGCCTCGATGAGCGCTCGCGCATCCTGCTGACGGTGAAGGACGGTAAATACGTTCTCGCCCAGTAATGCAGATCTGACGGAGGGCAGGGGCGCTAAGCGCCTTTGCTTCGCCGGCATTTTTCGATAACAAGGCCGGCCCTCGCCAGAGGGTCGGCTTTTTTGCTGCGCGCGAGGCTTCGCGCGGTCACAACCAGCGCCACGTCTGCCGGTATCGCTGCCGCTTTCGGCGCTCTCTGCGTCCACACGAGAAAGATACGACATGTCCAAGCTTCACCTGGCGATCGCGGCTGTTGCCGTCTCGCTGGCGATTGCCACGCCCGCCGAAACCCAGACCGCCGAGATCACCGTCGGCATCAGCATCTCCACCACGGGCCCTGCGGCGGCGCTGGGCGTGCCCGAGCGCAACGCGCTGGAATTCGTGCCGAAGGACATCGGCGGCGTGCCGTTGAAGCTGATTGTGCTCGACGACGGCGGCGATCCGTCCATCGCCACCACCAATGCGCGCCGGTTCGTGTCGGAATCCAAGGCCGACATCATGGTCGGCTCGTCGATCGTGCCGTCCTCGGTCGCCATCTCGGCGGTCGCCAACGAAGCCGGTGTGCCGCATTTCAGCCTGTCGCCGATGCCGTTCACGCCCGCGCGCGTGAAGTGGTCGGTGGACATGCCGCAGCCGGTCGAGATCGTCGGCAAGGTCATGTACGACCACATGAAGGCCCATGGCGTGAAGACCATCGGCTATGTCGGCTATTCGGATTCCTATGGCGACCTGTGGTTCAACGACCTCAAGGCGCAGACATCAGCGATGGGCATGGCCATCGTCGATGACGAGCGTTTCGCGCGTCCGGATACGTCGATCACCGGCCAGGCGCTGAAGCTGATCGCCGCCAATCCCGATACGATCCTGATCGGCGCGGCCGGCACTGGCGCCGGCATGCCACAGTCCGAGCTGCGTGACCGCGGCTACAAGGGCCTGATCTACCAGACCCACGGCGCGGCCTCGAGTGACTTCATCCGCATTGCCGGAAAATCCGCCGAAGGTGTGCTGATGGCTGCGGGTCCCGTGATGTATCCGGAAGGCCAGCCGGACTCGGCGCTGACCAAGAAGCCCGGCCTTGAACTCAACGCGGCCTACGAGGCCAAATACGGCGCCAACAGCCGCAGCCAGTTCGCCGGCCACGCCTATGACGTGTTCGAAGTGCTGAAGCGCGTCGTGCCCGTGGCGCTGAAGACCGCCAGGCCCGGCACGCCGGAATTCCGCGAAGCCATCCGCCAGGCGCTGATGAGCGAAAAGGAAATCGCCGCGACACAGGGCGTCTACAACTACACCGAACAGGACCGCAACGGCGTCGACGACCGTTCGCGGATCCTGCTGACGGTCAAGGACGGGAAGTACGTTCCGGCGAAGTAAACCGGATTACAGTTCAAACAAGGGCCGGCTGTTACGAGACAGCCGGCCTTTTCATATGATCGAGATCAGATTGCGCTCGCGCCTTCGTGCTGAAAGCCAAGATAGCTCGCCACCACGCGCTGGTTGCTGGCGATATCGCTGGCGGCGCCATCCAGGATGAACTCGCCGAGCTCCATCACATAAGCGCGGTCGGCGATCTTCAGCGCCGCCTGCGCATTCTGCTCGACCAGTAGCACCGAGACGCCGGCAGCCTTCAGCTCACTGACGATGCGGAAGATGTCGGCGACGATAATCGGGGCGAGGCCGAGGCTTGGTTCGTCGAGCATCAGCAGCTTCGGCGCGCCCATCAGTGCGCGGCCCATGGCCAGCATCTGCTGTTCGCCGCCCGACAATGTGCCGGCGAGCTGCTTGCGGCGCTCCTTCAGGCGCGGGAACAGGGCGTAGACGTGCTCGAAAGATCGCGCGGCAGTCGCCTTGTCGATACGGAAGGCGCCGAGCAGCAGGTTGTCTTCCACATTCATCGTGGCGAACAATTCGCGATGTTCGGGTACGAGGCTGAGGCCGGCAGCGACGCGGTCCTCGATGTCGATCTTGGAGACGTCCTGTCCGGCGAATGTCACGCCGCCTTTCAGCGGAAGGATACCCATCACCGCATTGAGCAGCGTGGTCTTGCCGGCGCCGTTGGCGCCAATGATCGTGACGATCTCGTCGGCGCGAACCTCGAGATTGACCGCACGCACGGCCTCGACCTTGCCATAGGCGACATGCGCATCAGTGACTTGTAGCAACGCGCTCATGCGACCGCTCCCAGATAGGCCTTGATGACGTCGGGATTGGTCTTGATGTCAGCCGGTGTGCCCTCGGCGATCTTGGTCCCGAAATCGAGCACCACGATGCGATTGGCGAGATTCATGACGAAGCCCATGTCGTGTTCGACCAGCAGCACCGACATGCCGCCATCGCGCAGCTGCCGCAGCAGCGATGCCAGTTGCTGCTTCTCCATGTGGCGCAGGCCGGCGGCGGGCTCGTCGAGCAGCAGCAGCATCGGATCGACGCAAAGTGCGCGGGCGATCTCGACGATGCGCTGCTGGCCGAGCGACAAGGATCCTGCGAGCTGGTTTATCTGGTCGCCGAGACCGACACGTTCGATCTGCTTGGCGGCTTCCGCGAGCAGCTTCGCTTCGTCGGCGCGGTCGAGCCGCAGCATGCTGGCGATGGCACCCGAACGTCCGCGCAGATGCGCACCGAGGGCGACGTTTTCCAGCACGGTCATGTCGGGCACCAGCTTCACATGCTGGAAGGTACGGGCAATGCCGAGCTTGACGATCTCCTGCGGCGGCGCGCCGGACGCACTCTTGCCGAGTACCGTGACCTTGCCGGCGGTCGCGGCCAGTACGCCGGTGATGAGGTTGAAGGTCGTGCTCTTGCCGGCGCCGTTGGGGCCGATCAAAGCGACGATCTCGCGCGCCTGCACATTGAACGACACGTCGTTGACGGCGACGACGCCGCCGAACTGTTTGCGTGCCTTGTCGACCTGCAGCAATACGCCGGTGTCCGGACGGTGGTCGTTCCGGGCGGGCAGTGCATCCGCTGGCGTGGGGCGCTTGCGGCTGTCGCCAGACGGCAGCCACGCGGTCAGCCACGGCCACATGCCGGTCGGCGCGAGCTGGAGCAGCGCGACGAGCAGGATGCCGAACACGATGGTTTCGAGCTGGCCGCCGCCGCCGCCGAAGATCAGCGGCAGATAGCTTTGCAGTACTTCCTTGAGGATCACGACCACGGCCGCACCGAGCACACCGCCCCAGACATAGCCGGCGCCGCCAACCACCGCGATGAACAGATATTCGATGCCGAGATGCGGTCCGAACGGCGTCGGATTCGCAGCACGCTGGAAATGCGCATAGAGCCAGCCGGACAGACCGGCGAGAACTGCTGCGTAGATGAAGACCAGGAGCTTCGCGCGCGCCGTCTGCACGCCGAAGGCTTCGGCAGCAATGTGGCCGCGGCGTAGCGCGCGGATGGCGCGGCCGGTCCGCGAGTCCAGCAGGTTCATCGACAGCAGCGCGCAGATGATGACCGCGATCCAGATCGGGAAATAGATCGAGCCGGGATCCAGCATCTTCCACGTGCCGATCGACAGTGGCGGGATGCCCGAAATGCCGTCGTTACGGCCGAGGAATTCCAGCTTGCTGAACAGGTAGAACAGGCTGATGCCCCAGGCGATGGTGCCGAGCGGAAGATAGTGGCCCGACAGACGCATGGTGATGATGCCGAGCAGCACCGCGGCGAGGCCCGAGACGATCAGTGACATCGGCAGCGTCAGCCACGGCGACATGCCATAGGCGGTGGTGAGATAGGCCGTCGTATAGGCGCCGAAACCGCAGAACGCCGCCTGGCCGAATGAGGTCAGGCCGCCGACGCCCGTGAGCAACACGAGGCCCATGGCGACGAGCGCGGCGAGGCCGATATTGTCGAGCAGCACGATCCAGAATGGCGGCACACCCGGCACGAACGGGATCGCGGCCATTACCAGCGCGAAGACGAGAATGGGAAGGAGACGCTGTTGCATGGCGTTTAATCCTTCTCTTCTTCGACTTCAGGTGCGGCGAGCGAGCGCAGCACCAGAACCGGAAGGATCAGCGTGAAGACGATGACCTCTTTGTAGTTGCTCGCATAGAACGACGAGAAGGCCTCGACGCAGCCAACCAGGATCGCGGCGGCGGCCGTCAGTGGATAGCTGACGAGGCCGCCGATGATTGCGGCGACGAAGCCCTTCAGGCCAATCAGGAAGCCGGTGTCGTAATAGAGCGTGGTGATCGGCACGATCAGAATGCCTGAGATGGCGCCGATGACCGAGGCCAGCAGGAATGCGATCTGACCCGACAGTGAGGTGCGGATGCCGGCGAGGCGAGCACCGAGGCGGTTTACCGCCGTGGCGCGGAGCGCCTTGCCATAAAGCGTGTAACCGAAGAACAGCCACAACCCGACGATCAGCGCGATCGTGATCCCATAGACGGCGATGCTTTGGCCGGTGAAGCGCAGCGCGCCGATGGTGATGGCGTCAGACGAGATCGCAGGGCCGCGCTGGCCTTCGGCGCCGAAGAAGACGAGGCCGAAGCCCTGTAGCGCCAGGTGGCAGCCCACGGAGGCGATCAGCAGTACCAGAACCGATGTGTGGGCGATCGGCTGGAACGCGATGCGATAGAGATAAAGGCCGATGGCGGCAACGATCAGCAGCGACAGCGCGATGTTGAGGGCGATATTCCCCGGCCGTCCACCCAGCGCCCACATCACGCCCCAGATCGCCAGCGGGAACACGATATTGACCGCAATCGAGCGCAGTACGCGCTTGGCATGGAGCGCCTTGCGGAAGGTGAAGAGATCGAAGGCAAAGGCCACGACGCCCATGGCGACGGCGAGCTTGATGGTGCCCGGCATCTGGCCGGCCGAGAGGCTGGCATAGGTCAGCGCACCAAAAGTGATGAATTCGCCCTGGGGGATCAGGATGATGCGTGTAACCGCAAAGACCAGCACCAGGGCCAGCCCGAGCAGCGCATAGATCGCGCCATTGGTGATGCCGTCCTGCAAAAGGAACAGCAAAATCGTCGTATTCAAAGCCGCGCGCTCCCCCACACTGTCTGGCGCGCCGGATACCACAGGCGCGGGACGATCAACAATGGCGGTTGAAACCCGCCGTCTATTTGATATACTTCATAACGATTATTGAACATAATCTCAAGGCCTGTCGCACGTCGACCGGGTGTTTCATTCAAGCCGCCGGGTATCGCGGAAAGCGAGCGATGACTGTTTCAAAGATGACGTCTCAGGATCAAGCCAAGCAGGTTGCGCCCGTCGGGTTCGACGAGGAGGGCGGTGCGCTGCAGCTCGGCGAACTGTCCGAACTGCTGGGCTATTCGCTGAAACGCGCGCAGTTGAAGGTGTTTGAAGACTTCCTGCGCTGCATGGCGCCGCTGCAGCTGACGCCGGCGCAATTCTCAGTCCTGCTGCTGCTGGATAAGAACCCGGGTCGTAACCAGACCGAAATCGCCAATACGCTCGGTATTCTCCGTCCGAATTTCGTTTCGCTGCTTGACGCTCTGGAGAGCCGCGACTTGCTGACGCGGATGCGCTCGCCGAGCGACCGCCGCTCGCATGTGCTGATGCTCACCGACAAGGGGCGTGCCACGCTGGCCCGCGCCAAGAAGCTGGTGGCGACGCGGCATGAAGCGCGGCTGATCGAGGTGCTGGGGCCGGCCGAGCACAAAGCGCTGCTGGGGATGATGGCGAAGATTGCTAGAGAGTTTTAGCCAAACACCCGTCATTCCGGGGCGGACCGGCGCCGCAGGCGAGGGACCGAGCCCAGAACCTCGACATGTTCATCACTCCTGGATTCCCCGCCACTCCAAACGGAGTGGCTGAGGTTCGCGAGCGCCAAGTAGCGCCCCGTGCCCCGGAATGACAGTGTGTGGTTAGTCCACTAAAATTACTCTGATATCATTCACATTGGTCAGCGTCGGCCCGGTCTGCAGCAGATCGCCTGTCGCGGTGAAGAACGTCGTCGCGTCGTTATTCGCCAGCGTTGCCTTCGCATCGAGCTTCTGCGCGCGCATGGCCTCGAACGTACGTGCATCGATGATCGCGCCGGCGGGATCGCTGGCGCTGCCGGCGCCGCCATCGGCGCCGTCGGTATCTCCGGCGAGCGCGACAATGCCTGTCGTATCCTTGAAAGCATCCGCTAGCGCCAACGCGTATTCCTGGTTCGGGCCGCCGCGGCCGTTGCCAGTGACGGTCACCGTGAGTTCGCCGCCGGAGAGGATGGCGAGCTTCTTGCCGTCGGCCTTGGCCTTAAGCGCCAGCTTCGCATGCTTGGCGGCAACCTCGCGCGCTTCGCCTTCGAGATCGGCGCCGAGATCGATGATCTCATAGCCTGCATCTTTCGCCACCTTGATCGCGGCATCCAGCGACTCGCGCGGACGTGCGATCAGCTCAAAGCGTGCGCGCGCGAACGCCGCGTCATCCGGCTTCACGCTTTCATTGCCTTCGTCGTTGAGGGCCGCACGCACCGCATCGTCGATGGTGAGATTGAACTTCGCGATGATGGCGCGCGCATCGGCCAGCGTTGTTGTATCCGGCACCGTCGGTCCCGATGCGATCACCGCGGGATCGTCATGCGGCACGTCGGAAATCGCCAGCGCGACGATCTCCGCCTTCTGGCCGGCGCGGGCGAGGCGGCCGCCCTTGATGCGTGAGAGATGCTTGCGCACCGTGTTGATCTCGCCGATCACGGCGCCAGAGCGCAGCAGCGCGCGGTTGAGCTGCTGCTTCTGCTGGAAGGTGATGCCCGCCACTGGCGCGGTCCAGTTGGCGGAGCCGCCGCCGGAGATCAAGACCAGCAGGAGGTCGTCCGCGGTGGCTTCCGCTGCGAGTTTGAGGCTGTCGTCGGCACCCTTGAGGCCCGCTTCATCGGGCACGGGATGGCCGGCCTCAACCACACGGATGCGCCGTGTCGGCACGTCATGGCCATGGCGCGTGGTGGCGATGCCGGTGAGGCGCGCGGGATCGAGTTTCAGCGTGTCGAGATAGTGCTTTTCCGCGGCGGCAGCCATGGCGGCGGCTCCCTTGCCGGCGGCGAGGCAGATGATGCGGCCCTTCGGCGGCGCCGGCAGGTGGGCGCTGAGGATGACATCGGGATGGGCCGCAGCAACTGCGGCATCGAAAATTGCGCGGAGCAGGGGGCGTTTATCGGTCATGCCCGGGGTTATGCCGCTCATTGAGGGAGGCGGCAAGCGCTTCTCCTCGCCCCCGGACGCGGCGCAGCCGCGGCTGGTGGGAGAGGGGGCTTCGCTTAAGAAGCAAGGAGCCCTCTCTCGCCTTCGCTTCACTCAGGCACCCTCTCCCGCGGCGCGCAGCTTCGCTGCGCTGGGGGAGAGGGGAAGTAAGAGCTAACCGCCCTTGCCGCTTTCGCCGAGTTCACCGGTCAACACGTCGCCGAACAGTTTCCAGTTCTCGCCCTCGAAACGCATCAGCTGCATCTGCTCGATGGGCGAGAAGTCGGTTGGCGAGGTATTGACTTTCACGCCCGGGAGCAGCGTCGACTGCTGGACGTCTTGCAGGTTCGCCGCCTGCTTCATCACATTGGCGCGGGTGAGATCGTCGCCGCACTGTTTGAGCAGGATCGCCATGGTCTCGGCGATGTTGTAGCCGGACATCAGCGAACTGTCGGCCGGGTTGCCGTCCGGGACATATTTGGCCAGGAACTCACGGTAGGCCTTGATGCCCGGATCGTCCTTCCACTGCGGGTCGGTGGCGTCCTTGGAGTAATGCGCGGAGAGCAAGCCCTGCGCGTTCTCGAAGCCTGCGGGACGCAGCACCTGACCGATGGAGACGCTGACGCCCGGCACGATCATGGTCGGCTTCCAGCCGAGTTCGGCGACCTTCTTGATGGTCTGCGCGGCAAACTTCGGCGTTGCGAAGATGATGACAACGTCGGGATTAAGCGACTTCATCTTGACGATGTGGGAATCCACAGTCGGCTCGGTCAGCTCATAGCTCTCCTCGATCACAATCGAAGATGCCTTGTCGCCGAGGCCGTCCTTGACGCCCTTCAGATAGTCCTTGCCGAAGTCGTCATTCTGGTAGAGCACGCCGATCTTGGCGCCGGCCTTTTCCTTCAAAAGGTACTTGGCATAGATGCGGCCTTCGCTCTGGTAGCTGGGCAGCCAGCCCATGGTCCAGGGGAAGTTCTTCGGATCGGCCCATTTGGTGGCGCCAGTGGCCAGAAACAGTTGCGGCACCTTCTTGGCGTTGAGATATTTCTGGATCGCCGTATTGGACGGCGTGCCGAGCGCCGAGAACATCAAGAGCACTTCGTCGGACTCGACGAGCTTGCGGGTCTGCTCGACAGCCTTCGGTGGCGAATAGGCGTCATCGTAGGAGATGTAGTTGATCATGCGGCCGTTGATGCCACCCTTGTCGTTGATCATCTTGAAATAGCCGGCCTGTGTCTTGCCGACGGCGCCATAGGCCGAGGCCGGTCCGCTATAGGGCACGATGTTGCCGAGCTTGATTTCGGTGTCGCTGGCGCCGGTGTCGTATTTCTTTTGGGCGAGGACGTGGGTCGAGGAAATGGCGAGTAACATGGTCGCGGCCGAGAGCGACAATAGCCGCGCGGACGTGGCAGACATTTGAGTTCCTTCCCTTGCTTGCAAGGCGAGATTTTCTTGTTCTGCAGGCTCTTTTGCGCCTGCGAGATAGTCATACCGCGATTGCACAATGGCTCAAATGGAAAGCGACCAAAAACGCAATAAGGCCCGCGCTGTTTTTGACGCGGGCCTCACGTATTTTCCGTTATGTGGAATGAGGGCGATCAGCCGCCTACATCAGCGCTAATGACCTCGCCGAACAGCTCCCATTTATCGCCTTTGAAACGCATCAGCTGAAGCTGGCTGATCGGCGCAAAGTCGGTCGCAGATGTGTTGATCTTGATGCCGGGCAGCAGCACCTCGGTTCGGAAGTCCTTCAGGCTGGCCGCCTGCTTCATGACGTTTTCGCGGGTCAGGTTGTCACCGCACTTCTTGAGAACCTCAACCAGCGTCTGGGCGACCCCGTAACCGGTGACGATCAATCCATCGAGCTTGTTGCCTTCCGGAAAATCCTTGTCGAGGAAGGCGAGAAACTCCTTCATGCCGGGGTCGTTATTCCACTGGGTGTCCGCCACGTCCTTCAGATACGCAGCGGAAATAATGTCCTGCGAGTTTTCGAAGCCGGCCGGCTTCATCACGCTGCCGATCGAGTTGGACACGTTGTTGAGGAAGTGCATCGGTTTCCAGCCGATCTCGGCGGCCTTTTTGATAGCCTGCGCCGCAAATTTCGGCGTCGTGATGTTGACGAACACGTCGGCGTTCAACGACTTCAGCTTGACGATGTGATTGTCGATGGTCGGCTCGGAGGTCTCGTAGCTCTCCTCCACCACGATCATCGAAGCGGCCTTTGCGCCAAGGCCGTCCTTCAGACCTTTGAGGTAGTCCTTGCCGTAGTCATCGTTCTGGTAAAGGACGGCAATCTTCGCGCCGGGCTTTTCCTTCAAAAGATATTTCGCATAGATCTGCGTCTCGCTCTGGTAGTTGGGCTGCCAGCCCATGGTCCAGGGGAAGTCCTTCGGGTCGTTCCACTTGGTGGCGCCGGTGGCCACGAACAATTGCGGCACCTTCTTGCTGTTCATGTATTTCTGGATTGCCGAGTTCGGCGGTGTGCCCAGCGAGTTGAACACCAGCAGAACTTCGTCCGATTCCACCAGCTTGCGCGCCTGCTCGACGGTCTTTGGCGGCGAATAGGCGTCGTCATAACTGATGAAGTTGATCTTGCGGCCGTTGATGCCGCCAGCAGCATTGATCTTCTTGAAGTAGGCTTCCTCGGTTTTTCCGATCACGCCATAGGCGGAGGCGGGTCCGCTATAGGGCATGATGTTGCCGATCTTGATTTCGGTATCCGAGGCGCCGGTGTCGTATTTTTTCTGGGCGAGCGCGCCGGTGGCGGACGCGGCGAGCAAAGCCAAGCCAGCCAAATAGGCGGCTGGAAACGTGGCCAAACGCAAGTGCATTGCGGGCATTTCTGATCTCCCTGATCAATTGTGATGTGTCATGTTTCTTGACGTGGAGCTCTGCGGCTCCTGACGACATTCAACACCCGCGCGGGATCGCCAGCAAGAAAAAGCCCCCGCGACGTGGTCGCGAGAGCGGTATAATTCGTGTTCGCTGATGCAGCAGAGCTGCAGGCGCTGCAGAGTTATTGCGTGACGGCGTCGGCGCTGAAGATCTCGCCGAAGCGCTCCCATTTGTCGCCCTTGAAGCGCTGCATCTGCAATTGCGAGATCGGCGCGAAATCGGTGGGCGAGGTATTGATGGTGATGCCCGGCAGCAGCGTGTCGGGGGTAAAGTCCTTCAGGTTGGCGGTCTGCTTCATGACATTCGCCCGGGTCAGGTCGTCGCCGCACATCTGCAGCACCTTGACCAGCGTCTGCGCAGCACCATAGCCATAGACCGTGCTCGAATCCGCTTTGTTGGCGTCCGGCATGTATTTGTCGAGGAACACGTTCCACTTCTTCATGCCGGGATCGTCCTTCCATTGTGAATCGGTGCCGTCCTTGGTGTAGGAGGCCGACAGTACGCCCTGCGCATTGTCGAAGCCGGCGGGCTGCATCACCGCTCCCACGGAGACGCTGACATTGGCGAGGATCTGCAACGGCTTCCAGCCAAGCTCGGCGGTCTTCTTGATAGTCTGTGCCGCGAATTTTGGCGTCGTGAAGATCATCAGTACGTCGGGGTTCGCAGCTTTCAGCTTCACCACATGGGTGTCGATGGTCGGTTCGGCGATCTCGTAGCTATCCTCGATGGTGATCATCGATGCTGCCTTGTCGCCGAGGCCGTCCTTGAAGCCCTTCAGATAGTCCTTGCCGAAATCGTCGTTCTGGTAAAGCACGCCGATTTTCGCGTTCGGCTTCTCCTTCAGAAGATACTTCGCATAGATCTGTGCTTCGCTCTGATAGGAGGGTTGCCAGCCGATCGTCCAGGGGAAGTTCTTTGGATCGTTCCATTTGGTGGCGCCGGTGGCGACGAAGAGCTGCGGCACTTTCTTGCCGTTCAGATATTTCTGGATCGCGGTATTGGACGGCGTGCCGAGTGGATTGAACACCACCAGCACCTCGTCGGATTCGACCAGCCTTCGCACCTGCTCCACGGCTTTCGGCGGCGAATAGGCGTCGTCGTAACTGATGAAGTTGATCTTGCGTCCGTTGATGCCACCTTGTGCGTTGATCATGTTGAAATAGGCGGTCTCGGTCTTGCCGATCGTTCCATAGGCAGACGCGGGGCCGCTATAAGGGATGATGTTGCCGATCTTGATTTCAGTATCGGTGGCGCCGGTGTCGTATTTCTTCTGCGCGAGCGCGCCGGACACACTGGCGGCCAGAAGCGTCATAGCAGCAGGCAGTGCTGCAAGGCGCATGGATCGTGCGAGCATCATGGATCTCCGTGATCATTTCTTCCCAGGTCTTTGGTGGAGTTCTGCGACTCCTGTCCGCATTGAATACCCCTGATGCGCCAGTCACAAGAATAAGCCCCTGCGACCAAATCGCAGGGGCTCCGTTGTTCTAGTGGTGCAGTGCAAAGTGCTGCGGGTACTAGTCCGCCGCAGTCGTGTCGGCATTGATCACGTCGCCGAACAGCTCCCACTTGTCGCCCTTGAAGCGCATCATCCGCAACTGCGCGATCGGTGCATAGTCGGTGGCCGAGGTGGATATGGTGATGCCCGGCAGCAGCGTGTCTGGCGCGAAGTCTTTCAGGCTTGCCGCCTGCTTCATGACATTCTCGCGGGACAGGTTGTCGCCGCACATCTCCAGCACCTTCACCAGCGTCTGCGCGGCGCCATAACCGTAGACGAGGCTGTTGTCGGTGCGGTCGGCACCCGGCATGTATTTGTCGATGAAGGCCGACCATTTCTTCATGCCCGGGTCGTCCTTCCACTGGGAGTCCGCGCCGTCCTTGCGGTAGTCAGCCGACAGCACGCC